>CANRVD010000097.1 GCA_947643145.1 uncultured bacterium | reverse complement strand
ATGTGAAAGGACGGAATTGTATAGACATGATGAAATTTCGGTTTATAGTGTTCCGCTTTAATGTATAATAAAATTTTTCCTGAAAGCTGCAGATTTTACATTCTGTTGCATGTGTGGGCTTTTAACTGATAGAAAGCGCGCGGGAAATGATGGGAAAATAGATTGTTTGTGATTGTATGTTGTTTGTGCAAATATTGCAAGAATTTTAATTTATTTTTGCACAGAAATGAGGAGAGTTATGGGAGCTGATATTCGTTTTCCACATTTGGGAATTTCGATTGATTCTTTGGGAAAGTCGATATCAATTGGTGGTTTTTCCATTGCGTACTATGGAATCATTATAGCGATTGGTATGATAGCCGGTTTTTTTATGGCAAGCTGGCAGGCAAAAAGACTGGGACAGGATAAAGAGGTTATGCTGGATTTGGCATTATGGGATATTATCTTTGCGATTATTGGTGCCAGATTGTATTATGTGTTGTTTAGCTGGGATTATTATAGTGAGAATCCGGCAGAAATTATTAATATCCGCGGTGGTGGTATGGCAATTTACGGTGGAGTCATTGCTGGTGTAATCACTACCTTTGTATTTGCCAAAGTGCGCCGGCTTTCCTTTTGGGAACTTACGGATGCAGCCTGTGTCGGACTTTTGGTAGGGCAGATTTTTGGACGATGGGGCAATTTTTTTAATCGTGAGGCATTCGGCGGTTATACGGACAATTTGTTGGCTATGCAGATAAAGCGTTCTCAGGTTCGCATGGGTGATCTTAATACAGATATTATGAGACATCTGGTAGAAAATGATGGGATTGCCTATATTCAGGTTCATCCAACCTTCTTATATGAATCTTTGTGGAATCTTGGTGTCCTTGTTGTTATTTTGCTTTATACCAAAAAACGAAAATTTAAGGGACAGTTATTTCTGATATATCTCTTTGGGTATGGACTGGGAAGAGCCTGGATAGAAGGACTTCGGACGGATCAGTTAAAGCTTTTTGGGACGCCGCTTGCGGTGTCGCAGCTTTTATCGATTGCATTGGTTATCGTTTCTGGGATCATCCTTTTATTTAAGTGGTGGAAACTGTTGTGGGAAAAGCTAAAAGTTATATTATTAAAAAAATGAATCATAAAAAGGTGAATGTATAGAATTTTATTCTGTACATTCACCTTTTTTGACTTATAGGATTAGGATGCCGGTTTACCAGCAGGGGTGGCGGTTGCGGGTTGCTGTTCCTTTTTGTTAAAAAAATACTTGATTAATTCCCAAAAAAGAGATAAAATAACATAGTAAGTGGTGGGAAGTGGGGAAAAGTGGTGAAAAAATCCAATAAAGTGGTGAGATGCTTTGGGGAAGGCATTTTGGCACTAGGGTTTTTGATAAACAAGAGGAATGTAACCAAGAGTGAATGATATGGTTACAGCAGAGACTGGAAAACAAATACCTTACCAGAACGGAAGGGCAGGTGATAATCATGTTCATGGGACAATACGAGCACTCGATTGATGCCAAGGGCAGGATTATCATTCCTGCCAAATATCGGGAAGACTTGGGAGAAAACTTTGTGGTAACGCGTGGTTTGGATGGTTGCCTTTTTTTATACCCAAATGAAGAGTGGCAGGCTTTTGTAGACAAGCTGCAGAATCTTCCGTCTAACCAGAATACACGTAAATTACAAAGAGAATTTCTTTCTAAAGCGATGGATGTCTCACTGGACAAGCAGGGCAGAATTCTGATTCCATCTATGTTGCGGACGGCGGCTGCTTTGGAAAAAGAAGTTGTATTTGTGGGAATGATGAACAGAGTAGAAATTTGGGATAAGGAACGTCTGGAGGCACAGGAATTAGCAGAGGATGACGGTGCATTAGAGGATGCTATGGATGAGTTGGATATTTCTCTGTAGAAGTCTTTAAATGTGGAGGGGATTATGGTATTTAATCACAAATCAGTATTGCTTCAGGAAGTTGTGGATGGGCTATCCATAAAGCCGGATGGGATTTATGTAGATGGAACGCTCGGCGGGGCAGGTCATGCCAGCGTTGTCTGTTCTAAACTGAAAGCAGAAGGCAGATTTGTGGGGATAGACCAGGATGAAGATGCAGTTACAGTTAGTAAGGAACGGTTAAGTAAATTTGGACAAAAAGTAACAATTGTTCGAAGCAACTATTCTGATATGGTAAATGTGCTGCATAATCTGGGAATTGAAAAAACAGATGGAATCTTATTGGATTTAGGGGTATCATCTTTTCAGCTTGATACAGAGGAAAGAGGATTTTCCTATCGCATGGACGCACCGTTAGATATGCGTATGGACAACCGCCAGAATTTGACAGCGGCCACTGTTGTCAATGAATATACAGAAAACGAACTTTTTCATATGATTCGTGATTATGGAGAGGACAGGTTTGCAAAGAACATCGCAAAAAATATAGTATTAGAGAGGCAGAAGGAACCGATTCTGACAACAGGCAGGCTTGCAGATATCGTCAGCTATTCGATTCCTATGAAAATGAAAAAGCAGGGTGGGCATCCTGCAAAAAGAACTTTTCAGGCAATACGGATTGAGGTGAATCATGAACTGGAAGTACTGGAAAGAAATCTTAGTGATATGATTGATTTGTTAAATCCGGGAGGAAGATTTTGTATTATTACATTTCATTCGCTGGAGGACAAAATTGTAAAAAAAGCGTTCCGGACGGCGCAAAATCCATGTACCTGTCCGCCGGATTTTCCGGTATGTGTATGTGGAAACAAGCCGAAAGGAAAGCTGGTTACCAAAAAACCGATATTGCCATCGGAAAAAGAAATGGAGGAGAATCCACGTTCTAAAAGTGCAAAATTGAGGGTTTTTGAACATATATAGAAGGGGAATAAAGATAGGGAAGGAGATGAAAGGATATGGCTATTGACTGGAGTAATTATGGCCGCGAACATTATGGCAGGAAGAATACTCAGTCCTCTGGTTATCAGGAACATCCTTATATAGAAGGAAATACTGTCCGCAAAGTAACAGCGGTACCGAGAAGAAGGGAAGAGGTTGAAAGAAGGCCGGAAAGAAGACATCAGCCAAGGCGGCAGCCGGTAACTTTACCGGGAATTAGCGGAAAGAGTTTTCTCTTTTTAGCAACAATGCTTTGTGCAGTAATAGCTATCAGCTTTTCTTACCTCTCAACACAGAATGAAGTCCATAGTATGAAAGATGAGATTGTAGCATTACAGTCTAATATAGCAGGGCAGCGGGAGGAAAATGAGGAAGCATATCAGGAAATCATAGACTCGGTGGATTTAGCAGAGATTTATGAGAAAGCAACCAATAAGTTAAAAATGAAACAGGCAAAAAATAATCAGATTTTTACCTATAGTAATAAGAAAAGCGATATGGTAAAGCAATATGCAGACATACCAGGAGTAGAGGATTAGTATATGAGCAGACGGGCAGTAGATACGAGAAAACGGAATAAGGTTGGAACCAGACGGCTGTTTTCTCGTATTCTTATTGTTTTTATATTGATAGTCCTTGTCTCTGTCGTACTGGTGGGACGAATCCTGCAGTTAAATTACGAAAAGGGAAGTGTATATGAGAAAAAAGTTCTTTCCCAGCAGAGTTACAGGAGCAAAGAGATTAATTACAAGCGAGGGGATATTACAGATCGTAACGGGAATAAGCTTGCAGTCAGCAGGAAAGTTTATGATTTGGTATTAGACCCTGTTTTAATTTCAACTAAAGAGACGTATACAACGGCAACGGCAAAGGCGTTGGAAAAGGTTTTTGGAATTAAAAGCAGCAGGCTTGATAAAATTTTGCAGAAGAATCCAAATTCACAGTATTATATTATTAAGAAGTACCGTGGAATATCAAAGACAAAGGTTCAGGAATTTAAAGAACTTACAGAAAAGGATAGAGATATTAAGGGGGTAACTTTTGAGGAACGGTACAAACGGTATTATCCTTATTCGACGGCTGCAAGCAAAGTGATTGGCTTTTGTTCTTCGGACGGTGACGGCATCTGGGGAATCGAAAAACAATATAATGATGAGATGACAGGCTCCAACGGGCGAAGATATGGTTATTTTGATTCAAACCTTGATTTGGTAGAGACAGTCAAAGAACCAGTAAACGGAAATAATATTGTTTCAACAATTGATGTAAATGTACAGGGAATCCTGGAGAGAAAGATGAAGGAATTTCAGGAAAAAACAGGTTCGAAGAATATGGGTTGTATTATTATGAACCCGCAGAATGGTGAAATTTATGCAATGTCTTCCTATCCGGAATACAATTTAAATGACCCCTGGGATTTGTCTGGTCTGTATTCTGAAGAGAAGATAAAGAAGATGACGGATGAAAAGAAGTCTGAAAAACTGAATCAGCTTTGGAGAAATTACTGCATCAGTGACCAGTTTGAGCCGGGATCTACTGTTAAACCAATGACAGTAGCAGCCTGTCTGGATGAAGGGGTGACTTCAGCCGGAAGAGGTTATGTATGTGACGGTTATCAGAAGGTAAACGGGATTCAGATTAAATGTACCAGTTTTTATAAAGGCGGACACGGAACCATTAATATCTGCCAGTCATTGATGGAGTCCTGCAATGATGTAATGATGCAGCTTGGAGCCGATTTGGGCAGAAAAAAATTTGTAGATTATGTGGATAATTTCGGATTTGGTAAAAAGACTGGTATTGATTTGCCAGGAGAAGCAACCGGAGCTGTCTTTTCCGAGGAGAGAATGCATGCGGTTGAGCTTGCAACCTCAAGTTTTGGACAGGGGCAGTTTGTGACAATGATACAGCTTGCGGCAGCATTTTCGGCAGCTATAAATGGCGGCAATTACTATGAACCGCATGTGGTAAAGGAAATTACCAGTGATGCGGGAGTCTTGGTATCTACGAGGCAGAATTCTTTGGTTCGTAAGGTAATTACGGAAAGTACCAGTGAAAAAATTCGAAACTATCTTTTTAAAACAGTAGAGGAAGGTACTGCAAGTCCTGCGGCCGTGCCGGGATATGAGATTGGCGGGAAAACAGGTACTGCGGAGAAGCATCCGACAGGCAGGGGAAATTATCTGGTTTCTTTTGCCGGGTTTACACCAATTGAGAAGCCGGAGGTGATGATTTATGTCACCGTGGACGAACCGCAGGTAAAAGATCAGGCGCACAGTGTGTATGCAACTGAGTTTTCCAGTCAGGTAATGAAGGAAATCCTCCCGCTGCTGAATTTGTATCAGAGTGATGATACAAAGAGAAAGGACAGAACAAAAGCAACCGATATTAAAATTCCTTCCACAAAGGAAGC
Source organism: uncultured bacterium (assembly GCA_947643145.1). Classification (GTDB taxonomy): domain Bacteria; phylum Bacillota; class Clostridia; order Lachnospirales; family Lachnospiraceae; genus Butyribacter. The sequence goes on along the minus strand of CANRVD010000097.1, from coordinate 3,865 downwards.
TCCGGATGGCGGATATAGTGACAAGGACTATCCTGTTGCTGAGGGGGGAGATGGCGAGGAAAATTAACTTTTTTATGAATAAGTATGCCTTTTGCGAAATAAGAATAATAGAGAGTCTTTATGCGGAGGGATGCTATGAGAAATTGTAAGACGCCACAGCGGCAAAGGATTCTTTTTTCCTTTGTCGTTATCTGTTTTCTGACAGTGGCTTTGACTGGAAGACTTTCCTATTTAATGTTGGTCAAAGCAGATTATTATGGAGAAAAGGCAAAGCAGGTACAGCAGAGAGAGCGTGCGATAAAGGCTGAGCGGGGGAAAATATATGACAGAAACGGAATTGAAATAGCGGGCAACAAGCCAGTATCTACAATATCTGTCATACACAACCAAATCACCGATAAGGAAAAGGTAATTCAGGTTTTATCAGAACTGCTGGATATTGAGGAAGAAAAGGTAAGGCAGAGGGTGGAAAAGAAATCTTCCAGAGAGAAAATTAAGACAAATGTGGAAAAGGAGATTTCTGATAAAATCCGTAAAATGAACTTGGATGGGGTGATGGTAGATGAGGATTATAAGAGATATTATCCATTCAATGATTTGGCATCTAAGGTGATTGGATTTGCAGGCGGAGACAATCAGGGGATTTTGGGGCTTGAGGTAAAATATGACGAAAATCTTTCCGGGCAGGATGGCAGTATTCTGACAACTACGAACGCAAGAGGAATTGAGATTGACGGGGCAGTTGAGGACAGAATTGAACCAGTAGCAGGAGATGACCTGTATTGCAGTCTGGATGTAAATTTACAGAAATTTGCACAGCAGGCTGCCGAAAAGGTCATGAAAGCCAAAAATGCAAAAAATGTCCGCATTATTATGATGAATCCGCAGAACGGGGAAATCTATGCAATGGTAAATGTACCGGAATTTGATTTAAACAATCCGTATGAGTTGCCGACAAAAAAGAATTACAGCGAAAAGAAAAAGCAGGAATTATTAAATCAGATGTGGAGAAACCACTGCGTCAGCGATACATATGAACCGGGATCTACCTTTAAGGTTGTTACAGCAACTTCTGCCTTGGAGTCAAATGTAGTAAAACTGACGGATACTTTTAGTTGTCCCGGGTATAAAATTGTAGAGGATAGAAGAATCCGCTGCCATAAGACAACCGGGCATGGTGCAGAAACCTTTGTACAGGGAATACAAAACTCCTGTAATCCTGTATTTATGGAGGTTGGTGCGCGTCTAGGAGTTGATGGAATGTATTCGAACATGGAAAAGCTTGGGATTCTGGAAAAGACAGGTGTGGATATTCCGGGAGAAGCAGCAACCATTATGCATCAGAAGAAAAATGTCGGGGCGGTAGAACTGGCAACCATGTCTTTTGGGCAGTCCTTTCAGCTAACGCCGCTGCGGCTTTTGACAACAGTCAGCGCTGTAATCAATGGTGGGAAAATGATAACACCGCATTTTGGCGTTAAGTTAGAAAGTTCCGATAAAACCGTAGTAAAGCAATTAGAGTATAAAGAGAAAGAGGGGGTTGTATCTAAGGAGACTTCAGAAAACATGAAAATGATTTTGGAGTCGGTTGTTTCGGAAGGTTCCGGTAGTAAAGCAGCAGTATCGGGGTATCAAGTGGGCGCCAAGACAGGAACATCTGAAAAGCTTCCAAGAAGCAGTAACCGCTATATTGCGTCTACCCTTGGGTTTGCTCCGGCTGACAATCCGGTTGTACTGGCAGTTGTCTTAATTGATGAGCCGGAAGGAATCTACTATGGCGGACAGATAGCGGCTCCTGTGATATCAGAGCTGTTAGACGATGCCCTGCCATATCTGGGTGTAGAGAGGGGGGAAGCAGAGGAGAAGAAAGAAGAAGAGGGAGAATAGATGTAATCTATATTGCTTTCTTCAAAAGGTTGCATTACAATGGGATTTGGTGTTGTGCCCGGGCGCCATATGGCACAGACCGGTTTTAGAAGAGAGCGGCGCAGAAACGAGGAAATAACATGGAGTTAAAAGATAAGACCTTTTTGGTGGTTGGTACGGGAATCAGCGGAATTGCAGCAGTAAGGCTTTTGGCAAAGAAGGAAGCAAATATTATCCTCTTTGACAGCAATGCAAAGTTAGACTATGAGGAGATTAAGAAAAAGCTTCCGGAAGAATTGAAGTTTGATTTAATCTTAGGAGAACTTCCGGGACAGATTATGGATAGGATTGATATTGCTGTATTAAGTCCAGGAGTTCCTACAGACCTGCCATTTGTGATAGAGATGCAGGAAAAGAAAATCCCTGTCTGGGGAGAAATTGAACTTGCATATGTATGTGGCAGAGGAAAAGTTTTTGCAATTACCGGAACAAATGGCAAAACAACGACGACAGCGTTGACTGGGGAGATTATGAAAACATATTTTGAAAGTGTCTTCGTTGTGGGAAATATTGGAATGCCATATACAGAGTATGCATTAGAGATGAAAGAGGATTCGGTAACGGTTGCAGAAGTCAGCAGCTTCCAGTTGGAAACGATTCACCGGTTCTGCCCGCAGGTCAGTGCAATTTTAAATATTACACCAGACCATTTGAACCGTCATCATACGATGGCGTGCTATGTAGAAACAAAGGCACAGATTGCGAAGAATCAGACGAAAGAACAGATTTGCGTATTAAATTATGAAGATGCATATCTGCAAAAGATTGCAGGAGAGATTCCGGCAGATGTTTTCTGGTTTAGCAGTGAACGCACGCTGGAACGTGGAATCTGGCTTGAGGGAGAACAGATTGTGTATTGTGATACCGAACGGATTCCTGTATGCACCATTCATGATATGAAGCTCTTAGGAAAGCATAATTATGAAAATGTTATGGCTGCTGTTGCGATTACCATGCATGCTGGTGTCCCGGTCACGTGCATCCGCAAAGCGGTTAAGGAATTTAATGCAGTAGAGCACCGTATTGAGTATGTCAGGGAAGTAAACGGTGTGAAATACTACAATGACTCAAAGGGAACAAATCCGGATGCTGCCATAAAAGCGGTTGAAGCTATGGTATCTCCTACTGTTGTAATTGGCGGTGGATATGATAAGAACTCCTCTTATGATGAGTGGATAGCTTCTTTTGGGGATAAGGTGAAATGTCTGGTGCTGCTTGGAGAGACGAAAGATGCAATTGCAAAAGCTGCAAAAGATGCCGGATTTTCAAATGTAATATTGGTGGATAGCCTGAAAGAAGCAGTAGAAGTCAGCAGTGAGCAGGCGGCTGCCGGAGATGCTGTATTGTTGTCACCGGCATGTGCAAGCTGGGATATGTTTAAAAGCTATGAGGAAAGAGGAACGCTCTTTAAAGAATATGTAAATGCAATATAATATAGGAGCTGCTGACGGGATGGAGGCCCGTATATGGATAGATTGGAATATGCTTATCGTGGTACAACAGGAGAGTACCGCAGAGCTTCCAATGATAAAAGGCGGAAGGAAAGCCGCTATACGAGACAGTATGATTACGCCCTGCTATTTTTAACAATTGGAATTGCACTTTTTGGTGTGGTTATGATTTACAGTGCAGGTTATTATACAGCAGCTTTAAAAAATAATCCATTCCGTTATGTAAAATCCCAGCTTTTTTGTCTGGTTCTGGGAACAATCGGTATGGTTGTGGTTTCTATGATGGATTACCAGATTTTTATGCAGCATTTTTTACGGACGAAGCTTACATTAGTACATCTGCTGTATCTTGTAGCAGTTTTTTTGCAAGGGATTGTATTAATTATCGGTGTTGATTTGAACGGCGCAAAGCGCTGGATCAGATTTGGCCCGGTACAGTTTCAGCCATCTGAAATTTCTAAGATTGCGGCTATTGTATTTATTGCGTA
>CANRVD010000096.1 GCA_947643145.1 uncultured bacterium | reverse complement strand
GGCAAACAAGTCAGAGACTCCTGTCTGAAAAGCCTCCCGCAGCTTTTTGGCCTGTCCCTCCAAAAAGAGCTCTTCCCGTTCTGCATCCAACTCTTTTACAGACAGTTCTTCCTCCTCAAAAGACTCCTCTGCCTGTTCGCACTTCTCACGATAACCAAGATACAGATATCCTACCACTACAAAAACAAGAAGGCTGAAAAGCTCCACCAGAATATCAACAGGATGTGCGCTGATTTCTTTTATATTAAACTGATACACAACGCATTGCAATACTCCGTCACAGCTAAGCAAAATCAGTAACATATATGGAATTGCCCGTTTCTCCAAAAGCTGTGAAAAAAGAAGCGCCACGACAATTCCCAGCAAAATATATGCCGAAAAGCGGTAAAATCCCGTATCCTTTGGAAACAACAGCACTGCATACTGTACCATTAATACAGCATGTGTTGCCAAAGCCAGTTCTGAACCGCTGTCCAATGCGGCAATGACTACTGCAAACATCCAAAATACACCCAAAGGAAACCCTGCTTTTCCTCCAAGCAGGACAAATGACAGAAAGAAACATCCAAAATAAAGAAGAGGATTATAGATCTTTCCATAAAGGTAATCCTGGTTCATGTGCAATAAAGTATAGTAAATTCCAGCTAAAATCAACGTAATTACAATATTTGAAAGCATGCTGATCCCATCACCTTTTGATAACAGGCAAAAGATGCCAACACCTGCAACCGGTGCTGCATATAAAAGAACCGCACTTATAATATTAATCTTTTTATTTTCTCGTATCTGCAATGCACTTCCTCCTAATTTGTCCCCCTGTTTCGTCTTCCCGCCGTAGTCCTTCCGTCACTGGAACGGCGTTCTCCCCCCTCTTTCTTTCTGGCAGATTCCACCTGTTTTTTTCTCTCCTGCTTTTTCTCATAATCATCATATGCTGTAACGATTTTTTGTACCAGCGGATGACGCACAACATCTTTATTCGTCATATAAGAAAAACCAATATCTTCTACTTTCCCAAGAACCTCAAGCGCCTGTTCCAGTCCTGACTTGCTGTCATATGGCAAATCCTTCTGCGTCAAATCACCGGTAACAATGACTTTTGATCCAAAACCGATACGGGTCAGAAACATTTTCATCTGCGCGGGTGTCGTATTCTGTGCCTCATCCAATATAATAAAAGAATTATCTAATGTCCTGCCTCTCATATATGCCAACGGAGCCACTTCAATTAATCCCTTTTCCACATTACGCAGATAACTGTCTGCTCCCATAATCTGGTACAAGGCATCGTATAAGGGCCGCAGGTATGGGTCTACCTTACTCTGTAAATCCCCCGGCAGAAAGCCGAGTTTTTCTCCTGCTTCGATTGCAGGTCTTGTCAGTATAATCTTTCCAACCTCATCCCGTTTAAAAGCATCAATCGCCATTGCCATCGCCAAATATGTTTTTCCGGTTCCCGCAGGTCCAATGCCAAATACAATCATTTTCTGCCGGATTAAATCAACATATGTCTTCTGACCGGCAGTTTTTGGTTTAATCGGCTTTCCCTGAATGGTATGGCATACAATATCAGAATCAATTTCCACCAGATTCGTCTTATCATTGTCAAGTGCCAAACCAACCGCATAATTTACACTCTGCTCTGTAATAGTATTTCCTCTTTTCGACAGTTCTAAAAGCTGCATCAGAATCCCCTCTGCCTGTTTGACATTTCCAGCTTCTCCTACAAGCTTTAAGTTGCCATCTCTTGCAATCATTGTTACATTCAGGGCTTTCTCAATTTTCTTACTATTCGTATCAAAGCTTCCAAATATATTTTTTTCATGCTCTGCCGGTATCTCAATTACCGTTTCCATTATTGCCATCTGTTTCTTTCCTCTTATTTTTAGTATTCACAGCTTTCTTTTTTGAAATGCTGCGATAATCCGTCTGCTCCCTCCAAAAAAGAATTGTTCCGGTATGCTGATATTTCCCATTTACAAGCCTCACAGACAGGGACTGTTCCCTGGGCTGGTAACCCTTGTCTTTTTTTCTGGTAAGATAATAAGCAAACCTCTTTTGTAAAATCTTTTCCGCATCTTCTTTGGAATATTCTGCCTTCCGGTAAATAATTTCACGAAATGTCTTTACATAATGGGAAACCGGAAAACGCGTTGATAAAAAAGAGCAAATGTTTCCACCTTCACGGATTATATCATATTTTTCATAAGTTTCCAAATTTTTTAAAGGATTATAGCAAAAAAACTTTGTTTCTCCAAACTGCCATTCATGAATTCTACGCGTACGCTCTGTGTATTCCTTCTTTTTGTAAGTCTTCGAAACACTGTCCTTGTATTTTTTCTCCGAAGCAATGACTACAGTTCCTTCTGCATGAACAAGCTCTTTTTTTACCATCTCCTGATTATCTCCATATATCCTCACAACACCGGAAATCAGAATATCTCCCTTTTTTACCTTGTCTCCTGCCTTCACCTTTGCGGTGCCCTTCCTCGTTACAATCGAAACCACTCTGCCGCTCTCTCCGGCCACCAGATGCCCCTTCTTCTCTTTCTTCTCTTTGTCCACTAAAAGCACTTCTTTAAGCCGGATAAAAATTTTGCTTCCCTTTTTTTCTACAGACACCCATCCGATATCATTGAAGTGCTGTCTGATTTGCTCCTCCAAACTGCTGCATTCCAAAGACTCTCCCGCAATCCCCCCATAAATATCAATCGAATCCAGATACTCCATAATGCTGTCATCCGTATGATAAGATGCCCCCTCAATCGAAATCCCCCAGATTCTGGTTGAAAGAAAGAGAACCAGTCCAAAACAAAGCAGTACGCCAAGACAAAAGCTTGCTCTTTTCCTCATATGCCCAATCAAAAAAGGCATTCCAAAGCGTTTTACCACAATTGGATGCACCCTGCACTTTCTTGCCAGTGGACGCAATTTGTAAAAATCCCGTAATGTAATCCGAAAATACAGCCTGTTCTTCTTTGCATCCCAGTAAAGCTGCCACAGAACTATCCCCCTGTTCCTGCACAGGTTCACAAAGCGCTCCATATTATCCCCCTGTATCCGTACTTTAAGATATCCGCCAATCCATCCAAATATTCTATGTACCATCCCATTTCCCCTTCCTGGTTCCGGTATGCCTTCCTCAGTGATATTCCACAGAAGAAATATCCCCTATCACACACATTCCATCGTCCCTGAAGTAAGCAATCACCAGATTTTTCCCAATAATATGTATTCTGACTGTTTTCGTCTGAATACGGATTAAATCCTGCGTGTACTCTATTATATTTCGATAATTCTCCACACAGAACCGGTGTGTGCCATATCCCATTACAATTGGCGCCTGCGCCAGAATGTCCTCTGAAATCCGTAATTTCGTCGAAAGAGCATTTGCAATTACTGGTTCGTTAAATGACGGACTGGCATCTAGCTTCTTAGAATGCTTATGCTTCGCCGGACGCAATAAACTCTTATTTCTCACTCTTATCCCCCTTTTTCTTTCACTCCTCCTATCATTGTATGCCGGTATCTCCGCAAAAGTGACTCCGGTGTGAAAAGTAGCGAAAAACTTGCTATCTCATTTTTTTTGGAGTATACTTATGACACGCTTATTCATGGCGGATTTGGCAACAAAGGAGGTAAACATGAGTACAAAGAAAGTAAATAAGTATACCAGTGAAATTATAGAACTGATTCGAAATATTCAGAATATTGATTATGTCTCTCCCGACGATATTCCAGATATTGAGCTATATATGGACCAGATTACCACATTTATGGAAGAACACTTAAAATCCTCCAAACGGTTTGAAGAAGATAAGATTCTGACAAAGACCATGATAAATAATTATACAAAAAATGAGCTTTTACCACCCTCCAACAAAAAGAAGTATTCAAAGGAACATATGATTCTTTTAATCTTCATTTACTATTTTAAAAACTTTTTATCCATCAGCGATATCAAAAGTATTTTAGACCCTATTTCCTCCAATTTTTTCCAGCCGGGTGACAACGGTCTGGATTTGGATGATATTTATCAGGAAATTTTCGATATCCAGCTTGGCAATATCGATTCCCAGGTTCGTGATATCATCCGAAAGATAAAAAAATCAAATGAAACATTTGAGACGGTTGAAGATGAGGAAAAACGAAAAATACTCACAAAATTTTCTTTTATCTGTATGTTAAGCTTTGATATCTGGGTAAAGAAAACAATTATAGAAAATATCATTGATGATAAAATGGATTCAAGAAAGAAGGTTTGAAGTTCCACTATTACACGAGAAACGAAAGCAAACCTAAGAAGTTCCACTACTGCATGAAAAAAAGCATGCTAAGTGGAACGAAACAAACTTAAGAAATTCCTCTATCACACGAAAAAACATACTAAATGGAACGAAAGCAAACTTAAAAAGAACGCAAAAGCAGCGTTCATCACACCGGATATCCAAGAATATTCAAATATCCAACTCAAGCTGTATTTCTTCTTCAGCCTCTATTTTAAAGTCCTCTATCTTTTCCGGATTCACTACCGGAAGGTCATCCAAAGACTCAATTCCAAAGTTTCTTAAAAAATCCTCTGTTGTTGCAAAAAGAATCGGCCTTCCTGGTGCATCAAGCCTTCCTGCCTCACATACAAGATTGTATTCTACCAGCTTATTGACCGGATGGTCAGACTTCACTCCGCGGATATGCTCAATTTCCAGCTTTGTAATCGGCTGCTTATATGCGATAATAGAGAGGGTTTCTAACAGAACATCCGTCAAAACATGTTTTTTCGGTATATGGGCAATCTTAATAATGGATTCATACATAGATGCCTTGGTACACATCTGAAAAGCACCATCTAACTCAATAATCTGGATTCCTCTGTCATTTCCTGCATACTTGTCCATCATATTGCGAATCACACGCCTGCAGGTATCCCCATCCTGCCCGGTAGCGGCTGCCAGCCGCTCTAACTCAACCGCCTCCCCCATCGTAAAAAGAATTGCCTCAATTCCAGCCTCAAGTTCTGCTAATTTCATTGCTTCCTCCACTTTCCATTTATGCCTGTTCAACATAGGTAATCCATATATCATCAAAAATATTTTCCTGTACAATTTTTAGCGTTCCTACCTTCATCAGCTCCAAAATCCCTAGGAAACTTACGATAACCATCATCTTATCCGCCTGCTCTTCCAAAAGCCCTCTAAAATTAAACCTGCGCCTTTTCCTTGCATACTCTTCTATGTAAAGCATTCTGTCTGGCAGACTAATCTTTTCCTTTTCGATTTTCCCAAACTTACTGCGAATTGGATCAATCTTATCCACCTGCTTTTTCATCACACTGCGGAAAATATTCTGCAGCTTTGCCAATGTCACATCCCCAAGAAGCTCTGAAATATCAACCTCTTCACGATAATTTGCGATTTCCTCCGGTATTGTAGGTACTTTAAATAACTGCTTTTGCGCATCTACCTGCAAATCCCTTAGCTCATAGGACGCATACTTATAGGTTTTATATTCCAAAAGCCTTGCAACCAGCTCTGCACGTGGGTCCTCTTCCTCGCCATCCTCATTCACTTCCACTGGAAGCAGCATTTTTGACTTAATCCGAAGAAGTGTGGCTGCCATCAAAAGAAAGTCACTCATAACATCCATATCCTTTGTATCCATAGCAGATATAATATCCATATACTGTTTTGTAATTTCTGCGATTGGTATATCAAAAATGTCTATCTTATTTTTCTCAATCAGGTGCAAAAGCAAATCCAAAGGACCATCAAAAGCTTCTAATTTAACAGAAATACTCATATTCTCACCTCAAAACCAACGCCAGAAAACGGTATCCGCCATAGCTGATTAAATCAGTAAACACTGCCACTACAAAAATCATCTTAATTACTGCATCCATTTTAATGATGCCCAGATACTTCTGCGCAGACGCCCCGGCAATCAAAAGCCCCATGTCAAAAGTGGATACCGGAAATAAATTGGTTACCAACATCCCCAGACTCAGAATTGCAATATACTGAATAAACAGGGTAATGATTTTTGCCACGTCCCCCCGATTTTCTAAAGTAGTCATGCCTGACACACCAAACAGATGCATATTCAATGCTGCCACGCTTCCAATAAAGCAGACTAACAGCACGGCAAAGCCGGTAATTCCAAGAATCCGGTTAACCTTTTTGTCCTGAATCCGAAACATAAAAGGTTTGGAAAAAGCCGCACTGCTTGTAATTGCCAGAATAATACCAACCGGATCAAGATAACGGTGAACCTCCCATATACTATGGGTATATTTCCGCTTATTTCCCCTTGTCTTCTGTATTCCCATATAGACAATTGCTTTGGACAATTCGTGCACAATCATCAGCACTGCCGCTGCTATGGCACATATAAACCACTCCAGAACTATTTCCTTCATACTTACTTCCTCATATTGTCATGACATCTGCTTTGATTCTTCTCTATCATTCGGAACTCCCGCCCTGCTTTCTGCATTGCTCCGTTCCTCATGATGGACACTCGCAAAATCAAGTCAGATGTCCATGCAAGCATGGCATCTGCTTTGATTCTGCTCGTTGTTTTAGTCATAATAATCAAATTGCAGCTCATACATCTGCACCGTGTCTCCCTCTTTAATTCCCATTGCCTTTAGTTCTTCTACAATTCCACTTGTATGCAGGAATTTCTGAAAGAACTGGAAGCCCTTTTCCGAATCCAGATTCGTATACCCAAGCATACGTTCAATCCGCGGCCCTTCCACCACATAAACCTGTTTTTTCTCATCAAAACTGACCGTATACGGCTCATCCGGAAAGGTCATATTATCTACAATATATTCCCGCTCATACACCGTCGGCTCTTCATTTAATTCATCTAACTGCTTCCTGACGTAATATAAAAGCTCCTTTACTCCTTTTCCACTGACTGCCGAAATCGGAAATACCGGGATTCCCAGCGGCTCAAACTCCTCCTTCAAAAGAGTAATCACCGTCTCTTCCTCTGTCCCATAAAAAACATCCGTCTTATTTGCTGCAATCACCTGCGGGCGTTCCGCCAGTTCTTCATTATATTTACGTAACTCATCATTGATAACATGGATATCATTGATTGGGTCCCTGCCCTCGGTAGATGCTGCATCCACCATATGAATAAATATCTTCGTTCTCTCAATGTGCCGTAAAAACTCATGCCCAAGCCCAATTCCATCGGATGCCCCTTCAATCAGACCCGGAATATCCGCAATCACAAAGCCATCTGCTCCCTCTAAATCTACCACTCCAAGAATCGGCTGTAATGTTGTAAAATGATAGTTTGCAATCTTTGGCTTTGCATTGCTGACTCTGGAAAGGAAGGTGGACTTTCCCACATTCGGAAATCCAATTAATCCAACGTCTGCAATCGTCTTCAGCTCTAAAATCACGTTTAATTCCCTGCCCGGTTTGCCTGGCTGTGCATATTTGGGCACCTGCATCGTTGGTGTGGCATAATTCATATTTCCTTTTCCGCCGCGCCCGCCGCGCAGAATTACCTCACGGGTACAGCCATGTGACATATCCACAATGACCTGTCCCGTTTCCTTTTCCCTTACAACCGTTCCCTCTGGAACTTTTACTACCAAATCGCTTCCGCTTGCACCATGACAGCGCCTTTTTCCACCCGGCTGCCCGTCCCCGGCACAATACTTACGGATATGTCGAAAATCATTTAAAGTATTTAACCCCTTGTCCACTTCAAAAATCAAATCACCGCCACGTCCGCCATCACCGCCATCCGGTCCACCAGCAGCTACATATAACTCTCTCCGAAAACTGACATGACCATCGCCGCCCTTTCCGGAACGAATATAAATTTCCGCTCTGTCTGCAAACATCCTTCCACCCTCCTTCTGCTTTTTATCTATTCCCACGAAGCAGCGAGCCAAATGCAATGCTTGCAAGGAACTAAAAGTCCCTCTGCATTTGGCGACTGCCGCGAGTATCAAATACCCCGTAGCTTACTGCTGGATATTTGACTTGAAAGAAAAGGGGCTGCTATCCACAGCCCCTTTTAGGTATCATTAAACCTACGTTTTCATGTTCTCCTTCATAAGAAAAAACAACGGACAACAGAAGTCCTACTTCTTAAAATTCTATAATAGAATAGAAAAACATATTCTATTATCATAAAATCTATTGTCATATATTACTCAGCTTCAACCGGATATACGGAAGCCTGCTTCTTATCTCTGCCTTTTCTCTCAAAACGAACAACACCATCAACCAAAGCAAATAATGTATCATCGCCGCCACGGCCTACATTGTTACCCGGATGAATCTTAGTTCCACGCTGTCTGTAAATAATTGTACCAGCAAGCACGAACTGTCCGTCTGCTCTTTTTGCTCCTAATCTCTTTGACTCGGAATCCCTGCCGTTCTTTGTAGAACCCATTCCTTTCTTATGAGCAAATAACTGAAGGTTCATTTTTAACATATCCTTACACCTCCTGCTTTCTCTTAATCTTTAAACGAATAAATTTCTTTCCATATTCCTTTGCGACAGCCTTAAGGCCAAACACAAGGGAATCCAGTAACAGTTCAGTATCCCTGCTGACCGGATAAGAAGTGATTTCAAAGGAAAATAAATCCTTTTCCTGATGTAGTGAACAAAGAGGAAAATCCTCTGTAAATACCTCAATGGAATTAACCGTATTAATTACCAGCGCAGATACCGCCGCACAAACAATGTCATTTCCATATGCTGCATACCCTGCATGTCCTTCCATCCGAAAACCACAACATTTCTCAGAATCATTCTGATAAACTGTAATCCGTATCATACTGTCACCTTTTCTGCGACCCTGTCTTATCTGTCAAAAGAATCGCCACACAAAGCTATGCATTGATTTTTTCAATCTTAACCTGTGTATATGTCTGCCTGTGACCATTCTTCTTATGATATCCAGATTTTCTCTTATATCTGTAAACAATAACCTTCTTTGCACGGCCTTCTTTTACCACGGAAGCGGTAACCGTAGCATTTGCTACATCAGGGCCTGCCTTCATTGTACCATCGTTTACAGCAACAACCTGTTCAAAAGTAACTGTCTCACCTGCTTCTGCTGCAAGTCTTTCTACGTTAATGATATCACCTTCGGCTACTTTGTACTGCTTTCCACCTGTTGCAATAATTGCGTACATAGTCTGTTCCTCCTTATCATTACTCGCTAACTACGGTGTCTGTAACAACATTTTATGCTTTCTTACAGACTTCAAGGGACCTCGTTAAGCGGCACACTAGTGTATGATAGCACTAACCATACAACTTGTCAAATACTTTTTGGAAAATGCCAGGACAAACGCATGAATGTTTATTCTCTTTATTATACCTTATTGTCAAGTCT
>CANRVD010000095.1 GCA_947643145.1 uncultured bacterium | reverse complement strand
AAAGTAGACTTGCCGGAAGCATTGGAACCTGTCAGAAGCATACATTTTTCTGTCTGAAAATCATTTTTTACCGGATGGGATAAGAGTGGATGATAAATCCCTCTGGCTGTCATATTCTGGAACCCTTTTTCACCATCCATCTGCAAAAAATCAGGAAGTGTATACGTCTCTAACATCTCCCGGTAAGAAGCAACTGCTAACATACTGTCTAAAAAACCAATCATATCATAAAGTTCCAAAAGCTCCGTCTCATACTTTTGCACTTCCCGTATCATCGTACTCAGCTTAATCAAATCCACATGAAACAAAATTCGGATATAATCTAAAATAGAATCTAACAAATTACCCGACATGCTGCTGCCGCCAGACACCAAAAAGCGGAATCTGCAAAAAACCCGAAACTTATCAGACAATGCCTTTAACCGAAGAAAATATTCTTCACAGCCTTCCAGTTTAATTCCCACAAAACTGCCAGACTGGCGAATTGTCCCCAAAATAAAGGAAAAAAGTGCAATCGCCTGTAACACCTCTGCCTTTTTCTTGTAATAAAAGTAGGCATTTACTCCCATCAGGAAAAAGAGAAGAAAAAGAAATCCTGTCGAAGCAAAAAAAAGCATCACAATTCCAGCCAGCAAAAGAAGTGCTGCCATTATATGCGGCCACTTGCTGACTCCTGGCAGTGACTTTAACTCACTCAGATATTCATATACCGAAATATTGTCCACCTTTCCGATATCATATAATGCAAGTTCCAAATCATTTCTGGCTTCTTCCTGCTCCTGTATACTCTTAATAACCCTTTCCCGGCGAAGCAGCTCCTTCTCCGAAAAAACCGGAGAACGAAGCATATGATACAAATGCTCTTCACCGGCAGAAGTCCTGGTATGATTCATACTCTTAAAAACTGCATCCATATTCAAATCATTCCATGTAATATCATCTACAGAAGCACTTGTCTTGTTCTTCTCGTGATAGTATCTGATATTTGCCATAATCTTATCAGAATATTCATCCCGGGTGTAAATCCCCCATTCTCCTTTTAGAAACTCACGAATCTGCTTTCGAAATATCATTTTTTATCCTTTCTCTTGCTGGCGTACCGCTGCATTCCGAGCAGTTTCCTATAAGTTAAAATATGACAGGGAGAGCCTTTTGCTTTCCCTGCCATATGTACAAATTCCTATATAACTTACATAACACGCCCAATTTTTAACGGTTTACGATAATATGCACTGGATATCTTAATACCATCTCTTTCATTACTTGCATGAATTATCTGTCCATTGCCAATATATAAAGCAACATGACTGACAGAGCCACTTCCATAGAAGAACAAATCACCTACTCTGACATCCCCGCTGCTGACAGAACGTGTTGTAGCAGCCTGTGCAGCCGAAGTTCTTGGCAGATAATAGCCAAAGTGACTATAAATTCCCATGGTAAAACCAGAACAGTCTGTTCCATTCGTAAGGCTTGTACCGCCCCATACATAACGGTTTCCTAAAAACTGCATTGCATAACTTACAATAGAGCTGTAAATTGATGAGTTAGATGATGACGAATTAGAAGAGGAACTCTTCCTGCTCTCTTCTTTAATCGTAACCGCCCGGTTCAGTTTATACTTCAAAGAAATAAAATCCTTGCTGACAAACATCTTCTCATTATCAATAGAAAGCAATACCCAGTTATCTAAATCCTTATACATTTCATCCATATTTACATTTTCTGTTGCCTTCTTACTACAGTGCTTCTTAATAAACTCTGCTGTAAATTCTTTGGTGAGTTTTTCTCTCTCTACTGTATAATCCTCATCCTCTGACAACTGGTCATAAATCGGCGAATCCGTTGATGGCAGAAAGCGTACATTCAGGGTTTCTGTCTCGACAACTGCCTTTAATGTTGCTACTTTCAGTGCTTTCTTCTCTGCCTCTTCCCCTTTTATCAGATACTCGGACTTCACATATCCCTTTACATTTCCAGACTCAATCTTTGACCAGCCTTTCTTTTCAGAAATAATATTACATCCCGTATTCTTTACCATCTTTCCGATAATCTTCGCACCCTCACTTCCGCGTGCCCTGACATTCAGATAGGTATCTACATCAGCAATACCTAATTTATCATATTTCAGATTCAGTTTAATCCGCTTTTCTCTTTCCTTCTGCTCTTCGGAAGAACTCTCTTTGTCAGAAGAATTTGAGGCAATAGTCGTCTCTCCAGACCCCTTTTCCTCTTTTGCTTTCTCTTCCTCCTCTTTTATCCTCGCTTCTTCTTCCTTCACATTTTCCAAAACATTCTCACAGTAACGGTCAAGGGATAATGTAATACCAGCTAAAGGTTTTTCTTCTATTGCATTGATTGCCTGCACAGATAACGGCAGTCCCGCAGCTGCTGCAAACACCACTGCTCCCCCTACTAGTAGTTTCGCATATGATTTTCTCATAATGAACCTCACTTCTTGTATCAGCAAATCTTTGTTTTAAATATTACAAAAATGTTACAATTGTGAATTAATTATAGCAATATCCTTTTCCTTTGTCAACCGTCTGCACGTTGAAAACATGAAAAACATTTAACTTAATATTAATTAAATCAATTCTATGATGTTGGGGGCAAAAGACTCCTGTCTATTAGGTTAATGTCAATAACATTAAGCAATACCTTTAAAGAAATGTACCACCTCCCAAAATCATAAAAAGTATTATATATCTGTAATCAGTATGTCACACTGAAAACCCTTTTACAAGTTGCTTTTATTACAAAATTAGTGTGAACAGTAATGTTACTATACACACCCTTGCCAGATTCGAAAATTTTGGACAAGTATTAGTCAAAAATCCGAGTTTAACAGCGCCATTTTGCATGATTTTTGCAAAATGTGTACATTCAGCGTTAAAAATAATCCTTTGCTCTTTTTTCTTTCCCGCCATGTTTGGAATTATAACAGGAAACTACCGCACGGATTCCCTTGTGGCTCATATATGGCAGCATAAAAGAAATACATTCCCAGTCACCATTTGACTGCATAATCATCAGTGCATGACTGTCAATATCACCACAGGTAAGGGCATCGGAAGGCTTCTGCTTCTTTGCAGCATTCACCTTCTTTTGGGTAAATTTAATCTTTTTCCCTGTCGTCATATCTACTGCCCCTGCCCATTCAGAATTACGGGAAGCAGGAATCAGTTTTTTCACTCCCTTTTCAGTCATGTGAGGTACAAAGAACTTCACCCATTCCCATACCCATGTTTTATTGGTCAGTGCCAGCGCCATTTTGTCTGCCTGCGAAGCAGTAATTTTATCCCTTTTCCTTCTCCCTGTTCCTGCCGCACCTGCCTTTTCCTGCTTTTCATTCCCCAATTTGGATATTGTGATATCAGACGCACGCTTTGATGCATCTGCTGTATAACTTCCAGCAAAAAAACTGGTCAGTATGATTGCTGCTGTTAAAACAACAGCCAGTATTTTTTTTCCTGCCGTATTATTCCTTCTGCTTCCTTCCATAATTGCTTCCATCCTTTCTTTTAATAATTTTTTGTCCTCGCTTAAAGTAAGAGAGGCGTGGCGTTCCTTCAATGCACCTTTCGATAGCATGGCATTTAGCAAGGTGCCCGCATATTCTCTGCACTGCCCGTCTGACTGCAGGCAGTGTACCACCATTTCATCACACGAAAACTCACAAAGACGGTTTATACTCCGTGCAGCAAAATAAAGCAATGGATTGAACCAGTGAATACAAAGAACAGCCTGTACCATCCATTTATAATACATATCTCTTCGTTTATAATGCACCAGTTCATGTAATATAGTGTAGCGAAATTCCTTTTCCGGTAAACCGGCATCCGGCAAGACAATACGTGGATGAAAAAAGCCAATTAACATAGGAGAAGAAACAATAGGATTCACCCACAAATCCACAGCTTTACGAATTCCTAAACCTGTCTCTTCTTTTGAAAGTGCCTCCAAACATGCTACATCATCAACCGGTGTACTACCTGCTTTTACGAAACGTACAAAGCTTTGATATATCGTAAGCTTACGCAGAAAAAGAAGCATCGCTGCTACCAGCCAGAATAGACACAGATACTTCCTGTTTTCTAAAATGTCTTTCCAAACATGATTTTGTATTTCTCCTGCATCCTCACTCTCTTTCTCTACATTTTCCAAGACTTCTGTTTCTTCCTTTTCTGCTGTAAACATCTCTGTTTTTTTTGCAGAATCTGCACTGGAAGCCTGCTCCATACTGTATAGCCGCTCTCCCAATCCCCTCATTAAATTTTGTTCTGGTGCAAACGGCAGCAAAAGCCTTGCAAGCACAATCACCCAGATATAATACTGCCATTGCCTGCTCAGCTTTTTTTGAAACAGCAAGCAGACGAAAAAAACCAGTAAAATCATCAAACCACCTGAAAATGACAAAGAAAACAGGAGAGAAAGAATCGTCTCTGCCATTTATTTCACCTCCAGTATTTTTTTCAATTCATCGTACTCTGTTTCCGTCAGCATGTCATTATTAACCAACTGGGTTATCAGACCGGAAACATTTCCCTGGTAAATCCTGTCTACAAAATTTATAGTCTGTACAGACTGAAATTCCTGCTCTGTCACCAGTGGGACATACTCATTTTTCCGCCCGCATTTATTGGCCTTTAGGTAACCTTTCTCCATCAGACGGGATAACAGGGTAATCAGTGTATTCTTCTGCCATTGTAACCCATTTCCCTCCAACGCTTCTGTAATCTGGGCAAATAATAACGGAGAATCACTTTCCCAGATAACCTTCATAATTTCAAACTCTGCATCCGATATCTTTTTATTCACTGCCAGAACAAACCTCCTTTCTATTTGTATGACATCTTGTCGTCCTATTTATAATAACATTCTGTCATACAAAAGTCAATTAAAAAGCTTCGCTTTTTATTGGCGTACCACTACACATTAAACACTTTCCTATCAACAAAAAAGTCTTCGGCTTTTTTGTTGATGACCACTACGCTGTGGCGATTGTGCAAATTGACGAAGTATAAGAAACAATGAACCTCTTGACACTTTAATCCTATAAATAGAAAAAAGCATCTGTCATTTCTGATAGATGCCTGTAATACGCCCTCAAATCTTCCCTTGCGCATTTTGTGTATTTTATCTCCCAACTCATATACCATACAACCTGTGCATTTCTTCTTCCACCTCATCAACCGAATTATACTCTGCCATTTACTATATCAGCCATTCCTTCTGCAAGTTCTGCATCAAGCTGCTCTTTGGTAAGTTCACCTACCGCAGCCAGCTTTTTTCATTAAACATTTTCCGTATGTTTACAGACAGGGTAACTGTTGCATCCAAAAAATGTACCATATATGCCATTTCGCTTTACCATATTACTGCCACACTTTGGACAGACTCTCTTTTCACTCTCTTTCAGACTGGCAGCTTCCATCTCTTCCCCCAGTTTCTCAAATACACGCTGATTCATATAGCAGTCATTCAGCGCACGATGGGCACCAACACTGGAAATCCCATAATATTCTGCCAAATCTACCAGTCTGTGGTGCTTCAGCTGCCGCAAACACATTCTGGCTAAGCTTAAGGTATCTATGTAATCATTTTCGATAACAGTGCTATAATATTTCTCTGCATCACGATAAATAAACTTCATGTCAAATGCGTGGATATTGTGCCCCACCAATACCATATCTCCGGCAAAAGCAAGAAAATCTTTCAATACTTCCGAAAAAACAGGGGCATCCTTCACCATCGCATCCGTAATATGATTAACCGCTGTGGCGGTGCGGGGAATCTGCCTGCCGGGATTCACCAGATAGGAAAACTCCCCTGCCACATTCCCGCCTGTCACCTTGACTGCAGAAATTTCAATCACCTCATCCGTATTCGCACTGACACCCGTTGTCTCTAAATCGAATACCACATAATCACTGACATACTTATTTAACTTCCGCCCTTTCGTACCTTTTGCCATAATCCCAAATCTCCTTACCGTATCCCATCCTCCAAAGCTTTCCCAGTCCAGCTCTTTTGTTTCAATGATACTCTCTTATTACGGCATTTATTATGAAGGTTTTTGTATAACATGTCAACTACGTTTCTTATCTGAAACATATCCGGTTATTAATGATAGATTTGCATTCTTCTTCCATTTCATATGTTCGAAATCAACAATGGCATAGGAGAATGTACCAGAAACTGTATTACTTATCCCAAATCTCAAATTCAGATGAATACACAGTTTCTACGGCTGGTATTACTATCCTGTATTTCCCGTTTTCCAACAAGCCATATATAACAAAAAGATTGGCTTCTATGGTGTTTTCAACACCAGGCATCAATACCATTGCCTCAGCAGTTACTTCCTCATTTTTCTTCGAAATGGTAATCCACCGACCATCCTCCAGCCTTTCTAACACAAAGTAAGAAGGAATGGATATTTCTTTTTCAGATGTATTTGTAATTGAATACCTGATTGTCCCATCAGCTTCATTAAAGCTGTTAACAACCAAAGTCACTGCTGAAAGAGGTGAAGACGGCACAATAGGTTCTTTCACTGGGTCATTTTTTACCACAACTTTACATCTGTATTTCATTTTTTTATATTTTGCTGTAATATAGCATGTTCCTCCTTTTTTTGCCTTTATCGTTCCTTTTTTTACAGAAGCAATTTTTTTGTTTGTACTATTCCACTTTACATTCTTGCTCTTTGCAGAATATAATTTTAACTTATAAGTTTCTCCTTTTTTTAACACTATTTTATCCTTTGATAATCTTATGTTGTTTTTAGCTTCTGCTCCGTTACTATCTAGAAAAAAAGACATAAGTAACAGACATACTATGGTATGGAACAACAGCTTCTTTTTCATATATTCAGCCACCTACTTTCTTAAAATTATGCATACCCATTCTCTTTCAGCCACGTTATTAGCCCTGCAGTTATGCGCCTTCCAGATGATTCTCCACTTACACTTTGATTAGAATTCAATCTGGTATGTGTCAATACCCCATACGCATAATAATCCGAATCAAAATGCTCTTTGGTAAGTTCACCTACCGCAGCCAGCTTTTTTCATTAAGCATTTTCCGTATGTTTACAGACAGGGTAACTGTTGCATCCAAAAAATGTACCATATATGCCATTTCGCTTTACCATATTACTGCCACACTTTGGACAGACTCTCTTTTCACTCTCTTTCAGACTGGCAGCTTCCATCTCTTCCCCCAGTTTCTCAAATACACGCTGATTCATATAGCAGTCATTCAGCGCACGATGGGCACCAACACTGGAAATCCCATAATATTCTGCCAAATCTACCAGTCTGTGGTGCTTCAGCTGCCGCAAACACATTCTGGCTAAGCTTAAGGTATCTATGTAATCATTTTCGATAACAGTGCCATAATCCCAAATCTTCTTACCGTATCCCATCCTCCAAAGCTTTCCCAGTCCAGCTTTTTTGTTTCAATGATATTCTCTTATTACGGCATTTATTATGAAGGTTTTTGTATAATATGTCAACCGCATTTACTTTTTTATGATTTATAGTCAATGGTACAAGTAAGTATTCCCATTATCTGTCTTTTTCTTTGTTTTTCCTGCTTCATCGGCTAAGGCTGTTTACCTCCTCCTTTATCCTTTTATATTTTGACAATATTTCTTTCTTTGATGTGATAATTTCCAAATCCAAGATTTCTCCATAACGATACCCACCGTTATCCAGCCGCTGTTTATTAACAGTCTTTACCTCTCCTTCCTGCACCGGAAACTTAGAGTAAGAGACTGCACTTGGCAGATATGTATTTTTTTCCTTGTCTGACATTTTATACCCTTCAGAAACGTCTAATTTCCTTAAGAACAAAAAGTACTCTTTCCCATTTTCCATTAACTGGTATCCACCAATAGATTCAAAACTTTTACTCATATAATAGGAAAAAAAGGCCGGTTCATAAATAAATACCGACTGTCCCTTTTTTGCTTCCCCCTTATATACCTCCTCAATGATGACCTTTGTTTTGGTAACTGTGTGGGGAAAAAGTTTTCTTTCATTGGTAGCAGACACCTTTACAATCAAATCTGACATCTTCTCTAACTCTTTGTAATCCTCTGCAGAAGATGTAAAATTATCGTATTCCTCCACATCATTTAACCGTACCTGATACTCCCGCAAATTTTCTGTTTCCTCCATCTGTTCAAAAGTAGCATATCCCACATAACTGTTTCTGATAACAATTCCCATGATGAGACAAAACACAAGCATACATGATAAAACCACAGCCAATATTTTAGTGTTTCTTGTCATATTTTTTTCTCACTCCTCCTGTTCCCGACAACTTCTCCAATCCTGCCATTACTCATCTGAATTTTCACATCTGCCAAAAGTTCTATATCTTCCTTATTATGGCTTGCCAAAATAACCAGTGTCCCCCGGGCTTTCTCCTCCCGGATAATATCACGGAACATTTTTATGCCTTCTTCGTCCAGCGCATTTGTTGGTTCATCCAAAACAAGGATTTCCGGCGATTCCATAACTGCCTGCGCAATAGCCAGACGTTGTTTCATGCCTAGTGAATATTTTGAGACCGTACGCTTATCCCTGTCATCCAGTCCCACTTTACGTATTATCCTGCGGATTTCATCCTCAGAAACCAGTTTCTTTATATCCGCAAGCATTTTCAGATTTTCATATCCCGTAGCATAAGGAAAGAAAGCCGGAGTTTCAA
This sequence comes from uncultured bacterium, assembly GCA_947643145.1. Taxonomy (GTDB): domain Bacteria; phylum Bacillota; class Clostridia; order Lachnospirales; family Lachnospiraceae; genus Butyribacter. The sequence continues at coordinate 684 of CANRVD010000095.1, read as the reverse complement.
TAATAGCACCCACGCTTTTCGGAAAATCCATCTCCCTGCCTATCACGCAGCCGTCAATTTTGACATATCCGCTGTCTGCATGGATCAGTCCCAGTATGCATCTCATAAGCATTGTCTTGCCTGAACCGTTCCTTCCATAAATACCATACACATTTCCAGACTCCATACAGCAGGAAACATCACGAAGCACCTGATTCCCCTTAATACTTTTGCTGATATTTTCTACTTCAATCACTGTCTGTTCCCCCTTATACTTTCTCATAATTTTCAAATAATTTTTCTGCATATAAATATACTGCCCATCCAAACACAGCCGACAGACAGAGCATTATCATAGGATTTATTTCTGCCTCTGTCAGATAATTATAATTGCACCAATTAAACGGAATACATTTTACTGCCAGTTCCCATGCCCCGTCCACGTCATACAGCACCCCTGTTAAAAATACAGGTAATGCCTGTGCCAGTAAATTGGCATACACCGATACCATTTCCTGAAACCTTAACAGCAGTAAATCACAGATAATAACAATATCTGCAAGTTTTACAAACCGGCACAGAATTAAAACAATAAATTCACCAAGCCGTATCCCCGGTTTTTCCTGCCCCCAAAAAATAGCAAAACAAAGCAAAACATCCGTTATCATTTCATAGAGCAGTATGTCAAACAAAGATATGGCGGCA
>CANRVD010000094.1 GCA_947643145.1 uncultured bacterium | reverse complement strand
GACTTGACAATAAGGTATAATAAAGAGAATAAACATTCATGCGTTTGTCCTGAGTTCTTCGTCCCTTGTCTTGACATACTGACCATCTATATCTGCACAGCCCAGATGTCCTGCCAGATATACCTTTTCCCTGACACCCTTTAATGCCTCAGCATAGTATTCCCGTGTTGTTGGCGTTCCCACAAACAGGTCAAAGTAATTGACACCGGCATCTACTGCAGCCCGCACCACCTCGCATACTGTTTTTTCATCCGCTGTCCAGACATATTCACAGCCCATTCCGATGGCACTTACTTTCCATCCTGTTTTTCCAAATTCTCTATAAATCATTCTTCTGCCTCCATTCCCGTATTTAACGGTATTTTTTCCAAATCCGTATCTTTCCCCCATATTTCCGAAATATAGATACATCAGATGTCACTTTGCCTATCGTAACAACCGGCACAACTGTCTTTTTCCGTTTATGTTGATAAAAAATTGCCACCGAAGAGCCATCATACCAATATGCGATGTCCCCCCAAGTTCATATTTCCGTGTATGCGACTCTATATCAGGAATTTCTTGCCAGCATAATACTAAGAAAAGCCATTACCCACTTTCTCATATCCAACGCTCCTTTCCGTATGCTGCTGCAACTTCCTCATAGCAGTTCTTTTTTTCTACTATAAACGAATCGGAACCCCTGCAGAAGTCTCGATTCGTTTTTCAGCCTTAAGCCAAAAGTTATAAGTATCCGGTATTTCTTCTTTTACCCATTCTGTTTTAATCCCTTCCACGTCAACATATACATGCCAGACGTAGCCGGAAGCATAATCAGTTCTATAACCAGCTGGGTCCATATCATACCATAAAGACCAAATATTGTATTCATCAGAATCAGCAGAGGAATATTTAACAAACCCTGTCTGCATACTGTCAGCACCGCTGCCTGAAATCCTTTTCCCATTGCCTGTAATGTATAAATAATCAATGCATTGACTGAGGTAATCGGAACTGCCAGACAGGCAATCCTTAAAAAACTTGTTCCAAGCATACTGGTCTGGCTATCCCGTATAAACGCCTGCATCAGCCATGGCGCAAACCCCAGAAAAGATACAACAAATCCCAAAGCAATAAAAAGTGCCGTCTTCCATGAGAAAACAGAAACCTCTCTCATCCTCCGATAGTTCTTGGAAGCATAATTATATCCCACTAGCGGCATAAATCCCTGGCAAAGCCCCATACTGATTCCCAATGGGAACATATCAATCTTTTTCACGATTCCATATGCCGCAATCGGGATATCTCCATACCCGGATGCCAGTTTTACAATTGTCATGTTAGACAAAGTTGCCAGCCCGGATGTAAGCGCCGAGGAAATTCCCACCGAAAAAACCTGCCCTGCATACTGCAACCGAAAATGACAGAGCGATAGAGATAATACCGTTCTTTCTTTTATTTTCCGAAAACGAAATAAAAAGAACATCATAGACACCAGATTTGACAGCGCAGTAGCCACTGCTGCACCTGTAAAGCCCATCTTTAAACCATAAATAAATATGGGATCCAAAAGCATATTCAATATGCCGCCCAGCATAATTCCCGCACTTGCCAGTTTTGCATGTCCCTCACTCCGCAAAAAATGAGCCAGCGTCATGCCCAGCATGGTGGGAATTCCGCCCAAGACCACAACCCATATAAGATAAGTTCTGGCATATAAATAATTTTCCTCGCTGGCTCCCAGAAATCTTAAAAGCGGCACATGAAAACACACGGAAAGAAGAGAAAATACAAAAGTTGCCGCAATTCCGCCATAAAAGCAAAACGAAGACACATATTTCACTTCCTCCTCCCGTTTTGCTCCCAACAGACGGGATACCAGGCTGCTTCCTCCAATTCCAAATAAGTTCCCTAATGCCGTCAACAGCGTAAACCATGGATAAACCAAAGTAACAGCCGCCACCATATAAGGATTCCCTAACTGACCAATAAAAAAGGTATCAGCCAGATTATAAATGATACTGACAATCTGGCTGATAATGGTAGGGACCGCCAGCGTTGCAACTGCCTTATGAACCGGCAGCGTCTCGAAAATTTCCTGTTCTGTGACTTCCCGCATAATTACGTGTCCCTTCTTTCCAGTGGAAATAAATATCGTTATGGTTCACAACCAATCACTCCCAGCACTCCTCCAAAATTTGAAGAATTTCTTCTTCTGAAAACTTTTTACAGCATCCGGCCGTAAGATTACAAGTATCTGCCACTTTCTGCAATACGCTCTGATCTGTAAGTCCCATTTCCGTAAAAGAAGACGGCATGCCAATCTCCTTCACAAAGTCTGCCAGTGCCTGAACGCCTGCCTCTGCCAGTTCCTCCTGTGTCTTACCGGCAGCCGGAATCTCCCATACCTTCTCTGCCAGGCGCGCAAACTGTTTTACGCCATCTTTGTACATATGGCGGTAGAGAACCGGATGGATGACAGCAAGCCCCTGGCCATGGTTGCAGTCTGTGTAAGCTCCCAGCTGGTGCTCAATCTGGTGTGCCTGAAAATCCGTTACTTTGCCAATTTTCAGAATACCGTTTTCTGCCATGGCAGATGCCCACATCAGTTCCGTTCTCGCCTCTTTGTCGTTCAAATCTTTCAAAAGCACCCGGATATTGCGGATGACATTACGCATCACTGCCTCAGCGATTTCATCAGAAAGGCTGATGTCCCGCGGTGAGCCAAGATACGTCTCCATACTATGGCTTAAGGTATCAAACGCCCCTGAAATGACCTGCTTTGCCGGAAGCGACATCGTATAGCCCACATCCAGTATGGCAAACCTGGCATAGGCGCCCAGCACCCCCGCCTTTTGATTCGTATCCTCATTGGTAATGACAGCGCCATTATTCATTTCCGCTCCGGTTCCGGATGCTGTAACGACAGCTCCCATTGGCAGATACTCTGTCGGATAGACATGGTCTTCAAACTCCATTTTCCAGATATCCTTCTCTGTTACCGCCTGCGCTGCTATAATCTTGCAGCAGTCGATGACCGAACCGCCGCCCAGGGCAAGAATGAAACTGACCCCCTTTTCTTTGGCGAGAGCCGCCCCTTCCTGCACTTTTCTATAAGTTGGATTTGGCATAATTCCCGAAAAGTCAATAATTTCCTTTCCAGCCTCTTTCAAATAACGGCTGATTTCATCATAGACGCCGTTTTTCTTTACCGAGCCGCCGCCATATGCCAGCATAACCGTTTTGCCAAATTTTCCTAACTCTGCCTGAAATGCCTTTTCTGCTGCTGTCTCTCCAAAATACACTTTTGTTGGGTATGAATAAATAAAATCGTTCATGTCTTTTCTCCTCTTTCTCCTACTCTTTCAAAACCTTGGAACCTCCGAATACATCTGACATTTCCATAGTATCCAATGCCTCATCCAAAACCGTCACCTCACCGGCTGTCAATATAATATCTGCCGCAGCTGCATTCTCCTGCATGCGTTCCGCCTTCCTGCTACCGGGTATCGGCACAATGTATGGCTTCTTACACAGCATCCAGGCAAGGGAAATCTGCGCCGGTGTTGCACCCTTTTCGTCTGCGAACCGCTGAAGCAATGCAAGCAGTTCCTGATTCCTGGCTACTCCCTCGCTGGTAAACTGCGGCATCATACTGCGGTAATCCGAAACACCATCAAACTCGCTGTTCCTGTTATATTTTGCCGATAAAAAGCCATTGGCCAATGGGGAAAATGCCACATAACCAATCCCCAGTTCTTCCAATACCGGAAACAAGCTCTCATACCACCTTGCCATCATGGAATAACGATTCTGTATCGCTGTTACCGGACAGACTGCATGGGCATGGCGAATGGTGTCTTCATCCGCTTCCGATAGTCCCCAATGAGTGATTTTTCCTTCCTGCATCAGTTCTGCCATAACTCCCGCTACTTCTGCGGCAGGAATATTTGGATCAATACGGTGCTGATAGTATAAATCAATATGATCGGTATCCAGCCTTTTCAGAGACGCCTCCACAGATTTCCGGATCACTTCCGGACGAGAGTCCGGCACCAACGGCTTATTTACCGCTGTACTATCCATATCAAAGTGAATCCCAAATTTCGTGGCAATGACCACCTTATCCCGACAAGCTCGCAGAGCCTTTCCCACCAGCACCTCATTCTGATGCGGGTCCTCTGGTGTTCCATATACCTCTGCCGTATCAAAAAAGGTATATCCCATCTCCACTGCCTGCTGTATCCGGCAAACCGCTTCTTTCTTTTCTGTCGGCATCCCATAAGCATGGGAAAATCCCATGCAGCCAAGCCCTACCGCAGATACCTTCAAACCCTTACCTAATATTCTCTCCTGCATATTTACGCCTCTCTCATACAACAAATATTACATATGCACAATCATCAATATTTCAACCCTTTTACCCATTTGTTGACTGTTTTCTGCGACGGAATATCATAAAAATTGCGCCCCTTCAGCCACTTCGTTTTCGATGAAATCTTCGCTTTTGTCTTTAGATGTTTGGCACTGCTGCCAAGCCCGCTGCTGATGGATGTGGAAAACGGAACTACTGTTTTTCCTTTCAGGCTTACTCCTTCCACCAGCGTATAGACGATATGCGGAGCCTCTCCCCACCAGATTGGGTAACCGATATACACGACATCCGCTTTTTTTACAGCCTTTTTTATGGATTTCAGATTAGAAATTTTCGGACGCACACTGCTTTTCGCAGGACTATCTGCGGATTCATGCTCCTTTGTTACCCGGCTTTCATCATCACCATAGTCGAGGTCAGCCTCTGTATACGGTTCAGCCGCTTTAATCGAAATCATCTTGCCCTTCGTTGCTTTTTTAATCCTCTGTGCCGCCCCTTTTGTGGTTCCTGTTGCGGAAAAATAAAGTACCACAACATTCTTCTTTTTATCCGTTTTCGCTTTGGCCGTTTTTGCACTTACTGTGTTACCATTCATAGCAGATACCACCATAACAAACATAAGAATTACCGACAGTATACGAAATACATTTTTTTTACTTTTTTTCATAACATTCACCTATCCTTTCATTCAATCATCATATTGTTATATTTTTAATGCAAAGATTTCAGCCATTCTGACACCGCCCCAGCCGCATTTGCGACATCATCATCAAACACTTCCAAAACATCATTGCTGACATCCGCTTTGCATAATTTCCTAATATCCTCTACACTGTTTCCAGCTCCACTGCCGCCATGAGTTACCAGAGGATAAATGGTTTTCCCTAACAGGTCATCCGACTGCAGAAAGGACTTTACCGCACCGGGAACCGTTCCCCACCATACCGGAAACACAAGGACTACCATATCATACCGACTAAGTTCCGGAAGCGTACCGGAAAGCGCCACGTCCTCATCCGAATCCATCTCATCCTTTGCCACTGATACCGTATCGCTATAAGCAGAAGGATATTTCTTTTCTGTCTGAATCCCATACAGTTCCCCGCCCACGGCATTGTAAACCATAGTGGCAAGCAACTGGCTGTTTCCAACAAGCGTTTCATTATCCTTCATTAAAGAGGCACTGGAAACTGCATCCACATCTTCCTCAAATTCCGAATTTCCAACTCTTGTAAAGTACACCGTCAGAACCTTCCGCTCTCCCATGTCAGCCTTTTCCATTGCTGCCGCCTCAGCCATATCAACGGAAACCGGTATATAATGCCGTTTTGCATAAGGCACGAAAAAATACCCGGCAATAAGTGCCGCTGCAAGCACCACCCCTGCAATCAGATATATCTTTTTATGTTTCTTCCTCTGCTCCATCATTTCCGCCTTTCTTCACAATGCTGTATTCATTTCATCTGTCTTGCGAACTCTTTTCTTCCAATGGATCCCTCCTTGCGAGACTATTTCATACACTCCTGAAATATTTCAAGAATTTCCTCATGCGTCATCTTTTTGTAACTGCCTGGAACAACCGCACAGGAATCCGCAATTTCCTTTAAGTCCACAGTCTCATCAATCCCAAGCTCCTGCAGGGTAGTCGGCATCCCAATTTCTTTGATAAAATCTGCCAATGCCTCCACTCCTGCCCTTGCGGTTTCCTCATCACTTTTCCCATCTGCCGGAATCCCCCATACATTGACGGCAAACTTTCTGAATTTCTCAATCCCGCTCCGGTAAATATGGCGGTAATACACCGGATGCAGAACGGCAAGTCCGGCACCATGATTGCAGTCTGTATAAGCCCCAAGCTGGTGTTCCATCTGATGGCACTCAAAATCCGTTTTCTTCCCCAGCTTAATGATTCTGTTCTCCGCCATCGTAGCATCCCACATTAAATTGCTTCTGGCTGTGTAATCCTTTGGACCTGCAACTGCCGCCCTCAGGTTGCGGATCACATTCTTCATCAGTGCCTCCGCAATGTCATCCGAAACATTATCCTCATCCGGCTCACTGAAATAAATCTCCATGATATGGGACAAGGTATCAAACCCGCCGGAAACCATCTGAAACTCTGGAACACTGTAGGTGTATTCCGGATCAAGCAGGGCAAATTTCGGATTACACTGTGGATAATCCCTGCCTGTCTTAACTTTCAAATCCTCATTTGTAATCACGGCACCGCCATTGCATTCACTTCCTGTTCCTGCCACCGTGACAATAACCCCTAACGGCAGCGGCTTAAAATCAATGATGCCCGGCCTTGCCCAAAAATCCGCCCACACATCACCATCATACCTTGCCGCAAGGGAAATCGCCTTACAGCAGTCCATGACCGAACCGCCTCCGACGCCAAGTATTACATCAATTTTGTTCTCTTTTGCAAATTTTGCTCCCTCCAGAACTTTCCCATACGTTGGATTTGCCATAATTCCCGGAAATTCAAAGACCTTTTTCCCTGCTGACGTTAATTTTTCCGTTACTTCCCCATAAACTCCATTCTTCTTAATGGAACCACCGCCATAGCAGAGCATGACACGTTCGCCATATTTTTCTGTCAGACACGCCAGATATTCCTTCACACACCCCTTTCCAAAATAAACCTTTGTGGAATTTTCAAAAATAAAATTATTCATAGCAATCCTCCATTCCTTTTTGCTTTACTATTATTATAAAAAAAGAGAGACCTCCAAAGAAGTCTCACTTCGTTCATCAGTTTATACCCAAAGGTTTTAATTCTGGCTGTTCAATAGGAAACGAAATACGCTTTATAATACTGTCTGCACCGCTGCCAGAAAGTTCTGTACCGTTTTTGACGGTTCTCTTGAATGGAGCAGCCCATATGGAATGCTGTGTTCCCAGTCCACCGGAATAATCTTTAACAGCGGATGTACATTTGTCCATGCCTTTGTTGCCATCAGCATATCATTACTGTTTTCACAACGGTTAAATGTATCTACATTATAAAAATCAAAATCCACAATGTTGATTTGATTATGATTCTCCCAAATATCATCCCTGAGTTCATCGACATAGTGGCTCCAGCCCCGGTGCATCAGCATCAGATTCTCTCCATACATATCCTGTACTACGAGCCGGTTCTTCTGTGCAAGACGGTGATGGACGGATACGGCACAGCAGATGGGTTCCCTGCTAATCTCAAATCCGTCACATTTTCGGAGGTCAAGCATTGTCTCATCAAAAATTCCTGCCACCACGTCTATGTTCTGTCCGAGATTTGCCAATATCTCCCTTGCATTCTCCGGCGTATTGTCAAACGGTATCAACTGGAATTTTATATGCGGGCTGTGTTCATGGATTTTTGGCCATAATTCTACAAGAATCTGTGCCGGCGTCATCGGAGACGTTCCGATGCGGATTACGGATTCGTCCTCCTGCATGGCATTTTTCGCCCTTGTCACAGAATCTTTACAATATCCAATAATATACTTTGCATCCTGATAAAGAGAAATTCCTGCTTTCGTCAAATGGAGGCCTCTGTGCGTCCGTTCAAACAGTTTCACACCCAAACCGTCCTCTAATAAATTCATCTGCTTAATGACTGCCGTGGGTGTGATATATGCCTGTTCTGCCGCCTTATTAAAACTTCCGGCATCCGCTACACGGATAAAGGTTTCAAGCTGGGGATTGTACATCATAATCACCGCCTTTTCTACGTTTTTCTTACTATCATAATCAAATTATAACATTTATCTGCTGAAAAAACATCCACTATTTTATGAAACGAAAATCACCACATTGCCGATGTATCATAAGATTTTTATCTGTCATAACAGAAAAAAGATATGTGACACAAATTAAAATTTCATCACATATCTTTAATATTTTTATGATTATTTCTTCCTTTACACACGAACCGTTCTATTCATCAGAATATCCGCCCACTGCTCCTGTGTCTTATCCCTATCCTGCATAATGTCAAAAAATGCCTGCATGGATTCTTCCGATTCACTGGAAAAACATTCATGGGAATTATTCTGTATCACGTCAAACACGTTATCCAGTTTGATAAATTCCCCGCTTGCGTGATCATGACCGGCAAGTTGTTCCAACGCCATATCCATGTTATGCAGTTCATCCTCCACCTCTATCAATAATGCCATATCCTTATTGCCGCATCTGGCAGCAAGCATGACAGTTACGGATAAAATCAGGAATAATCAGACCGATTTTATTTTCCCTGGCAAATCCTGCTCCCTCCAGTACCTTATTATAAGTAGGATTCGGCATGATACCGGAAAACTCAAAAACTTTCTTCCCGGTGGACGCCAAAACCCCAATCACTTCATCATAAATCCCATTTTCCTTAATGGAGCCTTCCCCGTAACAAAACATGATATTTCCTTCATTTTTTACCAGACACGCCAGATATTCCTTCACACAGCCCCTGCCAAAATAAACCTTTGTTGTGTTTTATTGTAAAATCAAAATATAGTTTTTGACTATCTCTTTATAAGTTCTCATAAGCCGGTATAGCCTGTATTTACAGGCTTTCCGGCATTTTTCAAATCGGAAGAAACTCTTATATATTCTCATTTCCCCTCATGTTTTCGCGTCCAAAAGTAGTAAATCAAGTAGTAAAACCTCTATCTACTACCAAGCAATCAGCCGTTCCATTTCTGCCATTGCGCTATCAGAGGTAGCATGGGCGTAATAGTTCAGCATCATGTTGATGTTGGAATGTCCCATGATATACTGCAATGCTTTCGGGTTCACTCCGGCGTTTGCTAAATTGGTACAGAACGTATGGCGTAGGGTATGGGGCATTGTCACTTTCGGTAAGGCTTCCTCATGGATTTTGTTTTACTTCTTCACAAGCCCCCGGAAGATGGTTTCATAGTTGACTGCTACTTTCGGCAGCCCGTTCCGGTTAAGGAATAAAAATCTGCTGTAACCGCCGACAATAAAATTGTCTGCCCGCCCTCTGTCATTCAGCACACGCTTGAACGCTTCATAGACTTTGGTACTCATTGGAATTTGTCTGATACCGCTTTTTGTCTTTGGCGTTTCAACATGATACCCAACTCCCGATACTTTCAAAAGCTGGTGGTCTACGTTGATTAGTGATGTTGTACGACGGCTTTTTTCTTTTGCCGTCGTGCGGCAGATTGTATTTCTATTCTTTGCCTATATGCTAAACGCTAATTTTGTGGATTTCATAAAGATTTGAAAAATAATGAGCGATACCGCAGTACCGCCCACCAAATTTCTAATATGGAATTTT
>CANRVD010000093.1 GCA_947643145.1 uncultured bacterium | reverse complement strand
CAGACCGCATAATTACTGGGTCTGTAGCCGCTTTTTGCTTTCACAAGTGTCAAACTTGGGATTATATCAAATAAACCGTCATAGGGCAATTGCTTTTGCTCATGACATGGCGCTCCCTCCGCCTATGCTCTCAGAAGAAAATTCGTGCAAGCACGATTTTCTTCTGTTGCATTGGCGGGCTGAACTGTTACTCCATATTTAATTTTTTGGAGGTTATGTGGTGGGAGACGATGTATAGGATTATGGCTTCCACTATAGATAAGAATACGGAGAAGTACAGGGAAACATTCATGTATCTGCCCAGCAGCACATTGTCGTCTAAGCTTCTTGCCATCTGATTTATGGAGAACACACTTTGTACCATGGAAGAAAGCATACTGGCTACAATCATGATTCCCACATAGCTTACAATAGCCATCAGCACTCTATGCTTTGTAAACAGCTGGCCAATGGAGATTGCGCCAAAGAGAATGGTGATGGTGCAAAACGGTTGAACCACAGACATTATGGTAAGCAAAATGAAATAGCTCGTTATGCCCATTCCGAATGTATCCTTAAACATATCGTCCACGTAACCCATGTAAGGCTGCATCTCGTCCCAAAGCTGTCTCCAGCTATAGCCCTCCGGCATTATGGCTCCGAACATAGAAGACACCAGACCCATCACAGACAAGAAAACTCCTATGGTTACCAATAACATCCACAGACCGCCGATAAGGATTTTGCTCACCAGAATCTCATGCTTGGAAACGGGCAGGGTATGTGTCAAATATCCCTCGTCGGTATACATCGTTTTATAAAAATGCACTCCGATATAAATCATGATTCCGTAATTCAAACCGATTAACATAATTACATACAAAAGCAGGACACCTACACTCATAAGATCCCACAGTGTGAACCCGTTATAGTATCCGTTGTCCGACATAGACTGCCACACAGGCGCTTGAAAAGAAAACCAGCCGAAAAAGCTTTCCAGCAATAGTCCCAACAGCATCATGCCGCCGACCTTCCATGTACTTTTCCACTCATGCTTCAACAATTTTCCTAACATGCGAATACCTCCCTGAAATAAGCATCTACGGATTTACCGTGCTGCTCCCTGATATTATCCACCGAAGTGTAGAGAACCAAGTGGCCATACCGCATAAAAATAACTTCGTCCAATATCTGCTCGATATCCCCGATCAGATGGGTGGATATAATCACCGTGGCATCCGGATTATAATTGTTAATAATGGTTCTGAGAATATAATCCCTTGCGGCAGGATCCACACCTGCAATGGGCTCATCCAAAACATAGAGACAGGCGTTGCGGCTCATCACTAAGATCAGCTGTACCTTTTCCTTATTGCCTTTCGAGAGCGTCTTTAATTTGGTGGAAGGATCTATATTCAGACTTCTCAGCATTTCTTCCGCTTTCTCTCTGGAAAAGTCCGCATAAAAATCCACAAAACAATCCAATATTTCACTGATTTTCTGATTGCCCGACAGATAGGTGCGGTCAGGCAGGTATGCTACCTGTGCCTTGCTGTCCACCCCCACATATTTTCCGTTAATTATAATACTGCCCTGTGTAGGAGTCAGCAAACCGTTCAACATCTTAATCAATGTGGTCTTGCCGCTTCCGTTAGGTCCCAAGAGCCCGATAATCTTACCTCTGGGAAGCGTCAGCGTAATATTATTCACTGCAACATGCCTCGCATCATAAGCCTTCGTAAGACCTACAATTTCTACCAATTCATTCATAATCCTTTCCCCTCCTCCTTTACATTCTGCATAATCTCTCCGTCAACCAATGCCTTGATTTCCTCTTTTGTAAAGCCCAGTTCTTTCATTTTCGAGAAAAAAACTTCCATATGCTCCCGCGCCATTCCCTGTTTTACTCCGGCAATCAGCTCCTCGTCCTCGGTGACATTTCTGCCGTTTGTGCGCTGGGTAATAATCAATCCGGTTCTCTCCAGCTCCGCAAAAGCCTTTTGCATTGTATTCGGATTTACTGCCGCGGTGGCAGCCAGTTCCCTGACACTTGGAAGCTTTCCGCCCGGCTGATAATAACCGGAAACAATCTGCATCCTGATACGCTCCACCAACTGCGCATAAATCGGTCTGTCAGCATCCAATTCCCATGCCATCTGCATCATCCTTTCTGTTAGAATAGTTTTCTGTTCCGCTGTATTAAGTTTATAATACAATAGTACACCTCTTGAACTAATCCGTCAATACCTTTTTGGAAAACAATACATTCTTTTTGTATGCTGCACCTTCCAAGTTGATATTACGGCCTCGGACCTTCACGGCTCAAGACGCTGCAGAATCAAACACGCCGCACAATGATTCTAAATTAGAAACTAAATCAGGAACTCATTCTTTTTTCCTGCATATTATGGTCTTAACGAACCTATAAGGTATGGTCAACATATGCCTGAAAACAACTTAACAGCCGCGCAGGAGTCTATGCCCGCAGATTCCTCCTACACCGGTTCCATACAAGTCAATGTCGTTTCCGCAATCGGCCTGACTCCGGTGGAAAATGCCACCGTCACCATTTCCTATACGGGAGATCCCGAAAATCCTCTTCAAGTACTTACCACCGACGATTCCGGACAGACCCCCGAAGTACAGCTTCCGGCTCCTCCACTGGAGCTTTCCCTTGACCCCGAAGCGACCCAGCAGCCCTATTCGGAGTACAATATTTTTGTTACTGCCGACGGATATGAGCCGGTTTTGGTATCCGGCTCCGAAATTTTTGCAGACGAATTTTCCCTTCAGCCTATTCGCATGAATCCTCTGGCTACGACGGAGGAGGAAGAAAAAAGAGTCTTCATTCCGGTGCACACGCTCTTCGGTGAATATCCGCCAAAGATACCGGAAGATGAGATAAAACCTATGGACGAGACCGGGGAAATTGTATTAAGCCGTGTGGTGATTCCCGAATATGTTATTGTCCACGACGGCGCCCCCAGCGACCCCACAGCCCCCAATTATTGGGTACGCTATCGGGATTATATCAAAAATGTGGCCTCCTGCGAAATCTATTCCACTTGGCCGGAAAACGCAATCTATGCCAATATTTTGGTGATTCAGTCTTTTACTTTAAACAGAGTATATACGGAATGGTATCGGAATCATCACTGTTTCGGGGTAAAAAGTCATTCAGGCTGATTTTGAAGCGTACTACAATCTGTTCATTTGTGACATCAATCCTTTCAATCAGCTTGTTTACCAACACCCTTTGCGTTTGTGTGTCCGCTTCCCTGAATACCTGCTTCCATGTTGGAATATTAGATTTCAGTTCATTCCATTCATCTGTAGTGACCGCCATTCCTTTTAGACTGTCCCTTTTTTCCTGTATCTTCCTTTCCTGCTCCGTAAGTTTCTCTTTCTGTCTACGGATGGCGGATGCCAGTTCTTCCAGTGACAGGGGATAATCTCCTGCTATCGCTTCTGGAATATGTTCTTCCATGGTTCCTATTGCCTGCAATGCTTTGTCGATTTCCTTCTGAAGCTTTGCTATCTCCGCTTCCTGTTTCCTTTTCTCCTGATTCTGATTCCGCTCAACAGCATCAAAAATGTTTTCATTCTTCTGTAAGCACTCTATGTACTCTGTCAGGCATTCAAAGATGATTCCTTCTATTTTATCGGCACGAAATTGTGTTACTTTATTATGTGGTATTCCAATTTGAGCAGACTGGCAACGATAAACAGGCGTTTTACTTGTTCTTTTTTCACCTGTATCTTTAATCGTCCAATAGGCGTATTTGGTTCCATTTGTCAGCTTTCTTCCGCAATAACCGCAATATATTACGTCAATAAGCGATAGCATGCCGTCATTCCTCCTTATTACATGTATATTCTTATGTTCCAGTGTTTTTATATATTTATCAGACCTGCACTTGCGCTTATCCTGTACCCTGTCCCATAATTCGCCGCTGATAATCTGTATGCTTTCGTCGGGGAAATTTGACTTAATCCAGTCTTCACTATCCAATCTATGGTATTTTCCATTTTTACGTTCCCGACGTTTATATGCTACATGACCTGCATAGACAGGGTTTGTCAGAATGCTTGTGATAGTGCCGCTTTTCCAGACATCTACAGGAGCCACAGTCTTATAATAATCATCTTCATTCAGCAGTCTTGCTATTTTTGCAGACCCCAGTTCCTGATTGAGCGATAAGTCATAGATATGTTTTACCACTTCTGCCTGTTCAGGAATGATTCTAAGATAATGGAGTGCCCTTCCATGCTTACTCAACTCCCCTGATAATTTCAGTTCATATCCATAAGGAGCCTTACCACCCATAAACTTTCCCTGCTGAACCAGCTTTTGAGCAGTGTCCTTGACCCTCATTCCTGTATCAGCACTGCTTTTCTGTGCATTCCCATAGCGGAGAGCCAGCATCATCTGTCCCATGATATCACCGCTTTCAGGAGAAATGCAGTCATCCTTGACAGTATAAATATCCACATTATGGCTTTTCAGCGTCATAACATATGCGCCGATTTCCCACATACGTCTGCCTATTCTGTCATCCTTGTAAGCCACAAGAATATCATATTCTCCATTTCGGGCATCCTCCAAAGCCTCCTGCAGGGTATCTCTTTCGCTAACGGCTGTTTTGTAGCCGCTCTTGCTTCCTTCAAAATATTCCTTGTCGTCCAGTTCCCAATCCTCATGCTTGTGGATATACTCCAGCACAAGATTACGCTGGACGGACAAATCACCGTCCGCCTCCAACTGCTGATTGGAACTGACCCTCAATAGCATCCTTGCTTTCTTCATGGTAAATCACTCCCTTCGTATTTTTTATTTGCCGCTGTAATTCCATTTTCAGAATTTCGCTTACTTCTTTTTTAACCAGTGACATTTCCGCTGTAGTTTCTGGAAATTGTAAAATGACTCGAATCTTCTCTTTTCCATATACAATGTCTCTGCTTTGTTCTTCCATTGTCAATCCTGCTTCCATGTATCTTGTTTCTATCCTATTTACAGCAGGCTTGACACATTCATGTTTTTCCTGTCCTTGATAATTAGTTTTTCTTTCCATTCTTCGTGCCCCCTTTCGGCAAGAAGTTTTAATCACCTCTTTTCATATATTTACAATCCTGATATCTATGCGAATGGATAAATAAGTATCATCGAACTGCATGTAGTTATTTTACCATTTTATAGGAACTATGTCAACAATTTTACAGGGACTATACTAGCAACTTTATAGGAACTTTCGTTGACAGAAACCCAGGAATGAATTATTATAGAAGCATCAAAAAATAGAGGTGACAAAAATATGGCAGAAATCATTAATACTGATATTAAATACTTTGTATATGCCAGTATCTCTTCTGGCAAAAAGCTTGCTGATATGGAGAACAATTTAGAATCTTCTATAACTTATAAGAAAACCATTCAATTTTTACGGGAAAAATTTTTAGATTTTGAGCTGGAGAAGAATGCTTCCAGAGATAGCTTTAATCTTGATTTAAACAACCCTTATGGCACTTTGTTCATCGATATACTGATGAACCGTGATACAAAGCACAGAAAGCTTGATAAAATCATTGAAAGAGCAGAACCTGGACTTGTTCTTGTTATTCCTAACATAAGTGTTTTAGGGAATGTGGACCAAATTAAAAATTATTATATGCAATTCCAGAAAAAGGACATTTACGTTTTATGCTTTGACAATTCCCGTTTATCAGGACTCAGTGAATACAGTACCAGCGACTACAGCTTCGGCCGCCGAGCTGGTGATGAGTATGAAAGGGCATACAGACTCGTTTCTGGACTTGATTCAAATGTAAAACTATCCGACAATCGAGGCGTACTTTCAAATTTCACTGCGGCATTTATCGAATCCTATTGGCGGTATGAAACCTATCAAATTCCAGAAAGTATTGCCATTTCTGCCTCTGGATTAGCCAGAAGTCCTTTTCACAGAAAATGTGCTTTATATGAACGCTCCAATCAGTATCGAACAGGTCTCATGTCATATGCTGATACCTTCAAACTTGAAGAATTGCCCAAACGTTTTTCTGAATACCCTGCTCAATTCAAAGAACTGGAGCAGATGATTGATTCAAAGTGGGACGGCACCCTGCCAAACAACGTATATGACACGGGCAGAATTGAAAAAGTAATTGATGATGCCTGCATAGACTTAGGGATTTCAAGCATATATCCCATTAACTATAAGAGACTTAAATTGCGTCAGCAAGTCGGAAGAAAAGGGATTGCAGCTTCTTATAACTATGACATAAATATCCTGGAGAAATATGAAGAATACTCTGCCAATCCTGGCAATCCTCTAAATGAATTTTGGGAAAAATATAGCGGCGGTAAACCTTGAAGAGAGCAGCCAAAACTGCTCTCTTCTTTTGATACACTCTCCAATTAGCAACTCAGACCAAACGGGTTATCTTCCAATTCCATATGCATTGCACAATTCTCTGTATCGACAATAGGATAGTTATAAGAAGGCACATTGCCGCAAGAATAGTCATCACAAGGTGCCCCATTAAAGGGATAATCATCGCAAGGAATTCCATCATAAGGATAATCGTCATAGGCGGGATAATTGCCATGAAATCCATCATAGGGATTAATTTCATTTTCCTGCTCCGCAGCATGTCGCAGTATCTCATTTCGTTCCTCTGCTTTGGCCTTCTCCCTGCTCTTACTCTTGCGTTTCCTGCTTTGCTGGCGATTGTTGCAGGCCATTTCATAATTATATACCTGTTGGATACAAGTCATCCATACTCCATCTTCCACTTCATTATCCTGAACTTCATAAAAAAAGCGCGAGTTAATCAGTTCCTGGATTATCTGCTCAGTAATATTTGTATCAATATTGCAGGCATAGCTGCAATCTCTAACCAAAAACTTATAATATTCACCGTCTATCCTGATTTTCCAACCATTCTCACACATTGCCGTCCGTAAATAGAAAATGATGCTAATCACACCATGCCCATAGTCCTGAATTAACATCCGCAAAGCAGCATTTTTCATAAAATCAGTTTCAAAAGTCAGATAATCCAACTTCTGCTTATATGCCACACCATTGTCAGCATCTAATGGCGGATATTTTGCGTTCAATTCTTTGAAGATAGAATTATCAATATAAGTTCGTTTTTTAATGCTCATACACAACACCCCCTTCATTTAGCAGTTCTGTTAATTTCTTCACATCTAGTAAATTCACATACAACGTTTCCTGCTCTTTTGACACAGAGTCCAAATATAAAATATTCACACATATCACTCCTTCCACATAATAGTCCCTTTAAAATTGCTTCTATTTTAACCTATCACCAATTTTTGTTTTTGTCAACAATTTCATAGGGTCTATTTATATTTTAGGACACAGGTAATCTATAGAAGTCACCCGTGACGCTTGCGTGATTCTACCGTGATTCTGCCGTGACTCTGTAATGAATATGATTTGTGATGGAAATGCTGTTGTGATGCTGTGATGTGATTTGCTGTGGAACTGTTGCTGTTGTGTTGTGACGTGATGTGAAAATGCTGATGCTGTGCTGTGATGTGATTTGATTTGATGTGGAATTGTTGATGCTATGCTGTGATGTGATGTGAGTATCCTACTTTACCCTAAACCTAAATGACAGGACAAGAGGAACAGACAATCACTGTTCCCTTATTGTCCTTGTCATTGATACATTTCAGTCAGAATCCTTTGAAACAGAAGAGCCTTCCGCAGTTGCCTCGTTATCTCCGTCTGCCACTTCTTCAAGTTTGTCTGGAAATATTTCCTGGCCGTCATCAGCCGTCAGCTTCTGCCTGTCAGGTTTTTCTCCTGTGCCAAGCGTTTCATCAACAATGTCATTATCTGCGGATTCAGCAATTTCATTTTTGGGGATTCCTTTCTGCTGTACATTTTCTTCATCCGTGTGAAAATAAGCATCAAAATATTTCATCATTACCTCAAGCCTTCCACAGGTTTTTTCCTTCTTTATGGAGCCACTGGAACAAAACACACCATATTCATCCTTGTGTTCATCAAAGAACAGGTTAAACCATCTGCGAAAATTGATTCCTGTTATAGAACGCTTCAGTGCTTCATCAGCAACAAGAAAGATAATTGGAATATTTATTTTTTTCAGATTTTTATCCTTCATATAAAATACATTATCCAGAAAGCCAATAATCTTCTTTATCCTCTCTCTGCATTCTGCGGGATAATTGCCTTTGATACTTTGACTGTATTTCATTACTTCATCAGCAGAAATAGAGACAAAGTCATAATTGCGATACTTATTATCCAAAAGAAGCATTCCCTGCAGCAACGTACACATATCATCTGAATTTTTAAGCTGTGCTTTGGTGAAACAGCACTTATCAGTAAAAAACCTGCCCGCCAGAATCTCATTTATGAAGATGCTATTGTCAACTCCCATCAGAGGGCGTGCCTTCTGCGGCTTTGTCAAGGGCGTTGAATTGTTCAACCTGAAAAATATATCTTCAATCATTTCATCGCTTACATCCTCAAAACTTTGGATGTTAAAGCGAAAACGCAGGATTTCCTGCTGCACATCTTCATCCAGGTCTTCAAAATATTTACTGGCAATCTCATATGTATTACCTTCAATTTCCACCGCAGGCAATTCCTCTGACAGAGAATACTCACCATTGATAAAGCTGAACACCGTTGTCATTCTCTGTTTTCCATCCAGGACAGAATAGCTATATGTGTGCTTACCTTTGGAATCTGCTTCGATGCTTTCCATTTTATGTACATATACAGAAGGTACAGGAAAGTTCGCCAGCATACTATGAATAAGCAGACTCTGCTGGGCATTATTCCATTGTGCTGACTGACGCTGAATGGGATGGTTGAATGATAAGGTTTCTTTCTCGTCAAACATTGTCTTCAGGTTTTTAACAGTCCAATTCATATTTGTCCTAATCATTTTTTCTCTCCTTCGCATTTACTTTGTTTTGATTTGGCTCTTTAATGTTTCTCTGGTGCCTATTGATTCTTTATATTGTGACCTATAGACAGTAGAGCCATATTTTGCACGAATATCTTCCATTGCAAGAGGCGCAGTACACTTGTGTCCTGATTCGCCCCAATACCACATGCGTTTTTTGTGCGCCCATTTAAAGCCTATTTCACTCAACATTCCTCTCACAGGATAGGTATTGCCAGAAATCCAAATCCATGTACCCACAAGTTCAATCAGAATGTCAGCTTTGATTTTTATAACCTCATTGAGAACCTTTTTTAATTCAGATTCTTTTTCTGCGGAAACATCAGAAGATTGATTCTCTGCAAATTGATTTAGAAGAACATCATACTCTGCATTTATCTCCTGCATGTCCTTTGTCGTATCCATGCCAGGATTATTATCAGGATGATATTTAACCAGGAACATTTTATACTGGCGGCGCAATTCATTCAAAGTGCTTGCCGTAAACCATTTCATATAATCGTTCCTCCCTTATCTGAAAGGCAGTTCATCATCGTCTTCTGGTATATTAATCGTTTCAGGTCTGTTGCAATTTGCAATGAACTCGACGCGTTCTGCAATGACTTCGCTCATATAAACTTTTCTCTCGTCTTTCTGATAAGAATAGGTATGAAGCCTACCTGTCACCAGAATTTCAGAGCCTTTGTCTGTGTACTGGCTTATGGTGTCTGCCAGAGAATTGAAAGCAACAATTTTGATAAAGTCCACATCAAAATCACCATTGTGGTTGCGATGCGTCTTATCAGGAACCGCAAGCGAAAACCTTGC
>CANRVD010000092.1 GCA_947643145.1 uncultured bacterium | reverse complement strand
AACACGTTTCATGACGCATTGGTGCCTTTCGCAGAAAGGCGGATTATAAAAATGTGCAATCCAAAAGTGATGTGGAAATTTGGGAATAGTTACAGTGATGGCGCATATAGCACAATGTCCGTTGATATGATTTGGCAGAGAATTAAATATAACAATATCATTAGATTTTTTAATATGGAAATTCAGATGAGGAGATTTCATACAAGTAATATTGTTGTTACAGGTGGTTACCGTGTGGACAGCAGAGAGGGTTGTAAATTGAAGCAAAGCTACTTTGAATATACGATTGTAATGGTGGAGGGGTTAGCAGTTTTTGTTCAGTTGGATGAAAAGATTACTCCACCGAAGGTACATAGAGTAGTGGCGGTAAATGAGGCTGTTTATAATTTTGACGAAACAGCATTGCTCTATATGGAATCATTAAAAGATCATATCATATGGCATTACGGGGATGAAAGCGTTGAATCAATAGATACCCTGAAACGGTTGGAACAGGAATTGTCCGAGGATTTTATCCGGATTCACAAAAGCTATATCGTAAATAAAAGAAAAGTATCCAGCATACAACGATGCAGTGTTACGATGGCGAATGGGGATAATATTCCAATCCCTTATAAGAAATATGTGGAAGTCAGGGAAAAACTTCAATTTTTGGTGTAAATGAGTGATTGGTCGGTTGTGATGAGTCACTGGTCGGAAATTGTAGATTGCGTTTAGGATTTGTGCAATAATGCAGGCGAACCATTTTACAAGGGTTCATGTCAAGGAACTAATGTAAAACAATCAAAAAAATAAGGAGGATGTTATGAGTGTTAGTTGGAAAAGTTTTGACAGGTGGGCAAGAAGCAAGGGGTATACTGTTACTAAAAATGGGAAAAAAGATGAAGTGATTGAGGGGGTTGATTACGCTGACGGAACGAAAGGCGTACCTATTGCTACGGGACGCCATAACAGCCCGGATGAGGTTCCGCCTTATCCGCTGCAGGAAATCGCATATCGCCTTGGAATAACAAAACGGCAATTGGAAGAACAAATGAATGAGTATTAGGAGGGAACGATGATGAATAATGAAAGTAAGTTAGATTTAAGTTTCTTAGAGGAGCCTTTTAAGGAGCGTATTGCGGAGCTTGAAAAACCTAAGATGCTTAAGTCGGCAGGACTTGACAATATGCAGGGAGAAATGTCAATCTCGGAGCCGATGATGATAAGCGCAAATAATGGGATGACAGGGGATGATTATAATGCCTGCTCCTCGATTGTAAGCGCTTGCCGGAATATGATCCAGCAGGTCATTGTAGAAGCTAATCCGGGGAATGAAGAGAAAGCAATCCTTGATATGGGTGCATGGGTGAAAGGCTTTCTGAAATTTCCATTTCCTATTTTCCAATTTATCGACTATCAGAAGGATACTTATAAGGAGGATAATTTCAGCTTTTCGGCAGATACCAATGCGGTAGAGAAAATACTGACCGTAAAAGGCGTGCCTGACCTAAAAGATGCAGTGTTTGCCGCATTGCATTCAGCAGGGGAAGATGGAAAGCTGGCGGCTTACAGTAAAAAAGAAAGAGATTTTGAATATTTTGGGATTATCAACGCATACACGCAGACGGATATTTTTATCAGGGTGATACGCTTTACAATGCATATGCAGAATACAGATGTTCAGGCTTTATGCACAAAAACACAAAAGACAGCTTTGAACAGTGAATATGTAACATACCGGTTCAGCGCAGATAAAGGACTTATGATTAAATTGCAGGAAGTTTTGAGTGCTGGAATGGTAGAAGACATTGCGGGGGAGCTTCTGAAGTTTATCAAAGCGCAGAGCCGACATGCGCTTGATCATTTTTCAGAAGAAGTAAACGGGAGTAAATAAAATGGCTCGGTGTGTAAATGGGACAAAAATGGCGACTACCAATGCAGAAATTAAATGTATGTTTGAAATGGCAAAAGAGGTTTTTGAACAACCAGAAAAGGAAAAGACCATAGATGCCCCCAATCAGAAAGAACAGGAATTTACCGCAGTCATTTTGGAAGGGAAATATCCGGATAAAACGATAAATACCATTGCGGGCGGTGAAAAACTCTCTTTTTCAATAACGGATATTTTGGAGAATAAAGAGGAAACTGCTTTTCAGGTAAAAGGAAGCGTTTTATTGCCTGAAAAATGTGAAACAGCAGCGCTGCATATGATGGCGTTTACATACAATGCAGACGGACCCTTGCAGCCCGTGGGACTGTGTGACACTGTATTTGCAGAAGATTCACCGGAAACTGTAGAAAATATATGTACGGTTCGTAAAGCATTGCTGAATGCATGGCATTTGGGCATTATGATGACATTGGCTGTCATAAATGGAGAAAATGTCGGGGTAATATCCAAGTTTGCCATGTTAAATGAAGAACAAAATGAATTTTTTGAAAGAAGGAAAGGATAGCATGGATAAAAAAGAACTACTCTATAAGTGTGCGGAAATGTTTGAGAAATATTATGCCCACCTGTCAGGAAAAAACGACAGGCATACAGTGTATTCTTTGGACGCAGGGGATATGGAACTCTGGAAGTCGGTATATTATGCAGAATTATAGAAATATGCGGATATTCAGGATGCGGACTTTTTTCAGCCAGATGGTCAGGGAAAAAATCAGGATTATGGCGTTGGGAGAGATGGGCAATTTGTGCTGTATGAGTATTGCAATATAAGGTATCAATTATACCGCTGTATGGTACTGGAGCAGATGAGGATGATGGGCGTGGAGTCATTGCCCAAAGGACAGATAACGGACATTGGGGAACTGCTGAAAATACTGGAGGGTTATGTTCCGCAGCTTATGCACAAAGGAACGAAGGACTCGCAGTTGCTGAGCTTTCGTGATGAACATAAAAAAATCTGGGATAAGTTTTATGAATTAAACAGGAACGAAGAACTGATACCAGATGGGAGATTTTTCGGTGACATTCAGAGCAACCCAAATTATGGAATTGGAAAGGACGGCGCCTTTTATGGGGTAGAGCTGCTTCATTTTCTTGGGAACTGCTATAAAATAATAGCACACTTATTGAACGGATAAGATAATTGGTACAGCTCCCTTAAAAGTCGGACAACTTATGAAAAAGTTATCCGGCTTTTTTTACTTATGCCGTCAAATGTTTGAGTTAGGACAAAGCAGTTGATTTTATCTCCTGAATTTGATATTGTCGCTATATAACGAAATAACAGATTTATAAAAAGAAGGGCATATCAAAATGAGAAAGAAAGCATCTTTATTGGGAATACTGTTTGCATTTGCGGCGATATGTCTGGTGGCAGGAACATTCTATGCCATTGACAGAGCAGGATTTCAAAATATATATCTTCAAGATTTGGAATCAGTAGATTTTGGCTGGAAGTATGAGATACGGACAGCACAGGGGGAAACAAAGAAAGTCATCCCACAGTACATTGATGAATACAGCTACACTTTATCAAACGAGTCATACGATGCAGTCAAAGAAAGCAGAATCGTGACGGAGTATCTGCAAAGTGCAGAAATAGAGATGGAATATATGCAGTGCGGGATAGAGGTATTTCTGAATGATACGCTGCTGTATAGCGATTTTCAGGCAACAGAACGGGACTCTGCCGGTTATCTGCTGGTTCGCGATGCGGATATTCCGGAGGAGTTTAGAAGCGTGACGATAAATATGCCGGATGAGTATCAGGGAAGTGAGCTGACGCTGATTACTTACTTCCCGGAAAATGCAGAGTGGCGCAATCCGGTGACACCGAATTTATTAAATGAGAATACGCTATATGCCGCAGCAACCGCAGATACCGTCAAGCCGATGCTCTGGCTGGTGTTTTTGGGCGGCATGACATTGGTACTGGCAGTCTTTTGTATGATTTCCATGCTTCACTGTCATTTCAGCCCGAAACTGATTATCCTGTTTTTTGTTTATGCTGTTTCTTTTTCTGCATATGCCTGTCAGTCCGTGATGGGATTTTACAGCGGATTGCAGGAACAGATTAACAGGATGCTGCCGATGGATGTGGGTACAATAGAAATGCTGATGCTGATTATCTGTGCAATAACTATTCTGGTATTTGAGGTATGGGAAAGCAGAAAGAGACAGAGAAAGTTTCTGCTTGTTCAGGTATTGTTGTTTGGCTTGACAGGATTATTCATTACCACAGTGCAGCAGTCCACTGAACTTACAAGAGGGATAACATCTTATTTCCCGTCAATCGTAAATTCCATATCTTTCGGTCATTTTGTCCCGCTTGTAAAGCTGGTTTCCTCAGTTATCATTTACACCATTACACTTTTGACGGTTGTGCAGTTTGTGCAGTGGCGGCTGTCGGAATGGCAGAAGAAAACAAGGCTCTTGGAACACAGCAGGTTTGCGAGGGAAAATTATGAGCTGGTCATGCAGGTGGACGAGGATTCCCGGAGAAGAAACCACGAGGTAAAGCACCATATGCAGACGTTGTATTCTCTGCTGATGATGCAGGAAGCGGATGAAGCAAAAAGCTATATTGAGAAAGTGATAAAGGAAGCGGATCAGTATATGGAAATGACTTACAGCGAAAACATCGTGTTAAGTTCCATTGTGGGCATACGGCTGAATCAGGCAAAGAAAAGTGGAATTGACGTACAGTGCCATATCCATGTACCCTATGAGCTGGAAGCGGATAATGTGGATTTAAGCGTCCTTCTTTCCAATATGCTTGAAAATGCAATGGAGGCGTGTATGCGCATGGAGAATCGGGAAGGGGCTTATATCAGACTGGAAATTCGGAAAAAGCAGAGATTTCTGTTCATCGAGTGTGAAAACAGCGTTGACAGAAAAGAAATTACGGAAGATGGGCAGATAACGATAAAAGATGACCGAAAAAGTCATGGGTTTGGTCTGGATGCCATGAAAGCGGTGGCAGAGAAATATGCAAGCATCATTCAGATGGAACGTGAGCCGGACAGAATTACAGTGCGGACAAACCTCTGTCTGCCGGAATAAGACAAGGAAAGCAGAATCTGGGTATGATACAGGCTATATCCGGATTTTTTGCTGGCTGGCATACAGTAAAAAGCTGTTTTGCAGTTCTAGATACCTTGACTGGCTGATTGGAAGTATCTTTCCGGTACTCAGGGTAAGCTCGTAACGGGTAATGCTGTCAATATGCTCCATATTGATCAGATAACTCTGGTGGGAGCGGGCAAAGACAGAGGACGGGAGTTGCTGCGCCAGCTTATTCAATGAACAACGGAGTTCTCTGGTTTCCCCGGAGGCTAAATGAAGACACGTCATATGTCCATAGACCTCACAGTATAAAATATCGGCTATATTAAGCGAAAGGATTTCACCGGATAAATTCAAAAGAACCTGACTCGGCATATGCCTTTTCAGAAAAATATCAAAAGCATACCGGAGCTTCGCATCTTCAATTGGCTTCAGCAGATAAAGGATTGGCGCAACATCATAACCCGCTATGGCATAATCCTGTGTAACAGTAATAAAAACAATATCTATCGGAATATTCTCCCTGCGTATCTGTTTTGCGAAGGAGTATCCGTTCTCGTTATCTAAAAGAATGTCAAGAAAAACCAAGTCAAAAACAATCCCTATATTGATTCTTTCCAGAAAAGAAGCGGTATCATAGAATTCTTCTGTTTCGGCATCTATATTTTTTGATACAAGCGCCTTATTGACTTTCTTATGAAACTCGTCGGCAAAACGTCTGTCATCGTCACAAATGGCAATACGATACAAAACAATCATTCCTCTCATAACAGAATAACTCTATTATAGTTGAAAAAAGGCGAAAAGTAAAATCTGATTTTGAGTTAGGTCGTTTTTTGCATGGATTAGGGTTACAATTCACACTTACGCCAGATTTCTCATATACTTACAACGATTTCGGTGTGAATTGCAACAATTGATGCACACAAAATGCTAAAAAGCACGCATTTTGGCGCTTGCTCCGACGCCATGCAGCAAGTGCATGGCGCGGGTGTGAAAAGTAACGGATTAGGACAGATATATTGATTTTTGTAAGAAAAAAATGGATAATGCAAAAGATTGTGTCACATTTTGAAACGCAAAAAACACGCTATCAATATTTTGGTGCAGACGATTTTGAAGGCAGGTGATTTCTAATGCCGGACAGGGAGCAGATTTATATAGAGTATGTGGATAAGGTCAGACGATATGTGAAAGGGAAGATACAAAACCAGCAGGAGGTTGAAGATTTGGTATCTTCCATTTTCGTAAAAGTGTATCAAAATATCAGTTCATTTGATAGGAAAAAGGCATCCATATCCACATGGATCTATACAATTACGAGAAATACGGTCATTGACTATTTCAAGGCACATAAGGTTGTCTGTGAACTGCCGGGGATACTGGAATACACAGAGGAGGGATTTGAGGAAATTTTGAAAAAGGAAACGCTGGAGGAGCTTGCGGAAGCACTGGAACAGTTGGAGCAGCGGAAACGTGACCTTATTATCCTGCATTATTATTCGGGATATACATTGAAACAGACAGCGGAAAAAATGCAGATGTCCTATGCAAATGCCAAAATCATGCACACAAAGGCGCTGCGTGAATTAAAGAAACTGATGGCATGGTAAGGTTTACCATTGTAAAAGCAGAATGGAGTGAATGTGCCCCTTGTGGTCACGGTTTTGACCCCTCCCTTTGTCCAATGTGACCCCTCTGTTTACTTGGAGAACCGGCTTGACACGCTTGAAAAAAAGCAGTTTTTTGAGTATAATGAAATTGTAGCAGGGGCGGGGATGTGACAATTTCACTGCCATACATTCATGAAGAAAGGCGGTGGATACCGTTGAAAGCAGATACAGTTACAAAGGATTATGTAAAAGATACAGGCGTGTTTGCCGATATTTTTAATTACTATATTTACGGTGGGCGGCGGGTGATCCTGCCGGAGCAGCTCACGGAGCGTGATTCCACGAAGATAGCGCTGCCATACGGTGCGGACGGCGCAGTGGTTCCCGTCCAGAAATTCCGTGATGTGCAGAAGCTGTATGCGGCAATGACGGATGGGAAGATGGAATATGTCCTTTACGGCGCGGAGAACCAGGCTGAAATCCATTATGCTATGCCTGTGAAGAACAATCTCTATGATGCGCTGGAATACGCAGGGCAGGTGGAAGAGGCGGCAAAGTCGCACCGGAAAGAAATGAAGCGGAAAAAAGAGAAGGGGGAAGCGTTTGCTGAAGAAGGCGGGAAAACACCAAGCGCAGGTGAATTCTTAAGCGGTTTTTGGGTGGAAGACAGGCTGGTACCATCTATCACGGTGACTGTATTTTTCGGCTCGGAAGAGTGGGATGGGCCGTTGAGCCTCTTTGAGATGATGGATGTGTCAGAACCGGAGGTGCTTGCCTGCATGGACAATTACCATGTGCGGCTGATTGCACCGGCGCAGATGGCGGATGAGGAGATTATGAAATTCCAGTCCAGCATGCGGGAGGTTATGCTGTTCATCAAGTATTCGAAAGATAAGGAAAACTTAAGCAGGGTACTGTCGGCCAATGAGAGGCGTTTCCGGGAAGTGGAGCGTAGGGCGGCAGATGTGATTGAAGCAATCACAAATTCGGGCATAAAATATGATGAAGAAGACGAGGTGGTTAATGTGTGCCAAGCGATTCAGGAAATGAGAAAAGAATCTGAACGGGATGGGGAATTAAAGAAGGCCAGGGAAGCGGCTGGAAAATTGTATGAAATGGGACTTGATACAGATAAGATAGCCCAGGCGGTTGGCTATGCTGTGGAAACGGTAAAGGGTTGGCTTGGGCTTGAATCATAATGCGAGGGTGTGTGCTGATATCCCTGAACAATATTTAACAGCGGCACAGGCGGCTATTTCCAAATGATGCCATAGGAATTTTGTACGATTTGGCGAAAGTATAGAGAAGTGGCTTGAAATCAAGGGATTTCGGGCGTAAGGGGGTTCATCACAGTGGGTGGTGAGCCTCTCTTTTTGTGGGTTTTTGATACCGCTGTTAACGTGGCGATTGATACAATTTGGCAAAAGTATACCTTTCGGCAAAAGTCAGGAGTTTCCGGAATTGTATGTCGGGAGAAGGTAAAAAAGGATAGAATATTGAGGATTTTGGCTGAAAGGTGTATTTCTTTGTCTGAAAATGCTGTTGAAAAACGGGGGATAGGATACAAACACGGAAACTGCCCAGAGTTTTCGTAATAGATTGGAGTTTGGCTTGTCTATTGGCAAAATTTGTAATTTATGGTATTTTAAATTATGAGACAATGAACTATAATCAGTTTGTATTTGGTATATATAAGAAATGCTTAGGTCCTTTGGTTGTTGTAAAAAGCGAAATAATAAATAGTAAGGATGTGATTGTATAATGGGTCTGTTAGCAATTTTAAGTGGTATATCAACCATTGCATCATTGTTATTCATTTTTTTTGATGTTGATAAAGTACGTATAACCTTAAATAAATTTTTGTTACTTCTTTCACTAGTATGTTTGGTAGTTTTTTCTGTTGCTTATATTAGTAACAAAATGGGTGGTGAAAATAGTAAAGATGATAAGTCAACAGGGTTTATTAGAGATGATTTAAATGATGAAAATTTAAATAATGAGGAGAATGGTTCAAGTAATAGTGAAGAGGCATTAAATGCTTATACAAGCGAAAGTGTAGGCTCTTCTGAGGAACCTGTTGATGAAAGCAAGGAAACCGATAGCGACAAGGGAATATTAAAAATAGATTCCATTGTCTCTAATACATATAATGCAGTTGCTTTAGAGGATGCGCCTTTTGAAATTCAACCTAATGAGATTATAGGATTTTCGGGAGAAGTCTCTAGCGATGGGCAGAGTAATGATTACGAGTACATTTCGCCTTTAAGTGGAACATATAGGTTCGAGTTTTCAAATGTTCCAAATGGAACAGACTTGAGATTGAAGATTTATAATTCGGGATGGGAAGAAATGAAATCGGATTATGATCTTGATAATGGAGATGGTTTAACAGAAAACCTAACAGCAGGTGAAAAATATTATATAAGAGTTGAACAGTATAGAGAATACGGTGCATATACGTTAAATGTGGGACAAAAGAAAGAAACAGTTGATATTACCAACTTTACAGCAATTTCTGACAGCATCCAGTATACGGATCAAAAAAATGATTATTTGTATGTAGCAGGGAATGAAGGAACACATAGATTTGAATTCTCAGATGTTCCAAATGGAACGGATTTAAGGCTAAGGATTTACAATTCAGGTTGGGAAGAAATGAAATCAGATTATGATCTTGATAATGGGGAGGGCTTGACGGTTTCCTTTGCGGCAGGAGAGTCATATTATATAAGAGTTGAGCAGTATAGAGAAATTGGACCATATACATTGAATATAGGACCCAAAAAGGAAATTACAGATTTAACAAATTATACATTAATTTCTGACAGTATTCAGTATACTGCGCAGGAAAACGATTATTCATATGTGGCAGAAAATGATGGAATATATAGATTTGAATTTTCAAATGTTCCAAACGGAACAGATTTACGGCTAAGGATTTATAATTCGGGCTGGGAGGAAATGAAATCGGATTATGATCTTGATAATGGGGAGGGCTTGACGGTTTCCTTTGCGGCAGGAGAAACATATTACGTAAGAGTTGAGCAGTATAGAGAATATGGGGCTTATACATTAAATATAGGACCAAAGAAAGAAGTTGTTGATATTACTAATAATACAGCAGTATCTGATAGCATTCAATATACAGATCACAGAATAAACGCATGAACAGATACTCTCTAATTGCCATCCAATTATTTGGTGAGT
>CANRVD010000091.1 GCA_947643145.1 uncultured bacterium | reverse complement strand
CCAACCTTTTTGAA
This sequence comes from uncultured bacterium, assembly GCA_947643145.1. Taxonomy (GTDB): domain Bacteria; phylum Bacillota; class Clostridia; order Lachnospirales; family Lachnospiraceae; genus Butyribacter. The sequence continues at coordinate 9,933 of CANRVD010000091.1, read as the reverse complement.
ATAGTTTTGTTGCGAATCAATCTTAATTTAGTGACATTGATACTTTACGCTCTTTTATATTTGTTCCAATATGGGAATGGATACAAATGTTGGAGTATGCAGATATTCGCTTAATCAGCAGACACTAAGTGGTTACAAACGGAAGCGAATATGCCAGAAGCTGGTGGATTTCTGGTTGGATATAAAGATTATAGAAGTGGAAATATCTCAATAGATGGATTATCGCATCCTTATTTGTTAGATGTTAGAAGCAGATGTCGTTTTAAAATTAAAGATCCAAAACATAAATTTTTTCTTTTCAATGCAAAGGCAAGAAAGAGTTTTTATATGGGGGTATGGCATACGCATCCGCAGGCGATCCCAATACCTTCATCTATTGATTGGAAAGACTGGCAGGAAACATTAATGATGGATAAAACAGCTTGCAAATATGTGTTTTTCTTGATAGCAGGAATAGAAAGCGCCAGAGTTTGGGTTGGTGATTTAACATCAAAACAGATAATAGAAATAGCTGAATGTGAAAAGGAAGGTGATTTATATAAAGAGGTTAAATAAAAGAAAAGTCCTCAAATCAGTATTTAGATTACTGACAATACCGTTAGCATTAAATATTATTATAGATATATTGAATATAAAAGAAATTATAGGTGATGGATGGATTAAAATCCTTGGACTTGATAAAGGAAGTGGGATTTACTACCTTTTAAATGAGTGTATCAACCTAGAAAAAGGAAAAGAGCTATTTTTGTGGCTGGTCTTTATTGCTGCAATGGTAATAATAATAATACATGCAATATTTTTCTTTCTTGAGAACAGGCAGGAGAGATTGTTGATTATAGAACACAATTCATTAAACCAGACACGATATAGGTATGATGATGAGGTGAAAAATGAGTATAATATTAAAAGGTTGAAATTTAATCAGTATGAAACTTTTAATAGTAATATGCCTCTAGAGGCAATGATTATTAAGTCTATTACGGAAACGGATTTGAAAATTGATAAAATAAAAGGTTATATTGCAAAAGAATATGCTATTGGATATGCAGGCATTGCTAATATCCCCATTACATTTATGCTGGGGTTTGAATTGGGAGATGAAAATGCAAAAAGATTTTTTCATAAATACCATGGAAAAGGAACGAATCCAGAATTAAAAGATGATAAGTTTCATTTGTTAAAAGCGAAAACAATAAGAAGTTCTTTTGAATTAGAGATACTACAGGAATCAATTGATCCAGAGCAGGAGAGTAATATTATTATTGTTGTTTCACTGACACAGCCAATTGAAAAATCTGATTTTTCGTCCATAGCAGGCTCTAATGATTACATATATAGATATACAAGTTCGGATGATATTGATTATGATGTGGTTGACTCGGAAACCCAAATTGAGCAATATGCAGATAAGATACTATCTGATATTGCAATAATTCAAAAGAAGAAAAATGTAAAGCGGATTAGATTATGTATAGCGGCATCAGGTGCATTCATTTTTGGATTAGGAACAAAATTCAGCAAAACTCAGAATATAGAAACTGTTGTGTATCATTTTGAAAAGAAGCAATATCCATGGGGAATTAATGTAACTAAAAAAATACCTGTCATAAATTAAAATTGAGAAGTATATTAAATTAAGGAGTAAGGAGGCTTTTATCGCAATCACAAAAATATCCTGTATCCACCAGACAGGAAAAAGATACATGGCTATGCACCTTGCAAATGCTATTTCCTACATCACAGACGAAGAAAAAACACAATCCGGCTTTCTGGTGGGAAGCCATAACTGCAACGCAGATACTGCCATACAGGAAATGTTAGCAACAAAGCGGAAGTACGGAAAAATGGATAAGCGGCAGGGCTACCACTTTATCATATCTTTCAAGAAGCAGGAAGTAAGACCGGAAACCGCTATGGTGATTACACAGAAGTTTGTAGAGAGATATTTTAGGGATGATTTTCAGTGCCTGTATGCAACACATGATAATACAGAGCATGTTCACAGCCATATTCTTTACATTATTTGATAAAAATGATGCAACATTTATTGAAGGAGAGATGGAGGTGTATGAGTATCATAAAGATGGTTGCAAATTTATAAAAAAAATTAAATGGCGATATATGATCAAAGAATCAGACATTATGGCATGGAGAATTTTCGGTGGAGTTTGTAGCAGAGTATTTTTCCAAAGTTGTGTGCTTTGGGAAAATATTCTGTATTATGCCTTGTGGGTATGATAAACAAATCAAAATAAGCATTAGACACTATACAAGGATAACGATAGAATAGGGCTGATAGTATCAACTTTGAGTTATCACTTTATCACTATTTGTGCGATTCCTTGTTGTGGGATTTAAGAATATAATGAGAGCGAAAAATCAATTTTTTTAGTCCTTACTTGACAGAAGAATACCCCAACTATTGGGGAGACATGCCCATGGCAGTGTATACCTTTTTGGAAAAATTCGACTGGAGCGGCAAGACCATCCATCCATTCTGCACCCATGAAGGCAGCGGCCTGAGCGGAACAGAAAGGAATATCCAGAATGTCTGTAAGGGGGCGGCAGTGACAAAAGGGCTTGCGATTCAGGGAAGCTCTGTTGACCGTGCAGGAGAAACCATTAGAAAGTGGGTCTGACATATGGGTTAGAGAGAAAAGGAAAATAAAGAGGCGGCATTTCTTCGGAGATGCTGCTTTTTTCTGTTTTCAGACAGAAAATGAAAGGAAGGTATGTTGAAAAGCAGTGAGTTAGACCACATTTTTGCAGAATGTGTGGCATAAACCGCAATCGGAAATGGTATGGTGTTGAGTGTCTGGGCAGCAAAAAATATAATAGTCTTGTGGATGGAGAAATATTCCGAAAAAAGAATGTATCTATACGATTCGACAGACAGGAGGAAGCATCATATGAAGAAAATACTTTCTTTTATCATGGCAGGTATGCTGCTTTTTGCATTGATCGCCTGTGGCAGTAATCCGCAGCCAGACAGCACGGCACAAAATACGGAAAAAGGCAGCAGCGCTCCAGGACAGGAGGAAAGAACAGAGAGCCAAAACAGCAGCGATGAAGAACCGCAAGAGCTCGTAACATCAGAAACAGCAGAGCAGAACAATATTTTAGTGGCTTATTTTTCACAGACAGGAAACACAGAAACGATTGCCAGTCAGATTGCCGAACATACCGGAGGAGAGCTGTTCCATGTAGAAACAGTCACGGTTTATCCGGATGAATATAATGATTTGATCGAGGTGGCAAAGCAGGAGCAGGATAATATCAGATAATATTTATCGGTTTTCCTAACTGGTGGGGCACGATGCCCATGGCAATGTTCACATTTTTAGAATCCTATGATTTTGCGGGGAAGACGGTCATTCCTTTCTGTACCCATGAGGGAAGTGCCCTTGGACGCAGCGAGAGGGATATTGCAGAGTTAGTTCCGGAAGCGGAATTGCTGGAGGGCCTGGCAATACGCGGTTCTAATGTGGATCGTGCAGAAGATGATGTAGTAAGCTGGCTGGAAGGTCTGGGATTTTATAATCCTGCGGATGGAGAATAAAAGACAATGAGGATAAAGCAAAAGGTACGGATCTGTGTGGACTTTGCAATGATTCTCCTGATGCCATGCCTGATGGCCTATTCCCTTATCAGCGGAAAAATACACGAGTGGCTTGGCATGGCAATGTTCCTTTTGTTCTTTGCTCATCATCTGCTGAATTTAGGCTGGTATCGGGCGATGATAAAAGGACATTATACGGCACCCCGTATAGTAAGAACAGCTGTAAATATGCTCTTGCTGATTGTGATGGTCTTACTGGCGGTAAGCAGTGTGATTATGTCAGGATATGCACCCTGGGATATAAAAGGGGGAATGGCTTTTGCCAGACTTGCACATCTGGCTTCATTCTATTGGGGATTTGTACTGATATCTTTCCACCTTGGAATTTACTGGAATCGGATGCTTGCCGCAAAGAGAATGCAAAAACAGATAAAAGTTCCTTTCAAATACATATTGCGGTTTGTGTTTTGGATCTATGCAGCCTATGGTGTTTATGCCTTTCTGAAAAGGCAGTTTGCTTCTTATATGTTTTTACAGGTTCAATTTGTATTTTTCGATTATGGGGAATCGGCGGCGCTGTTTTTTGCGGATTATCTTTCGGTGATGTGCCTGTTTGCAGTAATAGGGCATTATGTATCAGCTTGCATGAACTGCCTGAACCGAAGAAGAAAATAAAAAATACTTTGTCTGAAATTGGTATGTGTCTGACAGAGCAGAAAAAATAAGATTGGAGGATATAGAAAATGGAATATGTAACTTTGAATAACGGTGTAAAAATGCCCATGCTTGGTTTTGGTGTTTTTCAGATCGCAGATGCGGATGTCTGTGAGCAGGCAGTTTATGATGCCCTGATGACAGGCTATCGCCTGATTGATACGGCAGCCGTATATGGGAATGAGGAAGCAGTAGGGCGTGCAATCAAACGCAGCGGGATTCCCAGAGAGGAACTGTTCATCACCACAAAACTGTGGGTTCAGGACGCAGGCTATGAAAAGACGAAAAAGGCATTTGAAACCTCTCTTTCCAATCTGCGGCTGGATTATCTGGACTTATACCTGATCCATCGTCCGTTTGGAGATTATTATGGGGCATGGAGGGCTATGGAAGAACTGTACGAGGCAGGAAAGATCCGGGCTATCGGATTATCCAATTTCGGCAGTGACCGTCTGGTGGATCTGGTGATGAATAATAAAGTAGTTCCCGCAGTCAATCAGGTGGAATGTCACCCGTTTTTCCAGCAGAAAGCGGCGTTTGCATTAATGGAAGAGTATCAGATCCAGCCGGAGGCGTGGGCACCTTTTGCGGAAGGCCAGAAAAATCTTTTTACCAATGAAATGCTTTCCGGTATCGGGAAGAAATATGGGAAAAGTGCGGCACAGGTAGTGCTGCGCTGGAATTATCAGCGGGGAGTGGTGACAATCCCGAAATCTATCCATAAGGAGCGGATGGAGCAGAACATTTCTATTTTCGATTTCTCTTTAACAGAGGAAGAGATGGAGAAGATCAGCACACTGGATGAGGGCGTGACTTTGTTTGGCGCTAACGAGGACCCGCAGTATGCAAAAATGATCAATAGCGTGAAGCTGCATCAGGAATAAATCATGGCAGATGCTAAACTGAGTGAAAAGGATATTGCTTGGCATTGGCGGGGGAAGCATGATTTCCCGATTGCTTGGAAGGGGAGAGGCAGAGAATGCCGGAAAGATAGGAACTTTTGTCATATGGTCATCCGCCATAGTCACGCTGCTTTACTCCCTTGTGATATTTGGTTTTGGAAGACAGGCAGTATCTGTTCTGGACGGTTGTAGTCGGCGGGATTCCGATGGTACTGAATCAGGCTCTTGCCAACATCGTCCGGGCTCAGGGCAAGGCGAGAACGGCAAGTATCGGAATGTCGGTGGGCGGAGTTCTCAATGTGTTTCTGGATCCGCTATTTATATTCGGGTTTCACATAAATGTGGAGGGCGGCGCTTGCAACCTGTATTTCCAACAGTGTTATGTTGCGTCTGATGTCAGGCTATGTGGAACATGCCGTTTCGGGTCTTGGCATAGCGCAGAAGATTGAAATGATCCCATTCCAGATTGTTCACTTTTCCCGGAAAGGGATTTTTGACCTGCCGCTGATGATGTTTGCAGATTTTCTATGGCCCATGTATGGGCTGATGCTGGTAGCGCCGGTTATGGAATTTCCGGGAGGTTCCCTTGCTGTATTGCTGTACCGGAAACAGATTTTGGCAGACCGCAGAATACCTGTATAAACCGGCATCTGCCTGAGCAGATGTAAAATATGAGGAGAAAGGTTGAAAAATCACACGGATGTGCTGATTTTTCAACTGCGAGTTTGTGCCGAAGCGTCACAAATTCTGTTGATCGCAGAGCAGAATCGGAGTATTCCTTCGGAAAACTCTTAAATTCTGCTCGCGGCCTCAGCGTAAAGCGCTTCGGAATGGAGGAAAAAATGGAAAAAACAAGAAGACTTGGACAGACAGAGATCGAGATTACAGCAATCGGATACGGCTGTATGGGACAGACTCACGCCTACGGGGTGGTGGAGGCAGAGGAGGATATGGTAGCGCTTATGCGATACGCCCATGAGGTGGGATATACTTTTTTCGATACTGCCCCAGTATATGGAGAAGCAAACGAAAGGTATCTTGGCAAAGCAGTTGCGCCTTTCCGTAAAGAGGTGGTGATCGCCACGAAGTTTGGGATTGTGGATGAATCTTTCTTTACAGGGAATGAGGATGCCTTGGACAGCAGCTGTGATTCTATACGGCAGCAGGTAGACGCATCCCTAATAAGGCTTGGAACAGATTATATTGATCTATATTACCAGCACCGCATTGATCCGAAAACAGAGCCGGAAGAAGTGGCGGAAACAATGGCGGAGCTGATAAGAGCCGGGAAAATCCGGGCATGGGGCGTTTCCTTTGCACCGGAGGAATATATCCGAAGAGCGCACAGTGTATGCGGCATTTCCGCAATCGAAAATATGTATTCCTTTGTGGCAAGGCAGGATGAGGGAACTTATTTCCCGCTCTGTGAAGAACTTGGAATTACCTATGTGTCGGCCTGCCCTCTTGCAAAAGGGTATCTCAGCAATCGTTATGCTGCCGGAACAAAGTATCGGGAAGGCGACTGGCGGGCAAATATGAATCTGTTTAAGAAAGAAGGGATTGACCATAATCGTGATCTCATGGAGTTGATTACAGAGTTTGCAGAAAGGAAGCAGGCGACTCCGGCGCAGATCGCCCTTGCCTGGGAGATTACAAAGAAACCGTATCTGGTTCCTATTCCGGGGACAACGAAAAAGAATCGGGTAAAGGAGAACTTTGAGGCGGTCAATGTGGAACTGTCACCAGATGAAATGCAGGAGATTGAGGAAGCACTGTCACATATGGATATTGTCGGTATGGGACGTGGCTAAGCCAATTAGAAATTGGCTTTATGCTCGTGCAAGCACGGCACTTGGCTCATTGCTGGCAGAAATAAAGGAGGGCGATTTAGTTGAAAACAAAACAGATTATAGCTTTTATTCTTTCCCTTGTAATGTGTTTTTTCCTGATTGCATGTGGAACAACGGAGGAACAGACGGATCGTGTGGATGAACTTGTGGAGAATGAAACTCTGGCAGGCAGCCAGACAGACAGTACGGATACAGATATTGGGAATAAAACACAGGAGAGTGACCAGACAGAAATGGCAGAGGAGAATTCAGACAGTGAACAACAAGAGGTATCCGGGATATCAGAGGGACAGGTGTTCGATTTGGAAAACGGAACTGTTATGCTGAACAGTGGTTATGAGATGCCGATTCTTGGAATAGGAACTTTCCGTCTGTCTGGCAGCGAGGCAGAAAATTCTGTATATTGGGCGCTGCGGGATGGATATCGCTTGATTGATACTGCCAGGATTTATGGAAATGAAGCAGATGTGGGACGCGGCATTCAGAGGGCGATAGAGGAAGGATTTGTGACAAGAGAAGAAATCTTTGTCACCACTAAGATGTGGACGGATGATTTTGATAACGGCGCGGAGGCGATCAATGCTTCTCTTGAAAGGCTTGGACTGGATTACATTGACCTGATGATCTTACATCATTCCCAGCCCAGCAATGATGTGGGGGCATACCAGGCAATGGAGCAGGCAGTCAGCGAAGGGAAGCTCCGGTCCATTGGCCTTTCCAATTATTATACACCGGAGGATTTTGACCGGCTGGTAAACGCAACATCCATCACGCCTGCACTGCTCCAGAACGAAACCCATCCTTACCATCAGAGCATGGAGATGAAGGAACACCTGCGGCAGTATGGAACGGTTATGGAGTCATGGTTTCCGCTTGGCGGACGTGGTAACACGCAGACGTTGTTTAATGATGAAGTGATTTCCGGGATAGCGCAGGCTCATGGCAAGACTTCGGCACAGATTATCCTGCGCTGGCATTTGCAGGCGGGGAATATAGCGATTCCTGGTTCAAGTAATGCGGATCATATTCAGGAGAACTTTGAGATATTTGACTTTGAACTGACGGATGAAGAAATGGAGCAGATGACCGGACTTGACCGCAATGAACGGTTTGCCGGGTATTGATTCCTATGAGATGATGGTTTTAAAAAAGAGATATATTGTCCCGGATCGTTAAGGAGAAGGATGATAAAAATATTACCAAATAATGATCGGAGGAAAAAGAGATGAGTCAGGCTTATATTACTTTGAATAATGGAACAAAAATCCCGCAGTTTGGTATGGGTGTGTATATGGTGCCTGCGGGAGATGCAACAAAGAATGCGTGCCTGGAGGCCCTGAAGATGGGGTATCGTCATATTGATACTGCCCACGCATACCAGAATGAGCGCAGTGTGGGCGAGGCTGTCCGTGAAAGTGGTATCCCCCGTGAAGAGATCTGGGTGACTTCCAAATTGTGGCCCAGTGAATATGGGGAAGGCAGGACAATGGAGGGCATTGACAAGATGCTGGAGCGTCTGGATATCGGCTATATCGATGACCGTGTTATAATAGGGACAAGTTAGAGGAACCCAGTAAAATCAAGGGGTTGCACTAACTTGTCCCCTTATTTTTTTGCCCTTAAAAGGGCAAACGGAATCACCGCATTTCTGGTTTCCGTCCGGGAGCCGTACATATATTGCTGGCCAGCAGTATGAAAGTCTGATAGCGATTAAAGCAACCATACCATCCTTTGGAGGTGGATTTGAAGGTCCGAAGTCCTTATAAATGCTGACGGGTTGCAACGGGGGCGTTGTAATATTGGTTGACAGGTTTCGGCCGGGTTTAAGGTGAACCGGGCGCCATGGGAGGGTTAAACCTGCGTTTCTGTACCATGGGGATAAATGGGATTTATCTACGGAAAGCCGGGGAACTTACAGCGCCCATATTGTTGTGATGGTTTTAAAGTTTTAATGCAGCGGAGATTTTGGTTTTATAGATTGGCATATCGTTTCATTCGGAAACAAATTATTTCTGTTTTGCGGGGAGCGGCACAGGCCGATAGCGCCTGGGAGCGGTCTCTGTAAAATCCCAGATGGAAGATCAGCAGCGGAGAGGCAGCGGAAAGTCCGGTCTGCGGGCCGGTGGAAAGGACGGGATATAGATGAGGAAGGAAGTTCGGAGGTTTAAGGTATATGAGCAGAGCGGGCATAATTACAAGCCGACGCCGACAATCACATTGAAGGGATTGTGGCTGGAAGAGCTGGGGTTCGGGGCGGGGACGCTCCTGACGGTCCGGTGTGAGGAAGGGAAGCTGGTCATTGAGCCGAGGAAGTCAGTGGATTACATTGATGTGTTTGAAGAACAGCAGTTAAGCATGGTGGCAGAAAGGAAAGTGAGGTTTTGATATATGGGAAAGATTTATATGATCGGTTCACAAAAAGGGGGTACGGCGAAGACGACAACTACGTTCAATCTGGCGTACTGCCTGCAGAAGATGAGAAAGCGGGTCCTGGCAGTTGATTTTGACAGCCAGGCAAATCTGACAACGTGCTTCGGCGTGGAGGATACGGGGGTACTGGATGATACTATCGGGCATCTGATGATGGCGCAGATTGAGGACATGAAGCTGCCGTCCCCGAAGAAGTACATACGGACGAAGGACGGGGTGGACTTCATCCCATCGTCTATTTATCTGTCGGTGGTGGATGCGAAGCTGCGGCTGGAGATGGGGGCGGAGAAGATGCTGTCCGGGATTCTGGAGCCGCTGCGGGAGAAGTATGATTACATTCTGATTGATACCTGCCCGTCCCTTGGGACTTTGACAATCAATGCGTTGGCGGCTGCCGATGAGGTCATTATCACGGTGAACCCCCAGCTTCTGGCTATGATGGGGATGCAGGATTTTCTGCGGACGGTGGTGAAGATAC
>CANRVD010000090.1 GCA_947643145.1 uncultured bacterium | reverse complement strand
GCGAAGTCGGTGCGCTCTTTTGCCGTAATATGAAAGTTCTCGGTATATCCGATGTGAAGAACGCTGTTTATGCATTCTTCTTAGGTTTGACTTAGTTTTCACTTCGCATGGTATTATCGTGCGTTAGTGAAACTTCAAACCTTTTTTAAAGAGGATAACAACTGTCCCGGTTAATAAGGCGGCCGGAGAATTCAATTCGTAAAACGTCTTTGTGGCCTCTGAAAATGCGGTCCATAAGAAGCATTACCGCCATATGTGCCATTTCCTGACGGGGGATATGGATGGTGGTTAAATAGGGTTTGGTATTTTGGGCATCTTCAATATCATCAATGGATATGACGGAAATGGACTGTCTGATTTTTGGTTTTTGCTGTCCCAAAAGTTCTAAAACATGAATGGCAGTGTAATCATTTGCACAAAAGATAGCACTAAAATCTGTTTTTCCTGCTAACTTATTTTGGATTAATTTTGTAAAGGCAATTTCTGTCTCTTTTCTTGTCTGATTTGTCTGTTGAATCAACTCATAATCCAAAGGTATATTATTTTGAAAAAGAATATCGCAATAGCCCACGTAACGGCTTTCGTAGGAACAGTCTCCGATATAGGCAATTCTTTGGTGCCCAAGGGAAAGTAAATGGTTGATTGCCAGTTGGGCAGCTTTTTTGCCATCACAAATTACTTCATCAATGTTAAAATTCATGGAGTTGCGCCAGATTCCTACGATATTTTTATTCTTTTCAGAAATCTGCTTCAGCAATGAAGAGGAGCAGCGGCCTAAAATGACAACGCCGTCTGCTTTGGCAAAATCTTTCTGAGAAGACCCGTCTGCATGGATGACATGATCAATCACTGCCCTTTGATTTAATAATTCGATTTCCAGACTACGCAGTAATTCAGAGAAAAAAGGGTCTTCATCTGCTGTGACACGTGCCATTACAATAATGATATGGGATGGACGGGAGTTGTTTTGTTTACCGCCTTTTTTTAATATTCGTGCAGCCTCATTAGGATGATAACCGATTTCCCTTGCTGCATTCCAAATTTTATCCTGTAGCTCTTTGGATGCACAGGTAGAAGAGGTATTGTTTAAAACCCGGGAAACGGTAGAAACAGAAGTACCTACCATATTAGCAATTTGTTTTAATGACATATTGGTTGTTTTCCTTTCTTAATTCCCGCGTAGCAATGAGCCAGGAGCGATACATACAAGAAATTGAAAGTTCCTTTGCATTTAGCGGTTCTAAGTGTCAGTGTGCCCTGTTGCCTGCAGTGGGAATTTGACTTTTGGTACGCAAACGTTTGTGCAATTTTTGCTTGAAAAATAGCAAAAATTAGGTTAAATATATTATATACTAAAGAATGGTATCATAAACATAAAGAAATATCAAGGAAATGAACGCAAACGTTTGCTTGTAATATGAAAGAGAGGAAGAACAGGATTATGAGACATGGAATTTTGAAAAAAGTTGTAGCAATGGGAATGTCAGCAGTATTATTGACTGGAGTTTTAACAGGCTGCGGAGGCGGTGAGAAGGACAATAAAGAAGAGAATGACACCATTTCCATAACAAATGTATCATATGACCCGACAAGGGAATTATATGCGGAATATAATAAAATTTTTGTAGAGCACTACAAGAAGGAAACAGGAAAAACGGTGGAGGTTACACAGTCGCACGGTGGTTCTGGCTCACAGGCACGTTCCGTTATTGAAGGTAACGAAGCAGATGTAGTAACATTAGCACTGGCACATGATATTACATTAATTGAAGAAGCAGGTATGATAAAAGAGGGATGGTTAAGTGAGTTTGAGGGAAATAGTTCTCCATATACTTCCACTATTACATTTTTGGTTCGCAAAGGTAACGAAAAGGGTATAAAGGACTGGGATGATTTGGTAAAGGAAGGAGTAGAGGTTATTACTCCAGACCCGAAGTCTTCTGGTGGTGCATGTTGGAATTTTCTGGCTGCATGGTATTATGCTGACAAGAAGTATAATGGGGATGAAGAAAGTATGAAGAAATTTGTTTCAGACCTTTATAAAAATGTACTTGTAATGGATTCTGGTGCAAGAGGTGCTACTACTACTTTCGTAGAAAACGGACAGGGAGATGTCCTGATTGCATGGGAAAATGAAGCTTTACTGTCAGTACAGGAACATCCGGATGACTATGAAATGATTACACCAAGTATTAGTATTAAGGCAGAGCCTTCTGTTGCCATTGTAGATGAGAATGCTGATAAAAACGGAACACAGGATGTAGCAAAGGCGTATCTTGAGTATCTTTACTCTGATGAAGCACAGAAGCTGGCAGGACAGAATTATTACCGTCCATCCAATGAAGAAATTTTAAAGACCTTCAGTGATACATTTGATTTATCTGTTAATATGTGCACGATTGATGATTTTGGAGGATGGGATCAGGCATATAAAGATTTCTTTGATGATGATGCTATTTTTGATGAAATCTACAGCAGTACAAACGAATAATAGTTAACTGGCATATTCGTTGTTGCTTCGGAAGTTAAATTTCGCAGGTAATAATTGTGAGGCTTAACAGTCGAAGTAATATACTGCAATGAATTAGAATGGAGATTACGATGATGGCAAAAAAGCAGAAAAGTAAGAGAGTGCTTCCGGGATTTGGATTAACAATGGGGATTAGCGTGGCGATGTTTTCATTATTAATTTTTATCCCGTTAGCATCAATCCTTATATACTCGTTTCGGATGTCTTTTGGAGAATTCCTGGAACTGATTACACGTTCGAATGTATGTCAGGCATTTGCTACAAGTATCACATGTGCATTTATTGCATCAGTCATTAACTGTATTTTTGGATTGATTCTGGCATGGGTATTGGTGCGCTATAATTTTCCGGGGAAACGCCTGATGGATGGCATGATTGAATTGCCATTTGCTATTCCTACTTCGGTAGCAGGTATTACCCTTTCTAAAATGTATTCTGATCAGGGGTTCTTCGGAAGTCTGTTGGAGAAAGTAGGTATTAAGGCATCCTATTCCAAGGTGGGAATTGTCATTGCTTTGGTATTTGTGGGAATTCCTTTTGTGGTCAGAGCGTTGCAGCCGGTTTTGGAAAAATTACCGGAAAGTTATGAGGAAGCGAGTGAAATATTAGGTGCAAGCCGTTTCTATACGTTTCGACGGGTCATTCTTCCGGAACTGACACCGGCACTTTTAGCTGGATTTGGACTGGCACTTGCAAGAGGAATCGGCGAGTACGGCAGTGTTATTTACATATCTGGAAATAGTGAAAGAGAAGGAACACAGATGGTCTCTTATGTAATTATGCAGAAGCTGAATTCCGGCAGGGTAGACCATGAAGGGGCAGCAGCGATTGCACTGGTTTTGCTATTGATTTCTTTCCTGTTGCTTTTTATAGTAAATATGGTGCAGGTAATAGCAGGACGCAGAACAAAGCGGTAGAAAGGAAGGTTTGAAGTGAAGAAAGAAATAGTTGTAAAAGAAAAAGCATCAAACCAAAAGGAAGGAAAGCGGGGAACCAAACCGCATGGCCTGGTACCATGCCTGCTGTTAGGCGTAGGTGTTCTGTTTTTCCTGATCATGCTGGTCTTCCCTTTGGCAGAGGTGATTTACCGTTCTTTGAAAGAAGGACTTGAAGTTTATGGAGCAGCGATTATGGCGGAAAATACGTTATCTGCTTTGAAAGTAACTTTAATTGCTACTATTATTGCAGTACTTGTCAATACTTTTTTTGGTTTGTGTGCTTCCTGGTGTCTGACAAAATTCGACTTCAGGGGAAAAAATATATTATCTACATTGATTGATATTCCTTTTTCTGTGTCACCAGTTATTGCGGGTCTTGCTTACCTAATGGTATTTGGAAGAATGGGATGGGCTACGCCATATGTGGAAAAGATTAATGAATTTTTAGGAACGGATATTGCGTTGGTATTTTCCGTACCAGGAGTAGTACTTGCAACTATTTTTGTTACATTTCCATTTGTATCCAGAGAATTGATTCCGGTAATGCAGGCACAGGGAACTGCGGAGGAAGAAGCAGCAGTTATGCTTGGAGCAAAGGGAAGTACAGTTTTTCGTAAGGTGACCTTTCCACATATTAAGTGGGCATTGCTGTATGGAATCATTTTGTGTGCAGCGAGAGCATTTGGAGAATTTGGTGCTGTTTATGCAGTTTCGAAGGCAAGGGGAAAGACCTTTACTCTTCCTTTGGAAGTTGATGCACTTTATATGGCCGGAAGCGCAGAATCCATTACACAGGCATTTGCTGTGTCTTCTTTATTGGTGCTCTTATCGATTATAATATTGGTTTTAAAACAGATTGTAGAATATCGTGGTAAACGGGAACTGTAATTGGAGGAACAGAATATGTATGTAGAAATGAAACACATCAATAAAAACTTTGGGGATTTTGAAGCTGCAAAGGACATTGATTTTGGCATTGAACAGGGAAAGCTCGTTGCTCTGCTTGGCCCCAGCGGAAGCGGAAAAACGACAATACTTCGTATGATTGCGGGACTGGAAACACAGGACAGCGGTGATGTAGTAATTGAGGGTGAAGTAGTAAATGATATTCCTGCCGGGAAGCGCGGTATTGGATTTGTTTTTCAAAATTATGCATTGTTCCGCTATATGACTGTGTGGGAAAATATTGCGTTTGGCCTGCGTGTCAAAAAGACGAGTAAAAAAGAGATTAACAAAAGGGTAAAGGAACTGGTTCAACTGGTAGGTTTGGAGGGAATGGAAAAACGTTATCCTGACCAGCTATCAGGTGGTCAGCGTCAGAGGGTGGCATTTGCAAGGGCGCTTGCACCAAGCCCGCAGCTGCTTTTGCTTGATGAGCCATTCGCTGCGATTGATGCCAAGGTCAGAAAGGAACTCAGAGACTGGCTGAAAAAGATGATTGCTAAGGTAGGAATTACCAGCATCTTTGTAACACATGACCAAGATGAAGCAGTAGAAGTTGCCGATGAGATTATTATCATTAATGAAGGTAAATTAGAGCAGATGGGAACCCCGGTGGAAATCTATAAGAGGCCTAAGACTTCCTTTGTGTCCCAGTTTATTGGAACTTCTTCTGTAATAGATTCGTTTGCAGGGTTTAAGGGATTTGATGAGATTAAGGAAAATAGTCAGGTTATTATACGTCCGGAATTTGTGGAAGTATTTAAGAGTGATAATGAGAAATTCAAGTCCTTACTGCCGGCTTCAGAAGAGGGGGTTATTACGGAAATTTCCTTCCGCGGAAGTTATTTGGAACTGACATTGGAGGTAAATGGTGTTTCCATCACAGCAAACCGCTCTTTGGAAAGACGTTCGGTAGAGATAGGCGAGCGTATGCATGTTTTGCTGTATCGTGTTTATCTTTTGGAAGAGGATGATGCGCGCCTGTATAAGAATTCACTGCTCAAGGGAGTGGATGTTGAAGCATTATAAATAAAACATGACATAAAAACTAAGAAAGCGAAAGAATGATTTTCATTCGGGATTCGTTTTCTTGGTTTTTTAGTGGATAGGAAATTGCTCGAAATATAGCGGTACGCTTTTTATATTTTTTGATATGTGGGGAGCGGTATGCTGACAAAATAATATTGTAATTCAACCAGTACTATAGTACTATGTAAGTAATGTTAGATACAAAGAGTATCTTGTTGATAGTCATGAATTGCTAGATTTTTATAATCCTGCAAGTATAATATGGTTTATGAAGGGAGGATGACCAGTATGAAGTTAATGAAAACAGGAAAAAGAAGTATTGTTATAATGTTGGCTGTTTGTGCATTATCGATTGCGCCAGGGGGCAGTGCATTTGCGCATGGCTCCCATCATCAAAGCCACCATCAGAGTTCGGGTAAAAAAATTTATTGTGCATACCACCATAAGTATCATAACAAGAAAACAAATTGTAAAAAGTATTGTACACTCCATAAGAAAACACACAGCAATGGGAAAAAGCATTGTATAAAACATCATTAAAGATATTTGAACGAATGGCAGATGGACACGGTATTTAAACGAAAATCTGCAAGGAATCAGTGAGATGTGCAAGTATGGCGGGGTTTTTACTTTTTAAATTAACTGTAAATAGTTACAACGTACAAATATTCATAGAATTGGAGAGAAATGCCCGCAGATGCCGATTTTATAAAATGATGGTATGTGATAAACGCAATAAAGGCATTTTGAGCTAAATTACGGCATATGATGTTATCATACTGGCTGGTGGTCATGTTCCAACACAGAATGTTTTTTTAGTTAATTTAACTTGAAAGAACATATCAAAGACATTGCTGGGATTTTAACTGGCTTAGTGCCAGCAGTATGAATAGTGCAGAAATTGTATATGCACAGCCTGAACGGGAAGGTGAAAATATTGATAAAAATCATCAAAGATTTTTATCCGGAACTGGGATTACAAAGTTATGATTTTACCCCATTATCAAGACATCAAAGGTGATATATTAGATGGAAAACATCTGTTTGGAGATATTACATATACCTACAGCTAGCCTTAGCGGATGGAAGTTATTTTATGTTTGAAAATGGGCAGACAACGCTGTTTGGAGAAGCGTAGCTTATTAAAGATGGCAGGTTAAAACAGATTTGTGTAAAAAATCAGAAAATAGTAATTAGGTAAAAAATAACACTAAATTTGTATTGTAAAGAGTTAAGGGTTATGATACAATGCATCTATATAATTTAAGATTAAATATTCGTATGTAATTTTTTAATAGAAAAAGACTCTTGTAATCATTCCGGCTTTACTTTCATGGTAGGATAACCACAATTGCGTCTATGTTACCATAAAGGTAAGGCCGAAATAATATATAAATTACAACTACATAATTGAAAAGAAAGGAATATAATTTATGCGAAGAAGTGTAAAGATTATGGTTGGAATCCAAATTGCCATAGCCCTTGTCTCTGTGCTGTTACTTGGCATATCAATTACAAAAAACCTTCAAAATGTCCAGCAATCTGAAACGGCTAATGTTGAAATAACTGATTTGCTGGAACGTGTTCAAAAAGCGGAAGTGGCTCATTATAAGTGGTCTAGCAATCTTAGCAATGCTCTGTATGCTGATATGGAGTTTACCGGCAGCACTGACCCTACCGGTTGTGTATTGGGGCAGTGGATTTACGGCGAGGCAGGAATCAGCGATAAGACTATCCTTGATTTGCGTGCTCAGTTAAAGCCGCTTCATGAAGAACTTCACAATTCGGCGCTTCATGTTTTGGAGATGTATGAAAACAATCCGAAACAGGCGCAGGCTTATTATCAGGATACTATTTTGGGAAATCTAAACGTTTTGGTCGGATTATTAGATGAGGTAGCAGAACGGGGAACAGAGTTGAATGAAGAAAGTACAAAGAATATGCAGTCTGCTATTTCTACTATGCGCAATTCGTCTATAGGAGGACTTGGACTGACATTAATCTGCCTGATATGTCTTGTGGTATTTGTATTGAGACGTGTTGTGAGGCCAATTCTTATGATTACCCGAAAAGCGCGGCCTCTGCAAGAAGGAAATTTGAAACTGGATTTGGATTATAAGGCAAATGATGAGATTGGCGATTTAGTGAAGACTCTCAGACAATCCATGAAACAAATAAGTCAGTATGTAGATGATATCAACCGCATTATGTATGAGTTCTCAATGGGGAATTTCAACGTAGCAACTTCTATGCCTTTTATTGGAGATTTCCGTTCGATTGAAGAATCAATAGAGAGCTTTACCGCATCGCTTTCTTCAACGATTACCAGTATAAATCATGCTGAATATAAGGTATCCAGTCATGCCGAGCATCTCTCTGGAAGTGCCAAGTCACTTGCTGATGGTGCAGCTACACAAGCCAGTGCGATGGAAGAGATTTATTCCACTTTGGATGATATCTCCAATAGTGCACAGAAAAATATCCAGACCGCTATGAGTGTGCAGGAGAATGCAAAGCTTACTGGAAAGCAAGTCAATGTCAGCAGTCAGCAAATGGAACAGCTTATTACTGCCATGAAGGAAATAAGCAGTACATCCCAAGAAATTGAGAAAATCATTGCCACTATTGAAAATATTGCTTTTCAGACTAATATTCTTTCACTCAATGCCGCTGTAGAAGCTGCGAGAGCCGGCGAAACAGGGCAAGGTTTTGCTGTCGTTGCAGATGAGGTGCGCAGTCTTGCTATCCGCTCCGATCAGGCTGCAAAGGCCACTATGGAACTGATTGAAAACTCTGCACAGGCGGTAGAACGAGGCAACTTGATTGTAGAACAAGTGTCAAAATCATTACAGAAAACATTTGATTTAATCCATCAGTCCAATGATGCCATTGGTGAAATTACCGAAGCAGTACGCATCGAAGCTACTGCGATTTCACAGGCAACGGAAGGGCTTGGTCAAATCTCTATGGTGGTACAGAACAACTCCGCCAGTAGTCAGGAGTCAGCAGCCGTTAGCTCAGAGCTTTTTGAGCAGGTACGCCTTCTGCAAAGCGAGACAGACCGTTTCCATATTAAACATACAACGAACATATAAAGAAAACAGCCTCCCGCAAGGGAGGTTGTTTTGCTGTTGAAAAAGCGAAACAGTGTGTAGCCTTTTTAAAACAAAACTAAGTATTTAGAAAGATAACTCTATAGATAATATCAATGGGTTTCTTGGGTAAAATTAAGACAATGGCATGAGTAAACATTATAAAAAAGCACAGAACAAAAGTTCGGTTTTGTTCTGTACTTTTTTTAGCTTATATGTTATAATGAAAAACCAAATGACTGGATAATACTATCTGTATTAGTTGTTGTTATTCAGTGTTAAAAAGGACATTTGCAATCCGCTGACAGTAGTCAGCTACTTGCTCATAAAAGCAGCTAAGGGATGGGCATGCTTTTAAATTACATGCCCCATATCAGCTAACAGGCGACCAGCCCCAGGCAATCGAAGAATTAGTAAAGGGGTTCAAAGAGGGCAACCAGTTCCAGACACTTCTCGGCGTTATCGGTTCTGGTAAAACCTTTACGATGGCAAATGTTATTCAACAATTGCTATACAGAAATGGAATATGATTATGCAATTGAACAGGGTATTCCTGTTTTAGTATTTGCTATTGATGAAAACATAGAACTGGCATCGGATAAAGTAGAAACGGATAAAAGTAAAATAGAAAAGTTAAAAATGTTTCGTACAAAAGCAATGACAAATAGATTAGCAAGTATATGGGCGACACCAGAGGATTTAACTGGTAAATTAGCAATCTCAATTATGAAGGCAAGAACAGAAATAAAACGTCCAGGATGGCAGCGGGCGGTTGATTTTGATGAAGCTTCACTTAGACGAGAAATTATGGAACTGAAAAATGAAAATAAAAAATTAGCAGATGATTTGAAAGCGGCCAGAGAAGAGATTTCTTTTTTGACAGAAGAAACAGATATTGCATTTGAAGATTGCGAAGTAAAGATAGAGTATCATTATCAAAGCCAAAGTGGATTGCGAGCGGGAAGTTTAAATGTAAGCTTGCAGGATTTGTTTATAACGATTGCCACTGAAATGATGGAAGTATCAATTGCTGAGCCTTTGGTAGAAAAAGCAATAAAGGTAAAATTCTTATTTGGAAAGAGAGAAAGCCGTCTTGCTGACATACAATTCGTGAAAAAAATGTTGAATCAATACCGAGCTTTAAATTTAGTGTATTCTTATTGGAATAATGATAATAGAGAATTATATTGGGGATTAACAAACAAAGGGCGTAAGGTGAGAGATGACACCATTTTGATTAGAAATAATTAAATGTTTTTGGAAGTTAGGTGTTGTATTGGGCAATAAATTATATTTAGAGATAATAAAAAATGAATTGGCTACACGCGTGTAGCCAATTCATTGGAGGATGTATGGAAGAAAAAAATGAAGTAATAAAACAGAAAACAGCGGAGTTAGTAGTACCGAATGAGCAACAATTTTATACGGATGTGTGTTTCATATTACAGCAGGCAAGAGAAAATGCTTATAATAG
>CANRVD010000089.1 GCA_947643145.1 uncultured bacterium | reverse complement strand
AATCTTTTCTATCTATCAAAAATATTACTTTGTCTATTCTTGGTTCGTCTCTAAGAAGCTGCGCAGGTTTAAAACTTGTAAGGTTTTTTCCTGAACCTGTACATGCAAAAACAAATCCATTTTGATTTGATTCAAGAACACGTTTCTTTGCCTCTTTAACAGCAAATATCTGATATGGTCGCATAACCATAAGAATCGGCTCGGATGTCTTGATAACCATATATTTATCAATCATTTCGGTTAATGCCGTCTTTCTAAAAAACTCTGTCGTAAAATCATTCAGAGCATTTATCCATAGTTATCTGGCGAGCCACTTGATAAATATTTCTTGTGGTATCTGATGAAAAGAAATCCAAGTATACCGTCTCATCATCATCCAACGTAAGAATATATTTATCTCGCATAAGTTTTGCCGATTCATACACAGTTTTATTCATCCTGTTAAGGCAAAAATGCTACTAATATGATAAAATTTATTGATATTTAACCACATTAGTAATAATATAGTGGATTTCCCCCATTTTTCTGTTAAAATATAATTATGAATTATTGAATGCAAGATGTAGTTTGCCCCCTAGTATAACGAATATTAAGAACAATAAACTACTGCGCAGGAATGGAGCCTATTATGTCTGTCAGCCCTTTTGATGAAGAGTTATTTCAAAAAGCCTGTGAGGAAATTATTCATATAGAACGAGAGAAAAATGGAATCGGTACACTTCAGGAAAAAACAGTCCATGCTGTATTAAAGCGTTTCTATGAACCGGATATTGCACATCAGGAATTTCGAATTGGCAGGTATGTGGCAGATATTTTCCGCGGTGATGAAATTATTGAAATCCAGACACGTAATTTCAACGCTATGCGCCGGAAATTAGACCTTTTTCTGGAACAGTACCCGGTAACGATTGTTTATCCCATTATCCATACCAAATGGCTGTACTGGATTGACGAAACAACAGGAGAAGTGTCGAAAAAAAGAAAATCACCAAAGGTCGGCACAACCTTTGATGCTTATTATGAACTGTATAAAATCAAGCAGTACCTGACACATCCCAATCTGCATCTTTGCCTGATACTGATTGACGCAGAAGAATATCGGCTACTAAATGGCTGGAGCCGCGACAAAAAGAAAGGTTCTACAAGGTACGACCGGATTCCGGTAAAACTTGTTGATGAATTTTACATGGACAGCCCAAAGGAATACGGCTGTATGATTCCAGAAAACCTACCGGAACCATTCAGCTCTAAAGACTTTGCAAGCTGCGCAAAAATCTCACAGGGACATGCACAGCTTGCACTCAATATCTTAAATTATACCGGAGCCGTAACCAGAGTTGGAAAAAAAGGAAATTCCTATTTATATCAGATTACAAAAAATTAAGTACCTAATCAAAGTTACCATGCACAGCTATTCTACACACTTATATCAGAAAACTGTCATACTCCATTGTGCAATCACGACGAGTCTGCATATTTTCTGATAACAGCTGTGAATAGCAGCTAATTCAAAGCATAATACAATCCTTTTCGTGCCATTAATTCCTCGTGTGTGCCCTCTTCCGCAATTCCTTTCTCCGCAATATATAAAATCCTGTCAGCATTACGGATTGTGGATAACCGGTGAGCCACCATAAAAGCTGTTTTGTCTTTTAAAAGAATATCTAATGCCTGCTTAATATAATTCTCTGTTTCCGTGTCAATCGAACTGGTTGCCTCATCCAAAATAACAACCGATGGATTCTTTAGAACTATCCTCGCAAAGGATAATAATTGTTTTTGTCCCGCAGACAACCCGGCTCCCCGTTCTTCTAAAATATACCGATAGCCGCCTGGCAGTTTTGTTATAAAATCATCTGCAAATATCTTCTTCGCCGCTTCGATACATTCCTCATCTGTGGCATCTACCTTACCATAGCGGATATTTTCCATAATTGTGCCTTTAAAGATAAACGGCTCCTGCATCAATACACCGACTTCGCGTCTCAAAGACTCCAAAGAAGCATCCCTGACATCAATTCCATCAATCGTTACACTGCCTGCTGTTACATCATAAAATCTGGTTAGCATATTAATCACTGTAGTCTTTCCTGCTCCAGTAGGCCCAACCAGTGCAATCGTTTCGCCCGGTTTCACATGAAGTTCAAAATGCTCTAAAATATTGATTCCATCATCATACGCAAAAGTAACATCATTAAAATCAATAGCTCCTTCTATCTCCTTAAGTTCTGTACTGTCTTCTTTATTATTAATCGCAACCGGATAATCTATGGTATCAAACACCTGCTCCAGATTAGAACTCACCTGCGCCAACTGCTGGATAATAATCGCAATTTGTGTCAACGGACCGCTAAACTGTGTCATATAACTGGTAAATGCCACAACAAGTCCGGCATTTATCGTTGTACTGCCACCAAGCATCAAATACAGGGACAACCCATACAAGCACAAAGTTCCCAGATTCCAAAAGATTTCCACAATCGGCGTATTCAGCTCATTTCGATATACAATGCGCATCCATTGTTTCAGGCTGGCATCATGGACCTTTGCATAAATCTTTTCATTCATTTCTGCACGGTTATAACTCTTAACAATCTTTTCTCCCATAATCGACTCAATTAAAAAAGCAGCACGGTTTGAAAGCTTCGCCCTATGCCCGCTGAACAGCCTTCGAATCGAAAAACGGAGCGTAAATACACATGTCATCATTGGTATAACCGTTGCAAATACAACCACCGTCAGTCTTGGACTTAACCCCAGCATAAAGAAGGTTACAACAATCAGCTTTACGATATAGGATAAAAGCAATACCACATAGTTTGTAAAAAAGTTTGCCAAATCATTTACATAATCCGTAACACGGACTACAATCTTGCCGTCCGGTTTTGAATCAAAATAATCAAAAGGCAGTTCCTGCAACTTATAAAAAGTATCTTTACGAATTTCCGCAATCACCTCATGCCCCATGACACCCATCAGTCTCTGGTGTACATAATTCATAGCAATTTCTAACCCGGCTAAAACCGCCATTCCCGAAATCACCAGAGCAAGAAGCCTGTAATTTTCTGTCAAACCGGAATTTCCTTTTACCACAACTACCTCATTGATAACCTGCTTTAGCAGTAATGGAGCAATCATTGCAAGACCCGCAGAGAGTGCCATTAAAAGGCCAACTGCCACCAAAATCTTTTTATGTGGAAGCATATAGCGCAAAACTTTTCCTAACTGTTTGATATCTATTTTCCGCTGTATTTCTTCATCCTGAAAATATGTATTTCTTTTTGCCATAATCTATCATCCCTTTCAGATATAAAGCCTACACGCCTTCTGCTAATGTATCAAAATCAACCGTTGCACTCTTTTGCGCTTCCTGTATGTTATAAACTGCCGCAAAATGGCCATTTAGCTTCATTAATTCCTCAAATGTCCCGCGCTCAATTATCATACCATCCTTCATATAGATAATTTCATCACAGTCCACAACAGAGGATAGCCGGTGCGCTGAAATGAGCAGTGTCTTCTTTGGATAATTGTTTTTGATATCCTGAAGCAGACGCTTTTCCGTATTAACATCCAATGCTGATGTGGAATCATCCAAAACAAGAATTGGCGCATCTTTCAACAATGCCCTCGCAATAGATACACGCTGCTTCTGTCCGCCTGAAATGCCAAGTCCACGTTCTCCTACAATCGTCTCATATCCATCATCCAGTCTTTGGATAAATCCATGTGCCTGCGCATGTTTTGCCGCCTCTATCACCTGTGCCTTCTCAATATCCGGCTGTGCATAGGCTATATTGGAATCAATCGTATTGGAAAAAAGAAAAACATCCTGAAATACATAGGCAAATTTATCCCTCATGGATTCTAATTCAAAATTCTTAATATCCTCCCCATTAATTGCAATTTCACCATCTGTCATATCATGAACCCGGATAAACGCCTCTAACAGCACACTCTTTCCACTCCCGGTTCCTCCTACAATTCCAAGCTTTTTTCCATACGGAATATCCAAATTAATATCACGTAATATCTGCTGTTCCCCTACAACCATAGAGCCATGTCTGACTGTAAGATGAACCTTCTCGCTCTCCTCCAAAGGCTTGCTGCCATCCGGAATCTGACTTTCACAATTCATAAAATTCATCATTTTTTGTCCAGATACTAATTGCTGCTGCATCTGGAACATCATATTATTGATCTGTGAAACATAATCCATAATTTTTAACACATAGTTAATGCAGGCTACCAGATATCCCACCATCATCTGTCCATTCAAAACAAGAAGCGCGCTGACTGCAATGCTTCCAATATAGGCAATCTGCTTAATTGTACTAAAGACAGCTTCAAATGCAGCAGAAAGTTTTACCTGCTTAATATAAGACTCTTTTAACTTAAGGTTAGACTCATCAAATTTCTGCCGCTCTACTTTCTCATTTGTAAAAGACCGTACCAAACGAACTGCTTCTATATTTTCTTGAACAGTCAGGCTCATTTCACTGTTACTGGAACGGATATTACGGTAATTTATTCTCGCCTTTCTTTTAAAACGCATCAATGCCACCGCGAAAAACGGCATCAGAATCACAGGAATAATTAATAAATACGGATTAATTGTTGCCAATATTACAATAGAAATTACCAATACAAAAATACTGTCAATAATATTCGGAATTATACGGCAAAACATTTCCTTAAACATAATGGTATCGGAATTAATTGTTGTCAAAAGTTCTCCCGTATTATAGCCTGACACTGTTGCACTGTCTAATTCCATCAACTTGTGAAAAGTAACAACACGTAAGTCTGTTTCCAGCCGAAGTCCTATTTTTTGATTTATAATATTTTTTGTATAAACTAGTACTAGCTTTAAAAGCAAAAGCCCCATAAATACAAATGCCAGATTCCAAAATAACTCCAAAGAGTGTATCTTTCCATATCTTCCATCCAGCATAAAAGCGAAAATCCCATTTTCCTCACTTGGAGAATTATCCTGAATCACATAATTAATAAACATAGCTGTTAACATCGGCAGCATCAAATCTGCGCTAAGCGCTATACAACTCATAATTTTGGCAAGGATGGACCAGCCAAGATTACGTTTCCAATATTTAAACCCAAATTCCAAAACATCCATATGCCAAATCCCCCTTTTCTCTGCCACATCTTAACATTACATGACATTATATCCACATGCCGCCTATACTTCAATAACTTGATGTTGAGGTCAAAAGGTAAATTTACATATCGACTTCGTCAATTTGCACAATGATACAATAATGCAGAAAGCGGTATAATAATTTTCATTCAGGACACGCTTTCGCTTGGCGAAGCACGTAATGGGGCATAAAACAGCAAACGACGCTGTTTAAGCACCAACGGCTTCGAACAGTCCTGAGATAAAAATGATTATTCTGCTTTCTTAGTTATCTTTTTCTTTTGTGCAAATTGACGAAGTATATACAAAAATTTACCTTTTGACCCTAACATCATAACTTTTTAAAATAATTTAAATTGCATTTAATCCCTTAAAAATAATGCATCGCATTCCAAATCGTTTACCTGCAAATTCTAACACTTCAAGTACGCTTGAAGTCAACAGGTATTTCAGCTATTATCCAAACATTTCCTTAGTAATAAAACTAAAATGCCTTTCCCAGTCCAATATTAAGGATTGTAACATTATACCCATATGCCGCTGATACTTCAATAGCTTTTTAAAATAATTTAGATTCCTTTTTCACATAAATTATTTCTTTTTTCATATATTAAAAATAGATACCAAAAATGCACCTATCATAGCAAATCTATTCCACACCTTGAAAGGATACACTATGAATAAAAAATTTCTCATTTTCATATTCGTTGGATTTTTCTTTGTATCAATCCTTGGCAGTTTATCACATTTCTTTTATGAATGGTCCCATGAAAACAGACTGGTTGCACTGTTCTGCCCGGTTAATGAGTCTACCTGGGAACATATGAAACTGCTCTTTTTTCCCATGCTCCTATATACGATATCCATAACATACTGTTTTCCAAATAATAACGCAGTCCTCACAGCCATGCTTTGGGGAAATCTTTTTGGCACTCTCTCCATCCCTGTTTTTTTCTACACATATTCCGGCATACTGGGCTATCATATTACTTTTATAGATATCTCCATTTTTTATATCAGTGTTTTCTATGCCTTTTATAAAACCTGCTTCTCCTTTTGCTGCGGAAACGCTGTGCATTCCTTTACCTCTACACTGTGGCAAAGTTTTCTATCCCATAAAAAACCAGTGCAGAAAACTTCTTCTGCACTGGTAAACACTCTACCCGGTTTTATACATCGTTTTTTTAGTAACCTCCACTCTATCCTTTGCCAGAAAAATGTTGCTGTGGGCATTACTTTTCTTTTTATCATTCTCTTCTTCGTATTTACCTTTTACCCACCAAATATTGCCCTTTTCAAAAATCCGGTTTAGAATTTCTCATACCTTTTTTAATCTCCATGTCCGGCTCTGGAAATCTCCATAGCAATCCACCACCAGCCCGATTTCCATCAATTCATCCCCGTAGTACCTGCTGCCATCTTCCACAACCTCATAAACAGCCTCTGGATCCAGTGCCGTAAATTTCATCCTGTGAATTCCCGGATTGACCTCACAAAGCACTTGAAAATACGCTGCAAAAATATCATTGCCATCCTTTGATATAAACATCCATGCCGTATGGTTTCCTTCAAAAGGACTCGCCAGACGGTACATATCTCCAGACTGGATAAAAGTCCGCAATTCCTTATACTGTGTAATCTGGTTTCGAATGATTTCTCTTTCTTCCACAGGCAGCTTTGTCAAATCTAATTCATAGCCAAAGTTCCCGCTCATTGCCACATCACCGCGCATTTGTATCGAAGTAACACGGTCTGCCTGATGATTCGGAACCGCAGATACATGACTTCCCATCGTACTGATTGGATAGGCAAGGCTTGTTCCATATTGAATCGAAAGCCGTTCAACTGCATCTGTATCATCACTCGTCCAGGTCTGCGGCATATAATACAGCATTCCCGCATCAAATCTTCCACCGCCGCCGGAGCAGCTTTCAAAAAGAACATCCGGGTGGCTGGATACAATCCGCTCCAGTACATCATACAGCCCAAGCATATAACGGTGTGCCATCTCCTTCTGCCGTTCTACAGGAAGCCCTGCTGAACCAAGTTCTGTCATATGACGGTTCATATCCCATTTTACATATTCAATATTGGCCGAATCCAATACCTGAGACACCGCGTCTACAATATAGTCACATACCTCCGGCCTGCTCAAATCAAGCACAAGCTGATTCCTGCATTCCGTCCGCATCCGTCCCGGTACATGAATACACCAGTCTGGATGTTTACGATATAAATCACTGTCCGGGGAAACCATTTCCGGCTCAAACCACAAGCCAAATTTCATGCCAAACTGGTTAATTTTTTCTGCAAGGCCGCTGATTCCGCCCGGAAGCTTTTCTTTATTGACATACCAGTCACCAAGGGAACAGTCATCCCCATTTCTCTTACCAAACCAGCCGTCATCCAACACAAAAAGCTCAATCCCAAGCCCTGCCGCTTCTTTTGCAATTGCTAGGATTTTTTCTTCAGTAAAATCAAAATATGTTCCTTCCCAGTTATTGACAAGAACCGGACGCACCTCATCCCGAAATCTTCCCCTTACCAGATGCCTGCGGTACAAATCATGGAACGTACGGGACATATCGCCAAACCCTTTCGCCGAATAGACCATAACGGCCTCTGGTGCCTGAAAACTCTCGCCACTCTCCAAAAGCCATGAAAAATCATAGTCATTCAACCCCATATAGGCTCTCGCCTTAAAAATCTGGTCAACTTCTACCCCAGCCGTAAAATTGCCACTATATACAAAATTAAAACCATATACCTCGCCTTGGTTTTCATCTGTCCCCTTTGCTGCCAGCGCCATAAAAGGATTATGCTGGTGGCTCGAAGCCCCTCTGCGGCTTTCTACCGACTGCACACCACTTCGCAAAGAAGTCCTTTCTACATGACGTTCTCTTCCCCATGCTCCCGGTAAGGAAATAAAATCATAATCTGCTGTTTCAAAATCCACATTCGTACTAAGAACCTTCTCTAACGTTAATGCTCCCGTTCCCTCATTGACTATCTCTACACGTCTTGTTATAACATCCAAATCACGATATGCCGTATAGAAAAGATTTACCTTCACTTTCTGCAACGTATCCATTAAGGTAATCAGCAAAGTGTCTGCTTCTGCGTCATTCTCTGCGTAAGTAGCAGGCAATCCCTTTATTGCAGGCTTTCCTTTTATAATTTTGTAACTGTCATATGTAAGCTGCAAATTTCTGCTTCCATCCTCAAAAAGAACAGAAATTGCCGGAATACGGAAATCTGTACCACATCCTGTCGGATACTCCTGACACACAAAATCCAGACTGTAAGACTTATCTTCATTATCTGTCGTCGCACTAAAACCAATCAGCCTGTTTAGCTGCGCATTCTCCATATTCGGTGTATTGATTTTCTTTCCCCAGTAAACATGGGCAAGATACTTTCCCTTAACCACCTTCATAATATAACTGGTATTCTTTGTCTGCAAGTGAAATACCTGTTCCTTTTCTTTGTAAATAATTCCCATAATTTTCTATCTCCATATTATTCATTTATAGTTGTTATGATATTACGTCCTGCTTGCTTATTATTACTCCGGCGGTTAAATGTCGATGAATTTTACGCAGAATAAATTTTCATCTGCAAGGCGGAAGAATGAGTTGTAGCGAGTGCTACAACAATTGATGACAACGCGGCAGATGGAAATTTAAGCAAGTAAAAACGTCGATATTTAACCGCCGGAGTAATATGATAGAACGGCAAAATATCTATCCACCGAATGCTGTCCATGCATGGTATTTTTCCAAAATATAGTTTTTGATGGTCTCTCCCACATTTTATGCTGATTATACTAAAATACACTATTCTTTTCAATAGCAGCACAAATGAAATTAAAACAACCGAACTACTTTAACATTTCCTAAACCTTTCACAAAACCAAAAATGTATCCATGAACATGACAAAAAGGCCCACCAAAAGTGAGCCTTTTTTATCTTCTAACAGGCTGATCCAAAAATTCACCCTGCCTGAGAAACCAGCGAATCCGCCTGATATAACCATTTCTCTTGCTCGGATAAGGTAATCCTTGTGTTTCTAGTACAACGAAAATTAAGTTTTGGATAGTTTGACGCAGAATATTTTTCTGAGAGTGCTGCTTCACAAACGCAGTTCTACGCTCCGCTTCGGTCCTTGCTAAACAAGTGCCACTGGCACTTAGCAACGTAGCGGTGGCTACGTCGAGGCTTGGGGAGTAGTGCTATCAGGAAAATAAGCAAGTCAAACTGCCAATTACTTAATATTTGTTGTACTAGCATTTTTTCATAAGATTGCTGTCCACATTTGTTTTTTACAAATCGCAGACCATAATATATTCTTCCATCAAGGCTGTTCCAATCCTCCGCCCACGAAAATCCTGATACAAGGAGATGGCAAAAGACGGTGTGGTATCACCAACATGCCCATAATCATTCATAATCCTCTATTCATCATATCCGTTAATTCTGACATATATTGTCTCCTTTATCCTGAACTTCCCGCCAGCCTTCACAAGCACCTAAATCCACTGAATAAACGCTGTCTTATCCTCACTGTTATAACCAGCCTGGCGATAAAAATTCAAGGTGCTTATCTGCCTGAAATGTCTACCAAACGCCCACTTCCATTCTGCCCGCAAAAAAGAATCCCTCGCAAACCTACCATTTACAAGGGATTCCTTTAACTGGGCTAGCGGGATTCGAACCCACGAGTGCAGGAGTCAAAGTCCTGTGCCTTACCGCTTGGCGATAGCCCAATTTTTAACATTCAAACCTTATCTTTTAAAAAAATCCCTGCTATAACTAACAAGGATTAAAAGGGTGGATACTGGGATTCGAACCCAGGGCCTCCAGAGCCACAATCTGGCGCGCTAACCAACTGCGCTATACCCACCATAT
>CANRVD010000088.1 GCA_947643145.1 uncultured bacterium | reverse complement strand
CCGTGGATGCCAGTTTGGATTTTGGACTACCCTAACACTAGGCGCTTACGAATTACTGCTTGATGATTTTCCCTTGTTTTCACTTTCTGTTCTTTTTTGTTTTGAAACATATGTGCGTATTCCATCAAAACCACAATATTCACATTTCTTATCCTTTTCATTTATCATTTTCCTACATTTAGGACAACGTATATTTCCCATTTTTGTATTCTCCATTGCTTGTTTTTATTACTTTATTGCTGAATTTCATAGGTGTATACAAACATCATTTTCTATTATAGTCATCTTTCTAACTATAGTCAAGTATCTAACCATCTTTTATGCTGATACTATCAAATCGAAAGGGGATTATGGTATATGATTAGTTATAGTCCGTTCTGGAAAACACTGAAAAACTCTGCTGAAACGACTTACACGCTAATCAATAAACACCATATATCCAGTGCAACGATTGATAAATTACGCAAAGATAAGCCAATGAACACCACAACGCTAAATGACCTATGCAGAATATTAGGTTGCAGATTAGAAGAAATAGCAGAATACATTCCAAATGAAAATGACCAAAAGTTATAACCAACAATGACTTTTTATATAATTTACACGTAGCATATGCAAATTTGGAAAATATCATTCCGAATTTTCACAACGGACGTGCAAATTTTGACGCTCCTTACAAGTATAAATAATATATACAAGTATTAAATACTGACACCTGCGGTTGTCAGATGTAAGAAAGATATAGTTGTATCGTAAAATATAACTATATCAGAATTAAATGATTGATAATGTATGTCCGGCACAAGGTTTTAATCATAACATTTTTTCAGCAATGTTATTTTTGCTCCCGATTCTGTCATTTAGAACTGCTGCATCCATCATATAATTATCTATACTCTATTTCTTAGCTTAAATCGCATCAGAACGCCCAAATTTGCATTTTAGACAGCTTACCCTAGATTATATGCCTGTGTACTAAAAATGGATTCTAGAGCATTATACGCGCTTACAATTCAGATTTTATTATCTGCCTTTTGACTGCTACATAACTGACAAAAAAATGATAGCTTCAGATGCATTATCTTGAATAGGAATATTCGTTGCTTTTATCTGTAATAGTTGTTCCTTTTTCTATAATACTGCGTGTATGATAACGAATTAATTTGAATATCAGAGAGAGTATAGGTAATTGATAGAATAGAGCAGACAAATCTTTGCTTTAGATTTAAGACTGGATTATTGGATGATGTGGTTAGATAGGAGTATAGAGTATATGCTTGTTTTTGAAGAGAATAAAAAAGAAAATCAGAAGTTATCTTCTAAAAAATAGTATCAGGCTCTTGTTATTGCTTACGACATTTTTACGACACTTTGCCATCAAACTATATCAAAATATGAGACAGTTTGAAAATATACATCTGCTGAAAACCTTGAGTTTATGCGTGTTTGAAACAGTTTAAGAGAATATGAAAAACTGCTGTCACATATTGGCTGATGATATCATCCTCACCACTGCCATAGAGAACTCTGACACACACATCCAGAAAACATTCCTCCCCATCAAAAAGTTCTTCTGAAAGTCTCATATATTCCGGATGTCCCTGCTTCTCTCCAGTGAAAACCACATATAATTCCGGCTTTGGAAACGTGACTTTCGCTTTCTTATAAATATTCTGGTTTGTCTTCCTGAAGTAATCCTGATATGTTGTCATCAGGTACATCAGGCTACGCATGATAATATTCTCCGTCCAGGTTGACTGACATTCTACAAGAATCAGCAAACGGTTCCCGGGCGGAAACCAAGATCATTATAAATCCCATCTGTCATAATATTATGAATCGTAATATCTGACAGTTCATCCTCCGTTACCTCTGTATCCTCCGGATGCAGGGTTTTATATAACTGGAGCAGATACTTTTTTCCTGAAACAAATTCGTAAAAACACTATTCTTAATGGTATGTTTTGCAGCCTCTGTCTCCTTTATTCTGTTTTCTACTGCATTTACTTCCTTTTCTTTTTTCATTTTGTCACCTCATAACCAGAGGTTGGAACCGTTCATGGTTCCGTCCTCTCTTCTAATTATACAAAAGGTTTTCAGATACTTCAAGCACTATTTCCCTTACAAATCGTGTAAATAATCTGAGAGTTCACTACTGCATAAAATTGTCATGCAAAGCGAAGCCATCCCAAGCCTTAGAGAACGGCACCGCCCAAACCGGACGGCACCTCTCCCTCTTGTTATGCAGCACTCCGTTTCAGTTTCCACATCCCATGTCTGGCATGTTCAAACTGTTTCGGATGGCACTGCAGCGTCTGGCGGATTTTCTCCCGCCACCACTGATTTTCTTTTGCTTTCTCATGTGACTGGATCTGTTCATACAGATAAGAAAGCGGTACTGCCTCTTTACATGGTTCCATAACGGCTGCTACTACATCCCGCCATGTTGCCAACGGCAGATCCCTGATGTCACACTCTTTTTTCTCTGTGAGCAGGATGGGTACAACCAGAGCTGCATCTTTCCGCACAATCATCACATACTCACTAGGATTTCATACTGCTTATCTGCTGGCAGGACATGGAGAATTTCCTGAATCTCATCCCCTGTTAGTCCGCCTCTGGTTTTGGTATGAAGCGCTGCTTTGAATTTTGCATTCCTCTCCTGTTCCGTGAGGAGAAGAAAACCTTTGTTTTTCATGGAATCATCTCCTTTCCCATAACGTAAAAAGACCGCACACAAGACTACGAAATGTAACTTATGTGCGGTCTTCCACGCCTGTATTTGATTGTTGTGCCATTTCACTCCTGAAACAGGTTGTTGCCGCCAAAAGCTTCAAACCCCATAAATCCATCCGATTCCATTGGATCTGCCTGCTGTGTGGCTGCAGATGCCTGTCCCGGATTTGCCGGAGCCGCTCCTGCGGGTGCTGGCCAGCCGCCTGATTCTGCCCCTGGGACTGGTTGTCCGGCATTCTGATTGTCACCGGACTTCCCGACATAGGCATACTCAATATCCTCCATAACGATAAACAATGTCCTAACTATACCTTATTATCAAGTATTAACGAGTATTTCATATTTTCAACATTACTTGATTAAAGTATTATTAAGTATTGTTCCGACAAAATTTGTTGTACTTTTGATGTACTGCCATCAAATTTGTTGTACTTTATGCGCAATAGGATATGAATGCCCTAAAGGACTTCTTTCATACCTATTCTTCAAAATAAAACCATCTTTTCTGCCAATGTTTCCATTGAAGCTTTTTTCTTAGCTTCAGATACCTCAGCATAAATATTCATTGTTGTTGCAATATCAACGTGTCCCATAACTGATTGAATTACTTTCAAATTACTCTCGTTTTCACAAAACCTCGCACAAAATGTATGTCGCAAGCTATGGCAAGTAAAATGAGGTAAAATTAAAGGTTCTTTGTGTTTCTTCCTCGCTTCGTGAATTTCAGCATCATTATACGCATCAATAATTCTTTCTAATGCCCTATCTAAATCTTGCTGCAAAAACATCCGTCCAAAACGGTTCAAAAATACAAAATCGGTATATCCATCGACTTCTATCGTGCAAAAAATACCATTATCATGTTGATACTGCTTAATCTCTTCTAGTGCCTGACGCACTTCCTTCACCATTGGAATTTTACGGATACCCGCCTCTGTTTTTGGTGTTGAAATGTATATCTTATCTTTGGATTTATTCATCTTTCCTGCAAAATAAACTGCTGCATGGTCAATCGTAATAACTCCATCTTCAACATCAATATCTTTCCATGTCAGACCACTCAATTCTCCAACCCTTAAACCCGTTCCTATAAGAAACGTATAGATTGGTTTCCAATGGTCATACACCGGATGCCCATCCATAAAATTCAGAAAAGCTGACTGCTGCTCTGGTGTCAAAGCGTTCCGCACCCCTTTTTTGGCACCTGTCTGTTTCTTTAATTGCCCTAACACATTATGTGTTGGATTTGTTCTAATGATACAATCCCTAAGCGCCATTTCAAATGCAGGGTGCAGCTCCCTTTGAAGATGTTCAACCGTTCCATAGCTAAGATTTGATTCTTCCATTAGCTTTTTGTAAAATAGCAATACATCTGAATATTTTATGTCTTTGACCTTACGTTTTCCTATTCCCTTCCTGACATACGCATCGTATTGATACATATATCCCGCAAAAGTCCTTTCAGCTAAATCTCCCCGTGTTGCCATATACTTATCAAAAATATCATTAAGCGTCTGGTTCTTAGCCTGTTCACTGTCAATCCCATCAAGATGATCCCGCAATAATTGCTCTTCCCTTTGGCGAAGCGTAATCAGATTTTTAGAATAAATATATCGTCGCTTTCCCGATTCATCGGTATAAGCATATTGATACTTTCCATCTGATTTACGATAACTTTCCCCTTTTCGTAATACTCGTCCTTTATTGTCTTTTCGTGATTTAGCCATAGCCACTCCTTCCTTAATTTAGGAAAGAAGAAATCCCATGCCTCACTTATGAGTTTTAAACAATAAATCAACTCCCATTTTAATAGTTTCTGTTATAGTCTGTTGATGTTTTTCAGAGTATTCCTTTAGAGTGCGGTAATTTTCATTAGACATCCTTATAGTCACTATACGCTCTTTAGTAACATCCAATTTGGGACGCCCTCTTTTTCCCATAGGCACACTCCTTTCTACATCTACATACCATTATATTTTTTGTATTACAGAATGTCAAGCATTTTTTGTATTACAAAAAAACTGTTTGGCACATGATTTTTCTTCCCTGTTCCATTCCCAACTTTATTCCGCTGGTATACGAAAACTTTCCAGATACTTTTCAAAAATTTCGCAATCTACAATCACAGCTTTTCCAACTTTATAAGTTGCTCCTGCTTCTTTTGCCCGTTTTTCAAAAGTGCTTTGGCATAAACCATATATCATAGCTCCTTCCTTATATCTTACAAACCTCTTTTTCTCCTGAAATTTTTCAGACATATTTCCCCTCCTAACGGTGTATTTTAGCATGATACATTTATCTGCTAATGACAATAAAAGCTGTCTGCTCCTACTCTCATTAGTAGATAAAACAATCCGCCTTTTCAAAAAACACATACAGGTGACAGCTCAGTACACTGTCCACATCGGTATCGCACCGTCATTCTATATTGACCAGATAACAGACTACTCTGTAATTGGAAGTATCATTATCAAAGATATGCCTCATCGCCTCATGTAACTGCTACACTTTTTGCCAGACATTCATCGCTCACTGCCTTAACTTCAATACCAAATTTCAGCATTCCCTCATATGCACTTTCACACAAAAATGAAAGCAGGCAGTTCTTGGCGTGTCCGCGTAGTGGCTCCGCATATCCCACACGTCCTGTATGTATTTATATATTCAATTTTCAAGGTACGTTCAGACAAAATTTCTTTGCCTGTTTTGGATAAAATCATTTCTGGACTTGTCAGCCCAAAAAGCACATAAGCACTCTCCGTCTGCTATGGACGGTTCTGTAAAAATTATGTGCTTTAGCGGAATGACAAGTTTTATATTTCCAGTTTATCGGGACCGTATTTATGTATAATCTGCAACAGAATCTTTTTTTGTACTCCTTCTGCTTGTGCGTATATTTCACACAAAGTTTTTAACTCACCAGATGAAAGCGTATTTATGTAAAGATGCTTATCTGCGCCGCCATGAAACAGAGTTAATCCTCCATGACGGTGCAGAAAATATGCTGAAACGCTTTGGGATTGATTTAAAAACACTTGACGTTGAAAAGCTCCGCAGCGATTACAATGCACTCTATTCCAAAAAGCAGACTTTACAGAAAACCTATAAATCTACCGAGAAAGAAACCGCTGACCTTAATCGAAAACTGGATAACCTCAACCAATATCTTGACCATACTTCAGAACAGCAGACTGTTGATAAAAAACTCGATAAAAATACACAATCTCTCTAAATTCGACATCAAAAAAGGTGTATCGCTTAGAAGTTCTCACTTCTTCACGATACACCCTTTATTATTTGGCAATCCGCCAATACTTTTCTTTGTACGCTTTCGTACATTCCTATATTCTTTTATCATAATACTCTCCAATTTGTACTTCAAAACTGTTGACAGATTTTTATGCCAATCAACAGCTTTTACACTCCTATTACTTTTCACATATTGAAAGGCGTACTGCAATCGAATATTTATAATGAAACGCAGTACGCCCTCCAAAATATATACTTTCCTTTTACTGTCTTTAAACGCATCAAGCCATTACAGATACACCTGCTCTCTAAATCATATAATCAACCGTACCACCAACAACGGACGCCGATGCCACTTTTGTACCTGATGTTAAATCAGACTGTATCTGCTGGTATGATACTGTTCCTTTCGCATTTTCCCCATACTCTTTTTTCAAACGAGCCAATTCATCATTATAGATAGATGTAAATACTCTCGCCCTTGCAAATTCTTCATCGGTGCTTATAGCCTTCCAGTTCCTCGATTCAGGATTGTAAGACAGAGTCTTGTTTCCATTATTATCCCAAAACATACAAGCCGCATTCATCTTACCACCCGTCTTTTTCATGCTTGATTCATAAATAGCTTTCCTGTCCAGAGAAACTGTTTCCCCATGCTGCATACATAGTTTTCTATATGCCGCATCATCCCTTTTTCTAGTAGAAAACTCTTTCCTTGCAAGCTCCTTTATGGCTTCCTCAAATTCCTCCTCCGACATGGCAGGCTTATCACGTTTTGTCATGATATTATCCCAATTCGGTTTTGTGAATTTTATGTCAACAGGCTTAAATCTTAGTGCAAAATTTCCATAATCACATTGTGCTAACGGAGCATTAGATTTTTTCTTGTTTCCAAACATCTGCTGTACCATGTTTGCATATTGTGCATAATTATCCCTTGCTATCTGCATAACCTATTCCTCCTTGAACTTTAGAAATTTAAACTCCGTTTTGCTTATCACTAATTTTAATAACAAATATTTTTCAGACAAGAACCAAGCCTGTTAATATCTGCATATGACATACAAACATGGAACTATAGCTGCGCCCTACTTTTTCCTGAAAATCATGACTGAAATTCCAGTCAAAGCCACTGCTGCAATCCCCCATACTATGAACCACTCCCCTGTCACATCCATAGGCCTGCTATTCACAACTGTTAAATTCCATGGATATGGAAACAGCCCGTCTGCGCACAGGAAAAAAAGCGCTGCGCTGCATACCACGCCAACAGCCAAAGACCGGAAAGCCTCCATCACAAAATGCATCAATGCCGACAAGGCCAGTATCTGCACTATAAATATATAAATACAACGCTCATTGGCAGCCCCCGCCTGCCGAAAGGAAACCATAAGAGGCAGCAGCATGCAGATGTACAAAACCCGTGAAAAGAAACACCAATAAAAACGGGAAAGCATAAAACGCCCAAAGGATATTTCCTTTAAACCTCTGTAAAAAAGCATTTGAAAGTCCAGGTACTGATACCATATCCCAAATATAAGAAATAACTTTTCTAACAGAAGAAAGATATGCGCCACTTCCAAAATCTCTAAATCTGCATCCAAACCTGCCAGGGCGGCCTTCTGGTATGGCCAGATTAGGATATAAAAAATCAGCACGGGGAAAATATGTAGAAAAAACTGTTTTTTTATCTGTAAAAACTTCAACCAAAACATGACAACCATATCAGGCCTCCATTACATCCCCATCCATCTTAACCTTCCAGAAATAACCGTCCTCCAAATCCGGCACACATGCACTGTATGCGATACCTGGCGCCGTCTCCATAAGAATTCTCGCATAGACTGTATCTTCTGTATTTTCATACTTTTCGACATAAAATGGAAACGGAATGTGTTCCAGTTCCTCCTTCCTTACCTGGAAAACCCTGCCTTTTGCCAGCTCTGCCGTCCCGGAAGCAGATTCCTCAGATAAAATATCCCCCCGGTTCATAATAATTACCTTTTTGCAGGCAGATTTGACATCCTCTACCAAATGCGTTGACAACAGCACTGTCGCCTGCCCGCCAAGCTCCTCCACGACCTGTATGAATCTGACACGCTCCTCTACATCTAACCCCACAGTAGGCTCGTCAAAAAGAATTAATCTCGGCCGCCCTATGACCGCCTGGGCAATACCAACCCTGCGCACCATCCCGCCGGATAGCTTCCGGCATTTCGTCTTCCTTAAATCATCCAGATGAACCATGCAAAGCGCCTTGTCGATTTCATCTTTCTGCTCCCTGGCCGGAATCTTCTTCAGACATGCAAAATACTCCATCTGCTCATATACTGTCAATTCAGGAAAGCAGCCAAACTTCTGTGGCAGATATCCAATGCATGCACAATCCTCAGAATAGTGAATCTCTCCCCCATCCGCCCGTATAACGCCAGCCAGAAGTCGCAAAAGTGTCGTCTTACCCGCGCCATTCGGGCCAAGCAGCCCATACGCCGTCGTCTCTAAATGAAGGGAAACATCATTTACCACCGTCTTTTTACCATATTTTTTGCATAACGCCCTCGTCTCCATCATAATCTCCCCTCCATTTCCTGCATAAAAGCAGCATCGCCCCCATATACATCCGGATGCAGCATATAATCAATCAAACCCTGTATCAGAATATCCGTCTTCTGTTCATCCAGAGACTGATTCAGCAGCCTCTGCAGCTCCTTTGCCACTTCAACTGACTCAGCCTCCTCACTATAATCTATCGTCCACTGCAAATCATCCCTTAAGTTCTCTGCCATCTCCTGTGATGCCGCCCCGGGCTGAATGCAGCCAGACAATCTTGTCAGGTTTTCCCGTATAATCAGGGAATCCCCCCTCGCCTCCCGTCCATGGCGGTCTGCCATGACCAGGTACGGAAACAGCGTCGAAGCCGATAACTCTGCATCTGAAGCAAGGATATAATCCTCAAATACAGCAAAACCATTATTATCCTCGTTCCTGCCCAAATCCTTTGACGCCAGCAGTATTTTCTTATCACGCAAACCCGAAACATCTATTCCGCACTGGTCTTCCAGTGTCTGCAGGGCGCTGTCAAAATATGTTTCCACCGCTGTCAGCGTATTTGCAGCATCAGGCACATCCCGGTACAAACCGGAGGGCAAATCGGCCTCATCCATACCAAAAGGCAATCTGTTCCTGTACATCGCCAGGGGCAGATAGTCCCTAATCCTGTCCTGCCGCCCTGTCTCAACAAGATTCCCCATAAGGACGGTAATGCCATCCGTCTCCCCCTCATATATCCCCCCGCCTGATTTTTCCAGGTTGGTTATAATCCCCTTCCCGGCCCTCACCCGGCATTTTGCCCTCCTGATACGGTTATATACATTATATCCGCTATACTCCCGCATACCGGCATTCAGATTGAACGTCGAATAATAAATCTCTCTTTTCCCTGCCATGGGATACCAGGGAAACCATCCGGGAAGCATGGCAGCCTCTGAATTAGAATAGAACTTTGGATGATGCCCCGCATAGACAAGACGGACACTCAATTTATCTACTTCCCTGTCCGCCGTAATCAAAAGCCCATCCTCCATCCGGGAAAATTCCACTTGTACCCCATCTGTTAAAGACTCCACCTCATTTACATGGTATGAGCGGTACAACGTAAAGAAATACTGGCTCTGCGCCTCCCCGCTCTCTATATCCATCTGGCAGTTTACCTCAAGCTCCCGTTTCAATGCGAGGTCAAGCTGGTACGATACAAGCGGCACACCCGTTTCCTCCGCATAATCGCCGCCAGCGCTCTCTGCATAAATTCCCTCATCGCCATTGATACTTCCGTCCCAGCTTTGATTTAACCGGTATGTGGACGCCGGCAAAAAGGAAACAAGCAGCATCCCGGCCGCACAAACGCCAGGCAAAATGCAAACCATCTTCTTGCGGAAATACTGGCTTAAAATTAGACAGGAAATAACAAACAGCCAGAAAAGAAAGATATACAGCCTGACCGTCTCCGTCTGGAGACTGGTGTTAGAATATAAATAGTACAAGTTAAAAGTGGGAAATTCTATAAAATAACTTACAATAGAGTATAGAAAGGATGGAGATTTTTCATGA
>CANRVD010000087.1 GCA_947643145.1 uncultured bacterium | reverse complement strand
ATCTCCGAGCTTTTTTGAATGATAGCGAGGTTACGATAAAAGGCAAGTATTCGGATTTCGGACAGTGTATAGAGAGAATTGGAATCGAAACATCATTAGCATGGGCATTGATGGCGTGCAACCTTGCTTATACAGCGGAGTTTAACTGGTGGATTAAAAATATAGAGACATCATATACTTACACTCCGGATGAAGTGTTCTCGATGCTTGATGATACCATGAGTACAAATTCACGTTCTCATATTGTATCGGCATATAAGAATATCTTTATCTCCAACAAGATTCTTGGCAATGAAATCGGAATGGGAGTTTGTGACTATGAAATAAAGGGCAACAAGAGATATTGGAATTCAGTAGTGCGTTCATCCTGGAGGAATCCCGAACCTACTGTGATTCTGTATTCTTTATACAAATTTGCTGAGGCTTGTGGAGATTATTATCAGTTTACCCTTAGCCGTCTTCTGGATAAGGATGTTGAGAGTGATGGGGTGAGTCCTGCAGAAATCTTTTGCCTTGATAGAGGAGCAATGGAAAAAATATTGACAGGATTGAATATCAACCATCCTGATTTTGTTACGGCGCAGTTCAATCTTGATTTGGATACGATCACACTTAACGCTGACAAAACATCTGCTGATGTACTGGCATTATTCTAAGGAGGCTTTGCCGATGTTAGAGAATTACAGACATTATTTTGACGTTGATCCGGACTACTTCCCGGCGGTAAATGAAGCGGTTATTAATAGTAAGCCAGATATGTGGAAGAAGTTCTTCCCGCACGAGACCTTTATCAAATTGGTAAAGAATACTGTTAGTATGCTCGACCGGAAGCAAAAACTTTCCATCTGGGTGGAGGGCGCATATGGTACAGGTAAATCGCATGCTGTCTTGACTCTGAAGAAGTTGCTTGATGCCAATGCAGATGACACAAAGACATACTTTGAGAAGTACGGCATGGACAACGACCTCTGTAATAACCTTCAGAGAATCAAAAATAGCGGTAAGGTTTTGACCGTACATCGGTACGGCTCTTCCAACATTCACGGAGATAATGATCTTGTTCTTGCTATCCAGGAGAACATTGAAAGGGCGTTTGACCTCGCGGAGATTGAGAACAAGGGAAAGGATTCTTTGAAAGAATCTGTAATTCGCTATCTTTCGGACTCAGAGAATAAGCAGAGCTTTAATGTTTATGTTAAGGGCAGTTACGCGGATCTCTTTGGCGGGGATGATGTGGATGCAATTGTTGAGAAGCTCGGCACATATCAGGACAATGCTTTACATGCCCTAATGGAGAAAATCTTTAAGGTTGCAAGAGAGCGTCAGATCCGTGCTTTTTCCATGACGGCAAGCGATCTTTCCGAATGGATTAAGGAAATCATAGCAGCAAACGAGCTGAAGGCCATTGTATTTATATGGGATGAGTT
This sequence comes from uncultured bacterium, assembly GCA_947643145.1. Classification (GTDB taxonomy): domain Bacteria; phylum Bacillota; class Clostridia; order Lachnospirales; family Lachnospiraceae; genus Butyribacter. Next base: position 8,759 of record CANRVD010000087.1, on the reverse strand, counting down.
TACGGAATACTTCTATAATAACAGCAGAAACCTTACAGGATTTCAGGAACTTTGTGAGTTAAGTGAAACGGAACCGTTTTACTTTATCCTAGTTACACATGTCAGCTCTGGTCTTTTCCATGAAGGGGACAAGGACTTTATCAAACTGAACGGACGCTTTGTAAATCCTCATAGTTTGATAAGTCTTCCGGAGAATATTGCATTCCAGCTCATGGGTGCAGCAATGGAAAAGAATCAGGATAATGCTGTACTGGATGATTGGAATGGTGTGGCGGATGATCTGGCTGACCGTACAAAAGAATCACGCAAGATTGTGAGAGGAATTGCCAACATTACGGCTCAGGAGATGCTGGATATTTTGCCGATTCATCCATATACAGCTTTGCTTCTCAAGCATATATCTTCTGCTTTTGATTCGAACCAGAGGAGTATGTTTGACTTTATCAAGAATGATCGAGGGGATGAGATAAAAGGCTTCCAGTGGTTTATTGATAACTACGGACCGGAAAATGACAATCCTCTTTTGACAATAGATATGCTGTGGGAATTTTTCTACGACAAAGGAAGAGATTTTCTGGCGCATGACATCAGAACTGTACTGGATTACTTTACGCGGAGTGCAAACCAGAAGTTGGATATGGATGAAAAACGCATCCTGAAGACGGTATTGCTTTTGCAGGCTATTTCCCAGCATGCGGGTGATTCTGTAGAACTCTTCATTCCGAACGAGAAGAATGTGGATTATGCGTTTGAGGGATCTGATCTTGACGGCGGAGCGGCAGGACGCTGCGCAGAAAAATTGGTAAGGGACAGAGTGCTGTTCAAGAAACAGCTAGGCAATGGCAAGTTTCAGTATAACGCTTATGTTAACGAAGTGAGTGGAGCGGAACTGGATAAGTTTAAAGAAGAAATTGACAGAAAAACTACAACCGCACTAATCACCGAACAGTTTTCCGATAAAACCACTGTTACCGAAGCAATTACGCTTGGCGGTGCTCTTAAGTTGCGTTATGAGCTGAAGTATGTTTCTTCCAGTGACTTTGATCAGACTATTCGGATGATTCGAAACAGGGAGGCGGAATTTGAAAACAAGATTCCGGCGGTAGTCTGCTTTGCGAAGAGTGACATGGAAGCATCAATGCTATCCAAAAAGATACAGGATGCCGTAAAAGACGGAAGTTTTCATATAGTCTTTATTGATACGACCATTAATCCTTTCGGACAGGACGGCTATAACCAATACAGGAATGAGATGGCTCAATCCATGTATCAGCAGGGAAAAGATAGTACTCTTGCCGTTCAGTATTCGAGCAATGCAAAGGATGCTCTTAAGAAATGGAAAACGCGCATTGCGGGCGGCGAATTCATTGTTTATACGGACAAGAAACCGGATGGTGAACGGGCTACATCATTAGACATTCTTATGTCTGTGCTTCAGGCAATCAACAAGGAGAAGTTCTCGGATTGTTTGGAGGCTACGTATAATGTTCTTCCTACAATGTATACGCCATCGAGCCTTAAGCTTGGTGTTGAGTGCGGTGTAAATAGAGTTACAAGGCAGACATTCTCTTCCGGAAATGCAACGACGAAACTTGAAACTGCTTTGAAGGAAGCATGGGATGATTCTGCATATTGGGTGGCACATCCTAATATTCTGATATCAAGGATTAAGATTGAAGTAGACAAGGCAATTGCAGATGCATTTGAGTCTGCCGGAAGAATTTCGATCCGCTCCATATACGATGTGCTGAAAGGAAAGCCTTATGGGTTTATGCCGTGTAATCTTTCGGCGTTTATTCTTGGTTTTGTTCTGAAAGAATACATAGACGGAACTTATAGCTGGAGCGATGGTCTCACCAATGATGCGCTTAATCTGGAAAAGCTGAAGGAGATGGTTGCTGAAATAATCAATCTACAGATCACTCCGAATCCAAGATATAAGGACAAATTCATTGTTGCCATGACTCAGGAGGAGAAGGCGTTCAATGAAGCAACATCAGCTGCTTTTGGAATTCCTTTGAATCTTTGCACTTCAATTGAGCAGACTAGAGAGCGTATCCGTAACAAGATGAAGGAGTATTCTTTCCCAATATGGACGCTCAAAAAGATTATAGATGATGTCAGCCTTAAAACGGATTCAAAAGTAATTTCTGATCTCATTGATAACTATTGTGGCATTGCAAACAGTAACAATATCGGTGGCTCTAAAACTGATAACAGCATTGCTTTGGAAATAGGTGTTTTGTGCATTAAGTACTCTGATGCCTCTGATGATTTAAAGACTTTGCTGATGAAGGAGAACTGTACCAAAGGCATGAAGAAATACCTCGAAGATTTCGAGGATGGCGAACTGGTCAAGCTGGCTTCTGAAGTAGGCGACAACGGACAGTACATCAATGTTCTTCGAAGCAAATTTGATGCCGATGCGGCAAACTGGGTATGGAATGTTGAGACAGCTGAACAGAAGATCAAAGAAGTTATTCTAGAGTATAAAATAATCGTTGAGAGTAATAAGGTTATAGCAAAGAACATCTCATACGTGAACACTATTAGAGAGTGGTGTGACAAGTGTAATTATATTCGGATTGCATTCGCATTAGCCAAGAATCATTTTGGTGGGCTCGAACCGTTTATGGAAATGTTGTATAATATGAAGAAAGCTGGAACTTTGCTTGATTCTCAGAAGCAGAAATTCCTTGACCTTCTTATAGCAAACGAGGAGACATTTAATAAGTTCTACAATAATCAAATTGACCTGTTTAAAACGGTATGCGCATATTATCTGGAAGGCTTGACGGAGGAAGAAATCAGAGCATTCTACCAGACGATTTCTGTCGGAACCTTCACTATGGATAAGGCAACATATACTAATACGATTGATGCGAAAGCAAAGGAATACCGCAGCTCACTTGGAAACGAACAGCTGAAGAAGCTTTGGCAAGAAAAAACGAAATCAGCTTCTCCAAGGGAATGGTCAAGAAAACATCTCATGCCTATACTCTGCCTTGTTCCGGATAACGAGGTACAACAGGCACGAGCTGCTTTTGGAACATTGAATAAGAATCATCCTGACGGAACAGCTATCGAGAAGGCAAAGGAATACCTCGAGAAAGCCTCGTTTTATGGCCTTCTGGAGGATCAGGCTGCCCTTTACAGGATTTTTACTGAAACGATTATTAAAGGCTTTGCGGTAATGCTGACGGATGTAGAAGAGGTAAAACAGTATTTGGATAGCCGTATTTCAACTGAGCCATATGATTGGTTCGGTCTTCCAGAGGTGGACAAGAAACTTCAGCAAATGGCTGAGGCTAAATACAATCAAGGCGGATCGGCTAAGGCACTCGAAAAGATTGACAATATGGATGTTGAAGATGTGAAACGTTATCTGAAGGAACTGATTAAGGATAACATGACCGTAGGTATGGAGATTATCAAAGGTAATTGAGGTGATTCAGAATGGATTTTGCTGAATGTATAAAGAAAATAGGCAGATTTCTGTCGAAAGAAAATGTTCAGCCTTTGATTGTGGATGTGCAGAATCAGAAGGACTGGAGTGATTTGATGATGTATTATAATGTTGGGTCTAACAATGTTATTAAGGCATCGGATTATTGCAAAAAAGATGAGTTTCCACGGATGGATACACTTTTTTATGATCTGGAAACGAAACAGGGCACTTCGTTTTTTACCGGCATAAGTTCATTTCTGAAGCTTCATGGCGAGCAGGAGCTGCGGAAGGTAATTAAAGAGATCCTTTCCATGACTACAGCAGGGCATGTGGTTGTCGTAACCTATCAATGCCATAAGTACATGGATTTCAAAGATCCTCGCTTTCAGCTGCGCATAGCCGTTCTTGAGGGAGAGGAACAAACAGTTCCTGAGATATATCTTTCGTCACCGGGATTATCACTAAAAGGGGTTCAGACGATCAATGGAATTGAATCCTTTGCCGTTTCGGTAGAGAGCACATCTGCCGAGAAACTGCTTGTTTTTACCAGCAAGAAAAAGGATGACTTTCCCAAGGCACTGTATCGTATTGTAGGATTGTCCAAAGCATATGATGCTTTGCTACAGAAAGATCCGAAGACTTCTGAATTGAATGAAGCTATCGGTACAGACGAACAATGGAAATATGCACTTGGATTATTTGAAAAGAAACCAAGTTGGATTGCTGTAATTGATGGCGAATTTGGGAATCACATGACATTGGAAATTCATGTGCAGAATTATAAGCAGATGTCTGCAAATCGATTATGGCTTTACTTTGTAGGATTAAAGCTTTTTGGAACCAAGAATAACTGGTGCCTTAATTACGCATCATCAAGATCATCAGGCCTGTGTGATCTGATTTCTAATGTGTACCGTTGTATCTTAAATAAAAATGTGAAAAGCGCGGATTTTTGGAATTTTTATGAAAGCCGAAAGATACTTCTTAATCAGACAGGGAATCCATCAGCCGAACTTACGGCATACTGTAAAGTAGTAGTTGGTAAGGGGAAAAACGCTATCTATTACCTGACGGACAATACTGAGCAGGAAAAAGAGGCCATTTTCAAATTCCTGGATCAGTACGGAACGGAGTATAAACGAGATAGGCTTCTGGGCATACTTAAGAAAGTTTATCCAGACCTCTTTGCATACCTGCAGCCGTACAGGTTTAGAAATGAGCTTTTGGATAATTATTTCCAGGATTACAAATATCAGAAGGTTATTAACAAGATTCTTCCAGATTTTGAAGCAATCGTTTTGGAACAGGCTGAAAAGAGAGAGTACAACCTTATTCTCGAACCACGCTCATCAAAAATTGAAAAACTTAGTACAAAAGACTCTCAGTTATATTTTATGGACGCAATGGGCGTAGAGTATCTTGGCTACATCATGTCGGTATGCAGAGAGCTTCAGTTAAATGCAAAAATAACCGTATGCAGATGTGAGCTTCCGTCTATTACAAGCCGGAATAAGGAGTTCCTTGAGTTATGGGATAAGAAACATATTGTCTCCATTAAGGATATCGATGATATAAAGCACCACGGCAAGTTTGATTATGATTATTACAGCAATTCAAAACTGCCGTTGCATCTCATGAAGGAAATGGAAACCATCCGTGAAACTTTGGAAAAAATCAGGAATAAGCTGATTAGCGGTGGCACGATTAAACGTGCTGTGATGATTGCGGATCATGGGTCCAGCAGATTGGCAGTGCTTCATGATACTGAAAATGTATGGGAAATGGGAGAAAAAGGACAACATTCAGGAAGATGCTGTCCTAAAAGCGACGTTGATGTTCAGCCGGATTATGCCACAGATGCCGGCGATTTTTGGGCATTAGCAAATTATGATCGGTTTAGAGGGGGCAGGAAAGCCAATGTGGAAGTACATGGTGGTGCCACCCTTGAAGAAATATGCGTTCCGATAATTGAGCTTACATATACGGATGGAAGGAGAGAAGTTCATCTTATGCCTGGAGATGCGGAAGCGGTAGACTTTACAGACGTATTGGAAATCGAGGTTAGCTTCCGTAAGAAGGCTGCAATTAAGATATTCATGACAGCAGAGCTTCCGGATGTGAGCATTACAATTGACGGAAAGAGCTATGAGGCTGAACCGCTCGGAAATGGTTTTTATCAAGTTGATATGCCAGATTTACGAAAACCGGGAACTTATTCTGTAGATGTTTATTCTGGAGATAACATCATTGCGGAGAAACTGACACTTATAGTTAAACGCGAAGGTCAGCGTGAGAAAGATCTGCTGTAGGAGAAGTATGATCATGGACAATAAGCTTTGGGAATGCTTTGAAGATATGGTGGTGTATAAAGATCTGAAGAAGAGTAATTTCTTCTCCTCTCTTGGATTACCTTCTTTCTTGAGAGACTGGGTTCTTAAGAAATTTGAGGATGATGAAGGTAATTATGATGTTGAGGAAGTGACAGACTTTATTAAGACATATCTTCCACAAAAAGAAGAGTGGATCAGTATAAAAAACAGAATTATTTACGAAAATGAGCGGGTGAAGATTCTTACTAAAGTTGGAATAGATATTGACATACGAACTGGGGAGATTTCATTCTCTCTTCCCAATTTCGGTTTGACAAACAGGGAAACCATCATTGAGTCGTCTGTTTGGGAACAGTATAAAGCAGAGCTTACTAATGGTCAGGAAACTTGGGGAGTAATTGAACTTGGATATCGTTTGCCGGATGAAACAGCAAAGCCTAAGATTCCGGGCAAGATCAAAATGACTGGATTCACCAATTTCTGCCCGTATACAGCCGATCTTGATTACTACAAAGATGTTCGTGCTGAATTTGACATTTCAGAGTGGATTGATGTCCTGCTTGGAGCGATGGATTACAATGCTAGCGGATATAAGAATGAGGAAGAAAAGCTGGCAATGCTTACCCGTTTGCTACCATTTATTGAGAAGAGACTAAATCTTCTTGAACTTGCTCCAAAGGGAACTGGAAAATCATATGTTTTCGGTAATGTAAGTAAATATGGATTGCTGACGGACGGCGGTAAGATTACACGCTCAAAAATGTTTTATGATGTAAGTCGACGTGCGCCGGGATTTATTGTTGGCAACGACTATGTTGCCATCGATGAAGTTAAACTAGTCACTTTTAATGACATCAGTGAAATGCGTTCGATTATGCAGGGATATATGGAACGAGGGCGATTTAATATAAGTGGTTATGAAGGTGAGTCCTTTGCCGGTGTTGTTCTGCTTGGAAATATTTCCGTCGAGAACATGGATGAATACACAAGCATGTTTTCAGAGCTTCCTACGCTTTTTCAAGAAAGCGCTCTCGTGGATCGTATCCACGGATTTATAAAGGGATGGGATATTCCAGAGATGAAGGACAATTTAAAGGTTTCGGGTTGGGCTTTGAATTCTGAGTACTTTTGCACAGTCCTCCATTTGCTTCGGGGTGATGCCAGCTACAGGGCTATAGTTGATCAGATTGTTGACGTTTCCGAGAATGCATATGTCAGACATACAGAAGCGGTGAAGAGAATAGCAACGGCATATTTAAAGCTTCTGTTCCCTCATGTCCGTTCGGCGGAAGATGTGGATTTGAAGCTGTTTAATCGATATTGTCTTAGACCAGCGGTAAATATGAGAAAGATAATCTGGAGACAGCTCTCGATTCTTGACGCTGAATATAAAAAAGATGATAAACAGATGCCAACATTTACAGTGAAGGAACCGAAGAATGAAGTGTGAATGCGTAATGTGCGGAAAAAACAATTTGGAAAAGGATACAATAGGGATCAATAAGAAGCTTCTGGGAACGGAGATAGAAAACTTTTATTGTATGGATTGCCTTGCTGATTATCTGGAATGTACGGTTGATGAACTGTTTGAAAAGATAGAGGACTTTAAGGCTGAGGGCTGCAAACTTTTTGTGTAAGGACAGAATATGAAGCAATATGTTTATGCGGATAATGCCGCTACGACTAAGATGGATAAAGTCGCATATGAAGCAATGACACCGTATTTGCTTGAAGAATATGGTAATGCTTCTCAGCCGTATGCCTTTTCGAGAACACCCAAGAAGGCAATTCAGGAGGCCAGGGAGGTTATTGCTTCCTGCATTGGGGCTTCTCCGGACGAGATTTTTTTCACTTCTGGCGGAACTGAGAGCGATAATTGGGCGATTAAGGGTATTGCCATGTCTGATGAGGGGAATCATACAATTATTACCTCGTCTTTTGAACATCATGCGGTTTTGCATTCATGCGCTACGATGGAAAAATGCGGGCATCGAATCATTTATCTAAATCCAGAAGAAACAGGTATGATTTCTCCGGATGTGATGAAGAAAGAGATCACGAAAGAAACAAAACTTGTTTCTGTGATGTATGTAAATAATGAAATTGGTTCGATACAGCCTATAAAAGACTTATCTGGTATAGCACATGAAAAAGGTGCGTTATTCCATACCGATGCAGTTCAAGCTGTGGGACATGTGGATATTGATGTCCACAGTCTTGGAGTTGATATGCTTTCGGCGTCTGCACATAAATTCAATGGAATGAAGGGATGCGGATTCTTATATGTACGAAAGGGCTGCAGTTTGATACCTTATGCGGATGGTGGAGCGCAGGAATCAGGAAATCGGGCAGGAACCGAAAATATTCCAGGAATTATTGCTATGGCAGCTGCTTTGAAAAACAACTGCGTTCACCTTGAAGAAAACAGGAAGAATATCACAGAATTAGAAAACGAGCTTCTATGTCTATTGAAGAAGACGAATATTCCCTTTGTTCGTAATGGTGGATTGAATACATTACCAGGTCTAATCAGTCTTTCTTTCCCAGGAGCTGATGGAGAGGCTATTCTGCATAGAATGGATTTGTTTGGAATTTGCATATCTACAGGGTCGGCGTGTAACAGCCAAGACACCAAGATATCTCATGTGCTGAAAGCAATTGATCTGGATGAGGAATATGCACGGGGAACGATTCGTGTTTCGTTGGGAAAATATAACACGGAAGAAGATGTAGAGAAAATTGTTTTAGGACTTAAGAAGATACTGGGATAGCGCAATTTATTATCTGCCTTATACCCCATTTGATAGACACATAGAACGAGTGGTATAATCTGTCAAGAAAGTCAGGGGAAGGATTATAGTATAAATATACAGTATTGAACTCAGGGAAGAGGCATGTAAAAGGGTGCAGTCAGAAGTACCTGTAACCTAGTGTATTGTATCATTGATATTTAACACATCTATCACCTCTATTATGAGGTG
>CANRVD010000086.1 GCA_947643145.1 uncultured bacterium | reverse complement strand
CCGCATGTTTCAGGATGAGCCTGTATACCTCATCCACGATCTCATCGAATTTCATTCCATCAGATTTATATTCCCTATAAGCCCCATCCAGATATACACATGGTCCGATATCTGTTTCTTCTTTTACGACCTCGATCCCGGTCAGCTTCACATCATTGTTTTTGATCACATCACGTTGCCTGATCTGAAATGCGTCTCCCAACTTCATACGGATCTCTTTTAATACATCCTCTGTAAATTCCTCAAAACTCATCATTTATCCTTCTCCTTCCATTTTCCCTTTTATCCTGACTATGCCGCTTCTGATGATTTCGTCCGTTTCAGCGCAGACATTACCCTTCCGTAGAGTTCCTTACTCATCGCTCCCGGCTCCTGTATCTGGTAACGGTTCTGTACCGTCTCCATGGTTACGCCTGTCCTGTCAAGCTCCGCCTGTAAAGAGTCCATCTGTTCTTTAGAAAGGGCGGCAGAATCTTTCTGCGGTATCTTCTGTGCCGCTTTCCCTTTATTACTATTTTCATCAGCGGGTTTTCCTTTACTGCCTCCTGTCGATTTGGCTCCTTTTGCTTTCAGCTCATATACCGTCTTTCCCCCATCATTTACAATCACAAGTCCGCTGATCTCCCTGTTATCATTGTATTGTATAGAAGAAACAGAGAATCGGTCATTACAAATATAGCGGTTCTCTTTACTCTGGATCGAAACCTTCCCTGCCGGCAGCCAGATAAAAGGCGCCGTATAAAGTTCCCTGCCGATCCCCCAGTTAAAGCACGCCCGCTTAAAGCTGTCTGATGCCTGTGATTTTTCCTTTTCAGCATAGCCTGTCGTTCCCACATCCTGCTTTGCTACCCATTCCCCGGTTTCTTTATCCAAAATCGCTACGGTGCAGTAGAGGTTCCCCTCTATGCTCTGGTGGCTCCGCTGCCATCCAAAGATTCCAAATGTTTCATCCAATATCTTCTGGTCTACCCTTGCATCTTTATAGAGCAGCAGGCTCAAGCCCTTTTCGTTGATCAAGGACACCCTGCATTCAATCTCATCTGCCTTAAGCAGCCTGATCAGGTTCTGTTCCATCCTTTTCCTCCTCTCCCGCATACGGATCTGCTTTTTTCGGGATTGTTTCCAGTTCATAACACGCATACTCCCTCAGTTCCGCATAAAAGCTGTCCTCCCTGTCCAGCCATTCCTGATAAAGATGATCCAGTATGCCAAAACTCAGCCCCAAAAGTTCCCTTATCATGCCGCTCTGTAAATTTTCTGTATATGCTAACAGAATTTCATACAGATTCACATAAATTTCAATCCTGTAAGAAGCCTTGAAAATATCCTCTTTTCCCTGTTGGAGCGTAGAATCTTTAAAACACATAAGTTCCAGATGGAGCCTCTGCTGTAACAGTTCCCTCAATTCCTTTTCTTCCATAGCACCCTCCTATGCCGCCTTCACTTCAAACCGTCTGGAATGGGATACCTTACCGTAATCAGCATAAAGCTCCGGTCTCTCTTCCTTTATCCGTTTCGTATCAAGCTTTGTGGAGTCGATGTTTTTCCACGAAACATTGAAGCTGTCGCTGCTCGCCAGTTCATTATCCTGCATGAACAATTTCACTTCCTGTTCGATCTGCTTCTGTTCCTCCTGCAGTTCAGAAATAAAACCAAGGATTTCTTCACGCCTCCGCAACTTTTCATCAAATCCGACCAGTTCGATCGCGCTGGCTTTCTTCGCTGTATGGAAATATTGTTCCAGCACCTCATCACAGGCTCTGCTCCCATCTGGCGGCGGGATGATGCCCGGCACCACATGATGATTCCAGAAATTATCTTCTATGGATATCAGCCGTCCGATCAGTTCCTCATCCCATTCCAGTCTGCGGTAGGTAAATTCCCTGCCTAAGATGACCGCCGCAATATACCACACCTTTTTCCCTGTCACAGCCATGTAATGGTAGCACTGCATCACATAATGGAGCGGAATGTCACCATCCGCCCATTTATCCGCATTGTAAGCACTTGTTGTCTTACATTCCAGTCCCGCATCTTCTCCCGCTATCAGCCTGTCCACATCTGCGATCATAAAGGGATGCTCCACACTTCGGTACATATAGTTAGACTTCCGCACCTTTAAGCCGGTAGCCTCCGCAAACCGCTGCGCCACATAGTCTTCCAAATCATGCCCGATACGGATTGCCTCACTGTCCTGTTCTTCAACTGCTTCACTTGTTTTATCCTGAAATACTTTCATGGCGCTGCTGTAGGGGTTCACGCCGCAGATCGCCCCTGCATCGGAACCGCCGATCCCTGATTTCCGTAAGCGGAGCCATTCTGCATTGCTGACTCCTGCTAATGCTATTTTCTCAAACATGTTTATTCTCCCTTCCTGCCCGGTATCTGTCCCGGACACTGGCAAAAGAATAAGGACAGCCGAAACATCATGCCCGACTGCCCTTATTCGCTCTTTGTTCTTCCCGTGATATACTATTTTTTCAGACCAAAAGGTTAAAAATCGTTTCCTGTCTATGCCGCTTTTACAAGCTGGTATGCCCTGTCGATCAACGGGTTGCCGTCAACCGTCCTCGCAAACAGGTTCTCGTTATAATTTGCCGTCCTCCTCAAAGGGCTGCTGTGTGTGGCAAAATCCGACACCGCATTGATAAAGCGGTACGCATTGTTTCCTACTTTCTGCAGATCGGGAGCTTCATAATACCTCTGTTTCATATCCATGCGGAGTTTGATAATGTTCTTACTCTGAATTGGCGTTGCATCCTCTTCCATCGGCAGGAGCAGTTCAATATACTCCTTTACCTGTGCATCCGTGATCTTCTGTCTCCGTAACTGCTCAAACTCGATACCGAGGCTGTCCATGTACTGCTCCGCCATAAAGAGAGTATCCTTCGCTTCCTGAATCTTGTCATGGATGTTGCCTGCGTGGATCATAGAAAAGCTTCTCTTTGCGGTATTCAGTGCAAGGTTCAAAGTATTGTTACATACCACCCTTACAGGAGTCACGGCTACTTTCACAGAGCCGGAGCCGTCATGGGTATTAGAAAATACCAGATAGGAGCTGATCCGCTCCCCTGCAATGACATACTCCTTTGGCAGTCTTGCAAGGAGCCATACCTTCCTTCCCTCCTGCAATGATCCGGCTGTCTCATAACGCACCCCTTTTCCAAGCAGTTCATCGGTAAAGCTGAACGCATCCGTATTCTGTACCACCTTATAGCGGTCGGATACCACGCCAAGCACCTTCCTGTCGGAACTCCGCACATTTGCCTTATATCCCTTTATTGGTTCCTGATTACCAGTGTACACAGGCTCCTGCACCACCTTCCAGTCAAGCCCCGCAAGCCGAAGGGCATCTGCTGATGTGGGTGCTTCCATAACGATTGTTCCCAATCCATGCCACGGTTTCTCCCTTACGGAGAACATTGTTTCTACATTTGCCGACATAAAACCATCTCCTTTTCTCTTAAATTTTCCTTGCCAGACAGAGGTGGCGCAACGAAAATAGGAGCTTCCCCTATGAAAAGCCCCTGCTTAGATTTTTTATTCCGTTTTTCATCCCGCCATCAATATCTCATTTGTCCTCTGTCGTTCTTTCACCGCTTACAGAAGTTTGCTTCTTTACAGGTTTCTGCATTATGCCTGCTCTGTTTTCATACTGAAAGCCATGCCAATAAATTTGACAAAGGCTGTAAGCGCAGCCACTAATGTGGTTACTGCTTTTAAGATGTTCTCAAATAATTTCAGTTTGCCCATACCCGTCTCCTTTCTTTCCATACTCATACCATGTCTGATGGTATGCTTAATACTATAGAAAGAATATATCAGCATGTACCTTACATATACGATAACATAATTCTACATACAGAATAATTAAGTTTAAATACTATCAGAAAATGTTTACAATCCCCAAATTAACAAAGGAATCAAGAGCATTCTACCCATACAGAATGCTCCCTAGTTGGTCAAATAATGACGAAAATGATTAACAAAACAAAAGAAATGACAGACATAATCAAACCAGCAACGGGAAGACCATGCTTCACATTTGGGTCTTTGATTGCTATAATTCCCATAACAATACTTAAAACAGCAGGAATCACAGACATCCCAAGCGAACAGATTGCAATAATTCCCAAAACAAAGGAAGCGATTCCTCCGGCAGAATTTTTAATCATGTCAGGCGACAAATTTGCAGACTGATTTCCCGAATTAATAGGTATTCGATCAACAAGCCCCTCAACCGATTTCACAATTTGATTTGTGGATGGAATCTTCGCATTAGTTTGTGATACATGTCCTTCCACAGAAGCCGTTGTTTCTGGCGTTGCCTGTTGCGCCCCGCATTCATCACAAAAAAACGCATTGTCTTCTAATTCGGCACCGCATTTCATACATTTTTTGCTCATTTTCTTCTTCTCCTTTATTGTATTTTAGTTCCGCATTTGGAACAGAACTTTTTACCTGCTTTTACTATGCTATGACAATTAGGACAAACAAGTTCTTTGAACGTTTCTCCTAAGTTCTCTGAAACATCTTTTTCGTTTTCATTACTTTTTGCCTCCTCAGCTTCCGAAATATTTGAAGAATCTTCATTCCCATCTAGCTGATATCCACATATCGAACAGAATTTCTTACCGATTTGGACATAATTATTACAATTAGGACAAATCTGTGTTTCCACAAATTCGCCATTATCTTTTATCATACATTTACACGATGGACATATCTTTTCATCCGCTAAAAGCAGCATCCCACATCTACATATTTTTGTATGTTTGTAAATTCTAAATAATTGAAGCCTGTTTTCTGTAGACAAATTCTTTACAATTCGTATCAGTTCGTTTAACATATCACTGAATGCAAGTTGTTCATCGACTGTCAAATCAGTCCGCTTCATAGAAAATGTTACAGGACTTTGTTCCTGAATGTTAATAACATATGTATCATTTTCCTGACATTCAATTTTTTCAACCTGTTCAATCGGATATGCCAAATTCTCACCTAAAAGAAGCCCTTTTGCATAAATTCTTAGGAAACGGTTCGTGAGCAATATCCCTGATTTCCCTTTGGAAGATCGGTCGAACAATGCCAGTATCAGTTCTTCTGCCAAGGTTCCTGCGACAGAAGAAATCATAGTCTCTTTTGATGAAAAAGAACCGATATGATCTGGTATATCAATCCATCCACCTTTGATTATTTCATCCGATAATGACTGTCTGATAATAAAATCAATATTCTCATAAATTTTTTCGGGTATCCGCAACCCATATTCTGTCCCAAATACAGACTCAAAAATGCCTTTGAATTCCTCTGTAATGTAATCCGCAGATTTTAGATATTCATATGTCTCCTTTTCAAAAATATCTTTTCCCTGCAAGGCCCGGTAAAAAGTTGCGAAGTCTTTCCGAACATTTTCAGCCAATTCTCTTGTATCATAGGTAACTCCCTTGACAGTCCTGACTTCAATGTCAATTTCTTCTAAAAGCTGCTTACACTGTGCAATCTTAGATATATTATCTTCCGATATCGTCTGTCTTTTACAATATTGAACCAACTCATCCAAAGTTGCCTTGATTTGATTTTCAATCTGAACGGCAGCCGTCTTTTTATCAAACGATTCTTCATATAAACTACAGTTTTTGGTAAATAAATCATCCCCATATTGTTCTGCTATTTCTGCAATCTGCTGTTCTAAGGGAATACCGAAATATGCGGCCATCTTTCTTAACTCGCCATTTTCATCTCCAAAATCTTCCCATATAGAATCATAAATTTCTATACTATACGGATTTAATGTCAGAGCTTCTATAATCTGCTCTTTTTTCTTCTCCGCGGGAATCCTGCCAAGCCTATAATTATTCCATATTGCTTTTGCCTTGTCATACTCGGAATCTGTCACATACTTGCAAACAATACCTGCTTCCTTTTGTAGTGCAGTTCTAATTGCATTGCGAATATCATACAAATCTTGCATAAGAGCTGTGTTTAAGGGTTCCTTATATTTTTTGTAAATCGCCGCTTTGTCTGAACTGGCAGCAATTCCCGAACCAACATTTCCAACTGCATTGAATGCAGAATGCGCTATTCCGCTGGCTGCGTTCATCATTCCGGCTTGTGCCATCCCCTTAATCGCTCCGCCAAGACCAAAACCGCCGCCTACCACCCTGCCTCTGCTCTCTTTTCGGACCTGCCGATACATCTCTTCTTCCTCTTGGCGAATATTGACTGCTTCTACCGCTTTCTCCATGGAACGTACAACTTCAAACACATGCTCTGACAAATGGAATTTTTTAACATACTTATCATAAAAAGAATCTTCGTCTAAGGAGTACACCCCTTGAGCATTTAAAATATCTATTCCTATATTAATAAGGGGCACTATCGAACCATTATAAAGATTATCTGTCTCTTCCACTATGCCATAACAACTTCCCCGCGCCGCATACCACTCATCAAAAGTTTCATTAACAGATTCAATATATTCATCCGTAGTACTTAATAAATATCGCTCATTTTCCATATCGTTGGAAATAGTAACCATATTTCCAGAAATATCATATGTGGTCATCGTTTACACCCTTGCTCCTTTTCCTTTTCCATATTTTATCTTTTCTTGCTGCAATATCTTTTCAACATAATACATCGAAAATCATCCTGCTATCCCATTTCTTAAAATTCAACCTCAGTATTGAAATGTGATCCAATAACCGTTTTCTCTTTTACATTCACATAAAACTCCCTAAATCTGATCACCTCATCACACACATCATATTTATGTTCTGAATGTATCTGTTGGTTGCGTATGTGCAATCCATCATCTGATGATATCCGCTCACTGTCCACACTTACCACTTCATTGCCCGTAATATCAAACACTGTTAAATTATGCCACTTAACCGCAATGAGATACTTTCCATCGCTACTCATATATACATCCTCAAAACCTGTTTGAGGTTCAAACTGTTGTTTTCCACTTTTATCAATGACCGTGAAATAAGTAAGCTGATCAGCACCCTGTATTAACATAAGGGCATATCCGTTATAGAAAGGATCACAAAAATATACACTTTTCCCATTGTATTCGGAGAATTCAAGAGCAAC
The DNA here is from genome assembly GCA_947643145.1 of uncultured bacterium. Lineage (GTDB taxonomy): Bacteria > Bacillota > Clostridia > Lachnospirales > Lachnospiraceae > Butyribacter. The sequence goes on along the minus strand of CANRVD010000086.1, from coordinate 3,163 downwards.
TTCTCCGTCAATGTTATAGTAAACACCTGTTGTATCGTCTCCCCCGCTGTAAGGAACAAATAACAGACCATCCTGAAATTCATTTTCCCCATTCAAAATATTGGGCAGAACATAGTTTGTCCAGCTATTTGACACAATAGGGATTATTGTACCATCTGTCTCCATACGGCACAGGGAATATGAGTTTTTCAGAAACGTCGCCCAATTAACGTCCGTATTATCTTCTTCCATTTTCTCCATATCTATGGGTTCGTTATATAACACAGTGGCAGTACCATTGTCAAAACCGGTTATAAACTGCTCAATATGAGCTGTATTTTCAGAATATGTATTCAAGCTGATAACACTTTGGGAATCCAAATTCAATATTGCAAAACCGTTCTCCAATGGTACTCTGTAAACATTTTCTCCAAGATATTCACATAACGATTGATAATCATGACTAGAATTCTTATCAAAAGCAATCGTTTCCGGCATATGCTGACTATCTGCCTCATATTCCTCAAGTTCCGTCTGATATTCTTGATATTCTTCAGCCTGCACAGCATATTGCTCCTGAATCTGAATCTTTCTCTCCGTCAGCTCATCATATCTGTTTTGGAATTCCATTTCTGTTTCTTCAATCAATCTGTAATATTCTTCATCAGTCTCTCCATCGTATTCCCAACTCTCTTCAACCCATTTCTGACGTTCTTCAGCAAGTCTGCCTAATGCATCATCAATCTCTTGCAGACTGAAAGACGGATCAATAGGCTCCTCCACAGATAGTGGTTTTTCTTGGGGTGTCGTTATCTCATAGGCTTTATATTCCGCAACAATATCACCATTTTTATCAATGGTTCCAATCTGCCACTCATCAACATCTAAACTTGCAATATGTTCTGCAACTAAAAACAATCCTCCTCCGTGTGAAAGAAACATAAAATCTTCCGAGCATTCTTTCGTATAAGTTATATTACCTTCCCAATCAATGATGTTATAGCTTTCTCCCTCATTTCCATCAAATATAAAGTAAGCCAACCCATCTTTGAATTCACTTATTTCCGTCAATGACAGATCATTTAACGTTCGATCCGATTTCCATAAAATTTTACCCAGTGTATCAATCAGTGCCATTCTGTTTCCGCCCTGAGGTTCATGCTCAATATACTCCATCGCATATTGAGCCTTCTCGCCTTCATCATCCGTAAGCATAGCCCTTATTCCATCCTCAGCCATTTTTAAATCTTCTTCCGAATAATCAGTAAACTGCACAAATGCCCTCTCTTCTGAAAAATCAGTCAGTGTTTCCACCTGCATATCATCAGTTATATATTCTGCATTTTCTACCCCATATGTATTAGCTGACCTTTCCACTCCTCCATTCTCTCTACTTGCTTTTCTTTCTGGCATAGCCGCAGCTACAATATAAATAGCTACTGCCACTCCAATCAGCACTAAATCCTTTCTCTTCGTTTCATTTTTAATTCTTCGTTTAATAATCTTTATCAAACCAAAAACAAAAATGATAAAAGAACTACATACCAAAATAAACTTCACAACATCTCCCTGCCATTCTACGTAGTATTTTTAGTTTTGTTTTGCCCTATATATTATTCCGTCTCATTTTCTTTTCGACGTTTGCTCAATACCCCTTCTATCACCCTTGCAGAATATCCGCCTGCCCTTGCAATTTTCGCCCTTTCACGCCTGTCTGTTTCATTTTTCGCAAGATCAGCAATAAACTCCGCACGGTACAGCCGCATGGGGCACTCGATTTTATCTCCATGAAAATGAGTGAACAGTTTTAGCATAGCGTCCCGTCCAATCAATTCAAAAAGTTCCAGATAGCTGTCATTCAACGCCTCAGCTTCATTCCCATCCACATGAAATGCCTCGTAGACGATCTCATCGTTTATGTTGTTGAAATCAATATTAATCACTTTATCACCTCCGATTTGTCAAATTATATCAACATTCAACGTCATAAATCCAATCATAAAACGATTACTTTTACTCATCATAAAGTGTTTTTATAAATGATACATAAACTGTATACATTTTATGAAGCATAATATGTATTCTATTTTTCATCTTGCAACATATCAACAGATACTGCATTCCTGCTGTCATGCAAATCTGCCCCCTCCCCAGTTCTACAGATATACAAAATCCCCATCTTGCAGCCATAATACTTTATCATCTACAAGCGGCAACGGCACATCACTAATCAGTGTTCCGATGAAATTCACCATGATACCATATCCTACTCTTACTGGATCACCCTGACTCTCATCATCATCGGCAACCTCATACTGGTATCGTTCTTTTGGTACGGTCCTCCTGTCTATGCGCATATCGCTGAAATCGCATGGAATGCCACATACACTGACTTTCTGAAACTTCTCCTTCCTGTAATCAAGCCTCATGATTAAATACCTCCCTGCTCATTTCTCATATACAGATCCGTCATCATACACCCTATAAGTGACTGTATCGCCGCCGACACGTCCAACGACCTCAACAAAATCCGGTGTGGAAACCGTTTCCAGAATATAATCCAAATGTTCCAGTGCTTTATTCTGGGCTTTTTCAACTCTTTCTATTGTATCCTTTGCCATATCTTCCTCAGATCTGCCCTCGTAACCTCCGGGACGGGCAACAAAATAATCCCCATGCCACAACTGGCACCGGGAATAATATAACTCCATATTCAAACTTCCATCATATAACAGACCAAATATATTGCATATCTGCTACATTTGATTTCAGATATGCAAATTTTAGTTTTTCATTTCATTAAATAACACTTGATGCGTAGCAGATTGTTTGCATATGCTTTCATATCTGCAACAATTTTCTAACTGATAAGCTTAAGAACACTACTCAGTTCATCGGGTAATTTCTCACACGTATCAGGAAGTTCTGTTCCCCTCTCTACAGCTTCTTTCTGTTTTACAGGAACACTCACAGTTCCTATCCCCGCTAACAATGCACCTACCAGCTTCATACCCTGTTCCTGCATTTCTTCCCGAACCAACGTTAATATCTGCTCATGAAATATCTGACGCTCTGCCATCTCTGACTTTACATTGAGATATTCTTCCAACGTCCTTTTAACATACGCCGTCAGCGAAGTAGAAGTTCCAGCGGCTTCCGCCAGTTTCATGTACAGGCTGCTATC
>CANRVD010000085.1 GCA_947643145.1 uncultured bacterium | reverse complement strand
AATATAGCCGCTGCATTCCCCTCCACATCCATGAGAACCCCTATTGTCACAGACGCCATTGCTGTTTGCATTTGCATGATGACCGCCATGTCTGTGGCAAGAAGCCAGTGCCGTTGTGCTACAAACCGAAACTACCAGTGCCGTTGTTAAAATTGTTACTATTTTTTTCATTTTTACCTCATTTCTGCAAAGTGAGCGAAGCTTACTCTGTGCCTTTGTTCCCTTTGACTTTGTGCACCTCTTCAGGTTCGTGACAGGCAAAGCGCAGCCACAAACTTGTCAGGCTGAAAGATTGTTTCATATATAATACGAATGAAACGGTAAAATCCATTCAAAAAAATAAATTTTTATGGTAAAAGTTTTTTCTTTATCCGGCATGCCGCATTACATTTTTCTTTCCTGTAAGTTCTGCCATCAAATCATGTACATTCGTCATTCTGCTTATCCTGCCGACATTTGCCCCAACAAAAATCAGCCCATGTTCCAAGTCTCCCCGCACTGCATTAATCAAAGCCTTTGTAATACAATACGGAACCTTCGCCGGATTACATTTTTCCAAACAGTTAAAACAACGGCTTACCGGAAGCGGTTTCTTTTCAATTAATTTTACAAATGTATTCTTTAACGCCCTTCCCGGCATACCCACCGGACTCATGACAATTTCAATATCCTCGTCCCTAGCCTGGATATATGCCTGTTTATATCTCTCGTCTGCATCACATTCTTCGGTTGCTACAAAACGGGAAGCAATCTGCACTCCGTCTGCCCCAAGAGAAATCGCATGACAGATATCCTCATAATCAAAAATTCCTCCAGCAAAAATAACCGGAATCTTTCTGCCAAATTTTTCCTCATATTCATGTACGGATTCAATAATCTGTCTGATTTCCTCTTCATAACCCTCTGCCGTAATTTCAGAAATCTGCTCCTTTTTAAAGCCAAGATGTCCGCCTGCCTGCGGTCCCTCTATCACAATAAAGTCTGCCGTACGATTATACTTCTTATCCCAGTTCTTAAGCATCAGCCTGACTGCTTTTTCCGATGAAACAATTGGTGCGATTTTACAATCAGAATCCCCCACATATTCCGGTAAGCGGACTGGAAGCCCTGCACCGGATATAATGACATCTGCTCCGGCATCTACCGCCGCTTTCACATACGCAGGATAATCTTTTGTTGCAACCATAATATTAACACCTACCGGTTTTCCTCCAGAAATTTCTTTCGCTTTTGCAATGTGCTTATGGATTGCAAATAAATTTGCTTCTTCCTGATTTTTGTCAAATCCCGGCTCATCATATCCAATCTGGGCTGTAGAAATAATTCCAAGCCCTCCATTTGCAGAAACAGCACCGGCTAAACGGCTGCGGCTGATTCCAACCCCCATTCCTCCCTGGATAATGGGATACTCTATTGTCAGGTTTCCAATCTGTAACGGCTTTAATGTCATAATATACCTCTTTTCTTCTCTGTTTCGACAGAGTTTTCAAAAATATTTAATATAGTTTTCAAAACTATATTATAGCTTTAACTTATCTATGTCAAGCATTTATTCATTCTTCTTAAAAGTATTATTACTATATACAGTGTCAGATATTCTATTCTCTGTCTTTTGCATTTTTCTCCTACATTTCATTATAAGCTGCTGTTTGGGAATTTACACAGAATTGAGAAATATACTATAGTTCACATTTTGCATGGAACTTCTAACAAAAAGCCATATAAAAAGTTATTCATAAATAGTAAAATAGCAGAAAAAAATTTATGATAAAAAGGAGAAAAGCTATGATAAGCAAAAAAAGATTCTTATCTGCGGTGGCATTTATTGCGTTTTTTTCGGTTATGTCTACATTAATGCTAAATGTCAGTTCTGATGCCTCAAACACAGGTAAGATTAAAAGTGTTACGCTTAAGATTGGAAACAAGACGGTTACAAAGAAAACTTATTCTTTAAAGAAAGGCAAAAGTGTGGCTATAAAAGTAAGTGTAACTCCCCAAAAAGCAAATAAGAGTGTTACATTCAAAACGAGCAACAAAAAAACGGCTGCGGTTTCCAAAAAAGGGGTTATAACTGCAAAAAAAGCTGGAACGGCAAAAATTTCTGTTGTTGTCAAAGACAACAACAAAAAAAGCATGAGTACTTGGATGAAAGTAAAAGTTATGGGTAATTCGTCTGCTGCAAATTCAAGCAACGATCCAGAACCGACACCAACACCTGACCCCATAACAGTAAAAGAACATATTATTGAGTACGGCTCAAATAAAATCTATGGCAAAATCTACACACCGCAAAAAGAAGGTGTATACCCTGCAGTTATTATGTGCCATGGCTACAATGGCGTAGGCGATGATTTTGTTACAGAATGTACATATTTTGCTCAAAACGGATATATCGCATATGCATTTGACTTTTGCGGTGGTTCAGGACGTTCAAAAAGCAGCGGTAAATCTACTGATATGACTATATTTACGGAAAAGGAAGACCTGATTGCTGTTTTTAAAAATATAAAGGAATTAAGCAATGTAGATTCCGAAAAAATATTTTTGCATGGCGGCAGCCAGGGTGGTCTTGTGGCAGCTCTTGCAGCAGAGGAACTTGCAGATGAAGTAAAGGGACTTATGTTGTATTTTCCTGCATTTAACATTCCGTATGACTGGACTGCTATGCATCCTGATATAAATAAAATACCAGAAGTGATTCCTTGGTGGGGGCTTGATTTGGGAAAAGAATTTGCAGTGTCTATACATAATTATAAAACATTTGAGCATATCGGCTCTTATTCCAAAAATGTATTGATTCTATATGGTGCAAATGACGCCATTGTACAGCGCTCGTACATGGATAAGGCAAAAGAAACCTATAAGAACTGTGAGTTAATTGTTTATTCAAATGAAGGTCATGGATTTACCCCTGCCGGAGTAAAGAATGCAAAAGTGGAATTACTTAAATTTATGAATGCACAGTAAAAAAGGTTTGAAGTTCCACTATCGCATGAAAGAACCATGCGAAGTGGAACTAAATCAAACCTAAGAAGAACGCAGAAACAGCGTTCTTCGCATTGAATATTCGCGAAATTTCCTATAAGTAAAAAAGGGCACAGACTTCGCTTGTACCCTAGCAAAAACGCTAAAGCGTTTTTGTCGGCATATTTCCATGTACTGAGAAATTTCCTATAAAGGAAAAAAGTCACCCGGCAATTACCGGGCGACCCATACAATCTTTTATTATTTCCTTAAACCTAACTTTTCAATCAAAGCACGATATCCTTCCAAATCTTTCTTCTTTAAATACTCTAAAAGGTTACGTCTCTGACCAACCATCTTTAACAGACCTCGTCTTGAATGATGGTCCTTCTTATTTACCTTCAAATGCTCAGTTAACTCCGTGATACGCGCTGTTAAAAGTGCAATCTGTACCTCCGGTGAACCAGTATCCTCCGGTTTGCGTCCATACGTCTTAATAATTTCTGCTTTCTTTTCTTTACTAATCATAATAGTAAATCCTCCTATCTATTCTCTGTTCACCAGCCACTAAGAAATGGGCGGAGCGTCCAATTTCTGAGCAGTGGTATCAACAACTTCGTTAGTATACCACATCGAAATCATTGTGTAAAGACTTTTTCATCTGATTTTTTATGCGATTACCTTATTTGGGGATTACTGTTCACTTCGTGCCCAGTAACTATTTTCTGAACTGCTCGAACGGATTGCTATTCTGGGACTGCTGCTCCTCTGATGTTTTCTCCTGACTGTCTGCCGGCCTGTCACCCAGTGTTACCGTAAGTGTCTTCTCTTTATATTCACCATTATCAGAACGCTTTACCACTACTTTAATCTTTGTACCAGACTTTAACTTGCTAAGCTTCTCATACAATCCTGTCACGGAAGAAACTTCCCTGCCATTTAATTTTGTGATAATATCCCCTTTTAACATACCTGCTTTTTCTGCCGGAGAACCTTCCGAAACTTCGCTGACAAATGCACCTTCCGGCATATTGTAATACTTTACATATTCTGCTTCCACATCTGTACCACGGATTCCCAAATATCCCCGTTCCTCTTCCGAAATATTTTCTGACTGAATAATATCATTGATCAACGGCACTGCTGTTGATACAGGAATTGCAAATCCCATACCTTCTACTGCTTCATCCGCGTACTTTGCAGAATTAATACCAATCACAACTCCGGTAGCGTCTACCAAAGCGCCGCCGCTGTTTCCAGGATTAATCGCTGCATCCGTCTGAATCAGTTTCATCGTTACGTCTTCACCGGATACCGTTCTGTCCTTTGCACTAATATATCCAACCGTTACAGAAGTTCCATATCCCAGCGCATTTCCAATTGCAATCGCCCGGTCACCAACTTTCACTTCATCGGAATCTCCAAGTGTTGCCACCTTAATCTTTCCAAGCGTGTCATCCGACACATTCTTCACCGGGATACTTACTACTGCCAAATCTGCATCCGAATCTGTCCCTTTTACTTCTGCCTCACATACACTGTCATCATTAAACTTTACAGAAACCTTTGTTGCATCAGCAACTACATGATTATTGGTAGCAATATAGAGATTGTCCTCATCCTGTGCTACGATAATTCCTGAACCGCTCCCCTGTGAATCCTGACTGTATGTCCTTCCAAACATATCATTTTGTGTTTTTGTCACTGTCACATCAATAGCAACAATAGAAGGAAGAACATTTTCAGCAACTTCTGAAACGCTTCCAGCCGTATCGCCACTTCCGGTTGCCGTAGACGCAACGACTGCCGTCTTTGCAGCAGCCTTATCTTCTTTTTGGGAGGACTCTACCGCAATTCCCTTATTAAATAAATAATTTGTACCTTCAAAGGTCGCACCACCCACTAAACCAAATATAGCTGCACAAGTTGTCACACGAACAAAATCTCTCTTTGTCATAATAATCTCCCCTTTCACCAATTTACATAACTGCCATGATTACTGTTCACTACAGTTTTTTACTGCTCTGCAATCCAAATTCATTGCTTTTGTTTGTTATAGTTAGAATTTTAAGATGAAATTATGAAAGACCTGTGTTTCAATTTTGAAGAGATTATGTTTAATTTGTGATAATTCTGTGATCGCAAATTTTAAAACAGTCGTGAATAATATCATTTAAAAGGTTCTTTTATCTGTTATCATCCACTGCACCCTGCAATCAAAAGGTTCTGTATTTATCCTGTCCACTATCTGAAAATCATATGCTATCCCTACTGTTGTTAATAATTTCATATTGCACTTTTCCAAATAACGGTCATAAAAACCGCCGCCATATCCCACCCTGTTCTTTTCAAGGTCAAAGGCCAGCCCGGGAAGCAGCATTACACCATCTTCTGCTCTGACACACTCTGCCGTGACCGGTTCCGGTATCCCCTGATACCCGGGCTGCAGCTCATCCATGAAAGTTATCCTGTAGAATTCCATTTCCCTGCCTTCTACCCGCGGCACTGCAACCTTCCTCTTTCCCTCTGCCAAAACATGGCGGATAATCCCACAGGTATCAGGCTCTGTACCATAAGACACAAAAGAAAACAGCCACAATTTTCTCTGTTCAGCCAAAAACTTTAGCACATTCTCCCTGATTGCCTGATCCCTGCTTTCGCGCTCCCTGCCAGAAAGCTCCTTCCGCAACCCCCTCATTCTGTCCCTTGCTGCCTGCTTTGTCATATCCTAATGTCCTCTTTCAAACCTTCTTTATGCCATGTGTTTTACCCAAATCCACCATCGACCCATCCGGATTGACAATAGTTACATTATCTAACTGGCTGCGGATATTGTTCCGCACAGAAGCAATGTACTCCTGCCGAAGCACTGCCTGCTCCTGCAATTCTTCCTCTGTCAGCCCTTCTCCTTTCGACTTATGATATAATTCATTAATTCTTGCAATTTTCTTCTCGTCCATACTTCTCCTTACTTTTGTTATAATATAATTTTTTCTGCTACCCGAATTCCATCCACTGCGGCCGAAACAATACCACCGGCATAACCAGCTCCCTCGCCGCATGGATAGATGCCTCTTACACTTGACAACATAAATTCATTTCTCAAAATCCTGACCGGAGAAGATGTCCTGCTCTCGATTCCTGAAAAAACAGCATCTTCCCTGTCAAAGTTTTTGATTCTGGATCCAAATACGGAGATTCCTTCTGCGATAGAATCTCCCACCACTTTAGGCAAAATCTCCCTGACATTGCCCAAAGCATACTCTCCCTTTATCTGCGGTACGATATCTCCCAGTGAAGTACTCTTCTGGTTCTTCATAAAATCCCCTAAAAGCTGTACCGGAATTTTCCCTCCTGCCTGCAAATAAGCCGCCCTTTCATATTTACGCTGGAATTCCACACCTGCCAAAGGGTTCCTGCCTCCAAAATCCTCCGGTGAAACCGTTACCACGATTGCACTGTTTGCATTAACGCCGTCTCTGGCAAAATTACTCATGCCATTTACTACAAGCCTGCCTTCCTCTGAAGAAGCATTTACCACATAACCACCCGGACACATACAAAAAGAATACACCCCCCTTTTCCCTGTTATCGGGTGAGTCACTTTATAGTCTGCCACCGGAAGATTTTTATAATATTCCCCATACTGGTTTCTTCCTATCATATCCTGTGGATGCTCTATACGTGCCCCTATCGCAAACGGTTTTGGCAGTATATTTATTCCAGATTCAAACAACTGATACAGGGTATCCCTCGCGCTATGCCCTATCGCAAGCACAAGTTTCTCACATGCAAGATGGAATGTTTCTCCTTCCCTTGTCAGTATGATCTCTCTCAATTCGTTCCTTTTTGCCACGATATCCTCAAGTCTCGTCCCAAACCAAAATTCTCCGCCAAGGGCAATAATCTCGTTTCTGATTGCCTTTACAATATCCTTTAAACGGTCCGTCCCAATATGCGGCTTATGTAAGTATAAAATTTCTGAAGGAGCTCCAAAATCCACAAATGTCTGCAAAACCTTCTGGTGTGTGCCAAAGCAGTCCTTTATCATGGTATTTAACTTCCCATCGGAAAAAGTACCGGCACCACCTTCTCCAAACTGTACATTACATTCGGGATTCAATTTCCCTCCATTCCAAAATGCCTCCACTTCCTTCTGACGCCGCTCCACATCATAACCTCTCTCAATTATAAGCGGCTCATACCCAAGCCTTGCTAATTCCAATGCTGCAAACATTCCAGCCGGACCAAAGCCCACCACAACCGTACGGTGCTTAGGCTTTATCATCCGCGGGGATAAGTGCTTCTCCATAATAGGTGGTTCTTTCTCCCAGATTACATCACTTCTTCCATAACGCTTGACAAGCATCTGCTCCCTGCCACAGGAAAAAGTCAGACGGTAGTTATAATGGATCTGCTGTCCTTTTCTTGCATCAATCGACTTTTTAATAATCGTCAAATTTCTGATTCGTTCTGTTGTCATTCCCAGAATCCTTCTTATCTCCTGTTTGATAAGCTCCTCTTCTTCTTTTCCTATCCTGCCGCATCGTAACAAATCAGCGGGACACTTCTGTACCAGTTTTTTTACAGGTATTTTCACCTGACTCATATGTATCATAATTTTTCCACCTTTCTGCAAAGTGAACTTTGCTCCCTTTTGCTTTACTATGTATCATGTATCGTACCAGCCCCCATTCCTGCAAGATATCCGGTTGCCCATGCCCATTGTAAATTATAGCCTCCGCATATTCCGTCTACATCCAAAAGCTCTCCTGCCAGATAAAGCCCTTTACAAAACTCTGACTCCATCGTATCAGGATTTACCTCCGAAAGATATACACCACCCGCTGTTACCTGCGCTTTTTCAAAATCACTTACTGCTTTTACAGGTATTTTCATCTGCTTGATTTTTGTGGCCAGCTCTTCTAACCTACCCTTTTCCGTTTCCGAAGCTCTCTCTGAAACCGGAATTTTTGTCTGTTTCAAATAGACTCCGGCAAGCTTATCGGGCATCATTCCTCCCAACAGGTCTCCCATAGACTGTTTCCCGTTATGTTTCTGACGTTTCAGCAGGGCATCCAAAATCCATTCCCTGCTGTAGTCCGGCATCCCATCAAGGACTAACGTAGCCCTCCTGTTGTCTGCGAGTTCCCTTGCCGCATAATGGCTTATCTGAAATACAGGAATTCCCGAAATCCCATAAGACACCATCTGAACCTCACCTCTGTCCTCACAAAGCAGTCCGCCCTTATCATTATACAGCAAAACCTTTCCCTGAATCCGCACACCACTCCATGCCTTCATAAAGTTTCCATCAAGCACAAGGGATGTCAGAGCCGGCACAGGCGGCACAATATGATGACCGAACTTTGCTGCACAGGCATATCCATCCCCAGTGCTTCCATAAACCGGTGCCGCCATTCCTCCGGTGCAAAGGATTACCTTTTTTGCAAGATAACTTCCCCTATCCGTCTTCACGAAAAAAGCATCCCTGCCATTCCGCCCCATCCGCCTTTCTATGTCTGATACCGTTTCCTCCGTGTGTATCTCTGCCCCTAATCTGGCAAGCTCCCGCTCCAGCGCCCGAAGCACTGTCACGGCCTGATTCGATGCCGGATAATAATATCCCTCTCTGTCTCTTGCCAGAACACCGATTTCATCAAAAAACCGGACACTGTCCTCCCAGTTAAACTTCTGAATGACCCGCATGGGCAAATCCATCTCACTGCTCCGGTAGCAATCTTTTTCCTGTACCATGTTTGTAAAATTGCACCTTCCGTTTCCTGTTGCCAGAAGCTTCCTGCCAAGCCGTTTTTTCTTCTCCAGCACCAGTACTCTGGCACCATTCCTTGCTGCCGTAATTGCCGCTGCCATTCCGGAAGCGCCTCCTCCAACAACTAATACCTGTATACTTCTCATTCTGTTCCTCCAAAGTCAGGACGAATAATTTTCTAAAATCCCATAAAGCTCCTGCTCATCCTTAACCTCTATTCCCTTTTTCAAAGCCTTGCGGTCTTGTGCTGAAAGCTTTTTTGTCTCAATTCCGGTATACTCGTACACCGTCTTCTTATCTCCATAATATACAACAACTTCCCCATCAATTGCAATCAGATAATACCGAAATGCCACCTTGGAACTGTCGTAAATCTTCTTTACCACCAGACGTTCCTTTGAAAAAGATACCACTCCAATGCTTTGAAGCCCTTTTAAATATTCCTCAACCGGAAGCTTGTCCATATATTTTTTACAATAGTCGTCTGCCTCCTCTCTTGTCAGTCCAACTAATTCCTGTGGCAGTGTTTCATAATCTGTGGATGTATTTTCTGTTGTCGCATCATAACATTGCACCTGAAATACCGTATCTACCTGCAGCGAATCATCACCTGCATTTGTCATAACACTTTCCTGCTCACTGGCAATAATACGTTCTACTACCTCCGTCGCCTTGTCCTCCAGCTGCGTTGTCACACCAACCTCCACCTGCTCCGACACGCGGCTTTCATAATCACTCTGCATTTCTTCCATTTTATTGCTTACTATACGATATCCAATATAATCACCTGCAAAAATAACAGCTAAAATGCCAGCGATTGCTAATCCATAAGAAATTTTACGATTCATAAACCTCACCATGCCTTTCTAATCCACATTCTTAGTATTGCACAGTTTTAGGTATTTATTCGTTACTGTTCACACTTCATAAAAAGTTATCTCCATATACCTTCCGCAAGAAATGTATCCACACGCCTTTTGGCACTTTCTGTCAGTTTCTTCTCAAATCCAATCATAGAAAGCAGATGGATTGCATTTCTGGAATCCGCCCTTCCTTCTTTCAGAAGATAATCAAACAAAATGTCGTCATCCTGAATCCTTTCCGTAAAATGATAATTTTCAAAACTGTCCTTTAAAAGATAGGTCAACTCAATATCATGGGTTGCTGCAAAGCACATGGCATTTTCCTTCGATAATGCTTCCAAAAGTTCCGAAGAAGCTGCCACCCTCTCTACGGTATTGGTGCCGCGCAGTATTTCATCAATAAAGCAAAGTACCGGAGCACCAGACTCTTTTGTCTTCTCAAAGATACGTTTTAACGATTTTATTTCTACAATAAAATAACTCTCCTCCGACAAAATATCATCCCTGAGTGCCATTGAAGAATAAATCCGGTAAAAAGGTGCTTCATAAAAATCTGCCAGAACGGTATGGATTGTTTGCGCAAATAACGCATTTACTGCCACTGTCTTAATAAAAGTAGACTTTCCGGAACTAAATTCACCTACCACTGCAATCCGAAAAGTATCATCTGCAACCCTTTCTTTGATGATATCTAAATCGTTCCTGCTTGTCTGGTTATTTTTAATTGCATTTATTTCATAAAGTTTATCGATTT
>CANRVD010000084.1 GCA_947643145.1 uncultured bacterium | reverse complement strand
GAAAGAAACTTATTAACCAAGTAGTCTTGATTGACTACACCACTATTATACTAGGTATGGTACTTCTGTGTCAGTCGGTCAAATTGAACAGAAATAAGAGCAGAATGAAGGGAATTATATTGCATATTGACTATTTTTTAGCTATAATGTGTTTAGTGATGATTGCTATGTCTGAACACTGCCAGACATATGCAAGTGGGAATAAAGAAGCAGTGTAGAAAAGGAGCTGATTATGAGAAAAAAAGCATTTCTTGTGGGAATTCTTGCGGCGGGTTTAGCCGTTACCGTAATGCCCGGAGTAACGGTATCCAATGCGGAGGGAACAGCGGAGGAAGTAGAGCTGGAAAAGAGTCCTGCAGGCAATCCGCTGGGAGGCGTGGTTGACGGAAAGATTGTTTATGGTGGAGACCCTGCTGTGCTGGTGGATGGGGATACGGTATATCTCTATACTGGACATGATGTGGCAACAACGGAGGCGTACAATATCTCAGAGTGGATTTGCTACTCTTCGAAAGATTTGATGAACTGGAATTACGAAGGGGTTACCATGAAAGCGGACAAGGAGTCCATAACCTGGTCCAGTACGGGCAAGGATGCATGGGCAGGACAGGTGGCAAAATATAAGGATAAATATTATTTTTATTACTGTACCTGGGATGCAACGGACAGTGGAAACCAGTCAATTGGTGTGGCGGTATCGGACAGCCCGACAGGGCCTTTCAAAGATATTGGAGAGCCGTTAGTAAAGGGGTCGGTAACAGAGCCGCATAGCAGCACTTATAATGACATTGACCCTACCGTATGGATTGAGACAGACGATGCCGGTGTAGAGCACCGCTATCTTGCATGGGGAAATAATAAGTGTTATATCTGTGAATTGAATGAAGATATGATTTCTGTAAAGGATTTGAATGGTGATGGAAAGATTACCTGTGGTACTTCCACTGCATCCGCAGATATTATTGACAAGGCGATTCATACGTTAACCTTTACAGAGGCGCCATGGCTGTACCGCCGTCAGGATGAAAATGGCAATTATTATGGAAAGTATTATATGTTCTATGCCTATGGCTGGAGAGAGCAGATGGCATATGCGACGACAGATGATTTGTTAAATGGGGATTGGACATTTGGCAGTGTGCTGATGCCGCCTGCGGCTACATCCAATACGAATCATCCGGCAGTTTTTGATTTTAATGGCAAGACCTATTTTGTATATCATAATGGTTCCCAGCCGGGAGGAAGCGGCTTCCGCCGGAATGCATGTATTGCAGAGCTTATCTTTGATGCGGATGGAAATGTTCTGCCAATAGACGAGACGGCAATCGGCATTAATGGAAAGGTTTCTTCTATTTATACGAATTCGGGTGCAAAGCTGTCGCATGAGACATTCGTAAATTCTGGCTCTGAAGATCCTTATCCATATACCAAAGTAAAAGTTGGTGCAGGGATTGGCACAGAGGAAAAGGACAGCCAGTGGGTTATTCTTCCAGGCAAGGCAGATACTTCCAAAGCTTCTTACGTATCCATCCAGTCTGAGAACAAACCGGGACTGTATCTGACGGTAAACAGCAAAACGAGTGTGACGCTGGCCCAGGATTATGATACGAATAACCTTGCGGAAACAGCAAAGAAACAGACTTTTCATACTGTGAAGGGACTGGCAGATGAAAAAGGTGTTTCTTTCGAAAGTGTTTCCAACCCAGGGTATTATCTGACGATTTCCAATAACACGCTTTGCATGACAGATGGAAGTGATAAAGTGGCTGCTACTTTCTATATGGATATTGATGAAAATGACACGTCCCTGCGTTCCATTGCAGCCGTAAGCAGTAAGAACCAGTGTGTTCAGGGAGATAAGTTTAGCAGTAATAATATAACGGTGACGGCTTTTTATGCAAATGGCACAACAAAGAAGATAACAGATTTTACAAGCGATGCTTCAAAGCTTGATACTTCTAAAACAGGAACGAAAAAGGTAACGGTTACTTATACAGAGGGCGGTATTACAAAAAGTACTACAGTTCCGGTGAAGATTGTGGCAAAACCGGTAAAGGTTAAAAATCTGAAGGTGACGGTAAAGGTGAAGAAGGATGAGACAGCGGTCAAGTTTTCTTTCAAGGGAAGTTCTGCCATGAAAGGATATGAAATCCGTTACAGCTTAAAAAAGAATGGCAAGAAGAAATATCTTGCAGAAAAGACAGGTACAAAATTTACGTACAGTGATACGGACAAACTTTTTAAAAAGGGAAAGACATATTATTTTCATGTAAGGAGCTTTACAACTTTTAATGGAAAGAGTAAATATGGAAGTTACACAACGGTGAAGGTTACGGCAAAATAATGACTGCTTTTGTGCAAAATGACATGAAACGGAATCAAAAAACGCATAATATTCACAAATTTGTCAAGTGATATTGACAAAGGTACTAGCTAATGCTAAAATATTCTAGAAATCATTAAAAAATTTTATAAGGAGGAAATTAAGGATGATGAAAAAATTTTTAAGCGGTGTTCTTGTAACAGCTTTAGTTCTTGGAACAGTGAGCTTTGCTGCTCCTGAAAAAGAAGCAGAGGCAGTTACTGTGCCAAAGGCAACTTATACCTTTAATATGAATGGTAAGAACAGCAAGGTTGTTGCCGTAGGACGTGATGGAGATGATGCCAGCCTTACGAGTGGAGGAAAGATAAAATTACCAACAGCGGCTCAGGCAAAGAAGATTAAGGCTTCTTTAAAGTACGTAAAAGGCCATAATGGCAAGGCTTTGTCCCTTGATAGAACAAAGTCTTATGGAGCACAGTTAAAGGGTGTTAATTTGGGTGCGAAAGATATGACAATCTCTTTCTGGATTCAGGTTCCAAGTGGTATGGGTTCTTATAACTCAATGTTCTTTATGACAAACAAGACTTTGAATGATAAGACCCAGAACTGGCTTTCTATTACAAAGGGTGGTGCTGACTGGGCAAATACAGGTGCTCCTACTATTTGGTCACATTCTTTTGTGAATGGTAAGGAGGAAGGCTTCCCTTGGTACAATAAGAATGGTGTAAACAAGAAGGGTGAAGCTGTCTGGGAAGCAGGCGATGCAGTTGGAGACAAGAAGTGGCATCATATCGTTCTTGCAATCAAGGCAACAGGTAAGGATAATTCTTGTGAATATGGCGAGAAGGGTAAGGACGGTTATTACAAGGGATACCACGGATATACATATGTAGATGGCAAGGCATGGGGCAATGGAGCAATCTCTAAGCGTGCTCTTTCAACCAGCAATCTGTTTTTCCTTGGTATCAATGCATGGGATACTCCGATGAAAGCTTTATATGATGATGTAATGCTTTGGAAGGGTAAAGCTCTTACAGCTAAGCAGGTAAAGGCTCTTTACAATAAGCAGAAATAATTTATGGCAATAGGTTTGCTGGCGAAGCCTGCAATCTATTGTTTCAATGATTTTTGATTTCTTTTTCGAAATCTAAAAACCGCGAAAGACCGAAAGGGATTTCGCGGTTTTTTAATATAAACGGTAACTGCCAGCATACCCCCCTTTTTTATGTGGAAATTCTTATTGCAATATGTTATAATGCATGGGAAAAGTTGTGAAAAAGGAGATAGAGGGGGATATTTATATGTGGAAGAAGATTATTTTGGGGTTGCTGCTGATTGTCAGTGCAGTTGCAGGTTTTGGTGTGGCAAAGGTAGAAAGCACGATGAAGCACACACTGGGACAGGTACAAAGGGATAAAGATTCTGTACTAAGTAAGGTGGATTTGAGTGGAATCGAAGTAGAGTCAGATGATGAAATTGTCAATATTCTGTTGATTGGTGATGATTATCGGAAAGAAAAGAATTATTATGCGGATGGTCTGACAGACGTTATGATGGTTGCTACGATGGACAAGAAGCATAATTCTTTGAAACTGACCTCACTGATGCGAGATACGTTAGTAGAAATCACAAGTACTGATGAACTGAATAAGTTAAATTCTGCTGCCGGGCATGGTGGTGTGAAAAATCTTTACAAAACGATTGCAAAGAATTTTAATGTCAGGTTGGATGGGTATGCGCAGGTTGGTTTTAAGGCTTTTACGGATGTGGTGGATGCCATAGGGGGTGTAGAGGTAGAGCTGACGGAGTCTGAGGCGGAGTACTTAAATAAGACAAATTATATCCGTAAAAAGAAGTCCAGAAATGTTAAAGCGGGCAAACAGGTTCTGAATGGTGCCCAGGCGCTGGGTTACTGCCGGATCCGTAAGGGGATGGATATAATTGGCAGACCGGTGGTTACGGCAAACGGACTGATAGATGATTATGGCCGTACATGGCGTCAGCGTACAGTGATTAGCAATTCCTTTGATAAGATGAAGGAACTGCCGTTAAATGATTGGATTGAAGTTGCGAATAAGGTTCTTAGTAATGTGAAGACTGATTTGGATGATGATACAATTTTGACCTATATTAAGGATATAGTGATGATGGGCACGACAGATGTTAACCAGCTTCAGATTCCAAGAAATGGTTATTTTTGGGAAGCGTCGAAGGAAGCGTATCCGCAGGCAGGCTCTTGCCTGGTTCCTACGAATGGGGAAAACAATACATTTGATGTGTCTGAGAATGCAAAGATATTACGGCAGTTTATTTTTAAATATGATGGAAAAGAAGAATTTACTTATCCTTTACAGGAGAAAAAGGAATAACTGCGGAACATATGTTGAGATAGAAAGGGTATATGTATATGTGGAAGAAAATAGTATTAGGAATACTGGTGGTGATGAGTGGTTTCGTGGGATTTTTGGTGGCAAAAGCACAAGTTACATTTTATGATTCCCTAAACCATATAAACAGGGATTATGATACGGTTTTGGAAAATGTTGATTTGAGTGGAATTAAGGTTAATTCAGATGATGATATTGTAAATATACTTGTTGTCGGTAATGATTTCCGTAAGGAAAAGAATTATAGTGCATCCGGTTTGACAGATACTATGATTATAGCAACGATGGATTTGAAGCATGGAACATTAAAGACGACTTCATTGATGCGTGATTTGTATGTAGAGATACCGGGTTACAGTTATAATAAGCTGAATGCCGCTAATTCTTTTGGGGGAATTGAACTTCTGTATAAAACGATTGCAACGAATTTTGGGATTGAACTGGATGGTTACGTAGAGGTTGGTTTTAAAGCTTTTACCGATGTGGTAGATGCAGTGGGCGGCGTAGAGGTAGAACTTACGGAGTCAGAAGTAGAGTATTTAAATAGTACAAACTATATCCGTGATAAAAAGTCCAGAAATGTCAAGGTAGGAAAGCAGGTTCTAAATGGTGCCCAGGCATTGGGGTATTGCCGTATCCGTAAAAAGGGAACGACGATTAATGGATTACGGGATGACTACGGACGTACCTGGCGTCAGCGTACGGTGATTAATGCTGTGTTTGATAAAGTGAAGTCTCTGCCTATGACAGACTGGCTGCAAATTGCGAATAAGCTTTTAAAGAATGTTACGACGGATTTGTCAAATGAGAAGATTATTGCGTATATTCAGGATGTTGTCACAATGGGAACAACAGAAATTCACCAGCTGCAGATACCGATTAATGGTTATTACCGTGGTTCGGATAATGGCGAGTTTAGTGTAGGTTCCTGTCTTATAATGAATGACGGAGTTTCGCGTGAGCTCTCGATATCTTCCAATGCAGAGGCACTGAATAAATATATTTTCGATTACAACGGAAAAGAAGACTTTACTTATGGAACGTTTGTAAATAAGGAATAAAAAAGGTTTGAAGTTCCACTAGCGCATGAAAATACCATGCGAATTGGAAACTAAATCAAACCTAAGAAGAACGCAGAAACAGCGTTCTTCACATCGGATATACCAAGAACTTTCTTAATACGGTAAAAAAGGTTTGAAGTTCCACTAGCGCATGAAGATACCATGTGAATTGGAACTTCAAACCTTATATAAAGGGAGGCATACAAAATAGTGGTATGTATCACGAATCGGCAAGACAGAATCGGCGAAGCACTTTGGTAAAATAATCCAAAAGGGTTGCTTCTTTGATGCTTTCTGCTGCTAGGATTGGCAGGGCGCCAATTTCCTCTCCGTCTAACGAATATATCACACTGCCAATTGGCTGACCTTCTTTGACTGGCGCTTTTATGTCTTTTTGGTAATTGATTTTGCGGACGATATTGTCAGCACTTTCTTTTTTGGTCAGTGTATATGAGAAATTTTTTTCAATGCGGGGGGTAACAGTTCTTTTTGTGCCACCGTTTACGATTTGTTCTTTTAATTTGATTTCTTCCCCTTTTTCCTGAAAATTTGTACAGTTTGCAAAACCATAGTCTAACAGGGCGGCAGCCTGGGTAAAGCGGATTTTAGGGTCTGGTGCGGCCATAATTACGGCTGTCAGGCTGACTCCATTACGGCAGGCGGTAGCTGACAGACAATATTTGGCCTTCGAGGTGGAACCTGTTTTCAGACCGGTAATACCGTTATAGATACGTATCAGTTTATTGGTGTTGGTAAGTCCAAAAGCAGATTCTCCTTTTTTTGTTTTATGGATGATTTCATCCATCCAAACGGTGGAATAGTTTGCAATTTCCGGGTATTTGCTGACTAATTCCCGGGACATCAGTGCAACGTCATAAGCACTGCTGTAATGGCCGCTTTGAATGGTATCGTCCAGTCCATTGCAGTTTTTAAAATTGGTGTGTTTCATTCCAAGTTCTTTTGCCTTTTGGTTCATCATTTTCACAAAGTTGCTTTCTGAACCACCGACATATTCTGCCATGGCGACAGCAGCATCATTTGCACTGGCTATACTGATGCATTTTATCATATCGTTAACTGTCTGGGTTTCACCAGGTTCAAGATAGACCTGGGAACCGCCCATCTGAGCGGCATATTCGCTGACAGAAACGGAATCTTCCAAGGTTATTTTTTTCTGTTCCAAAGCCTCAAAAATAAGTAAAAGAGTCATTATTTTCGTGATGCTGGCAGGAATTAGTTCTTCATCTTTCTTTTTTTCAAACAAAATGCGTCCGCTGTTGTTTTCAATCAGAACAGCAGCTTTTGCAGTGATATTTAAAGGGGAACTTTCCTGCTCATTTTTCTGGCTGGCAGCATCCGGTGCAAAAGAGAGCTGTGGACCAGGGCTGACTGATGATGTGGCTGCGAAAGCTGTCGGCGCCCAGCCGATAATCTGAAGGAGAACAAGAGAAAAGCAGATAAAACAAACCAGTCCTTTTTTATGGAATATAGACATATGAAGTCCTTTCTGATAGCTATCAGAGCGGAAAAAGAAAAATGCTGTGATAGTTCGTTAGCTTTTGCTTTCAGTATATTATTCAAATCGCCAAATTATGAATTATTATGGGGAGATGGTATTTCTTTTTTGGATAATCTCTTCATAAATTCAAGTTTTGGAATAAATTGCATTTTTATAAAAAGCATGGTAAAATTTTAACTTGAGTATTTGTTTCGCGTGAAAGTAATAGGAAGGCAGGATGTAATGTTCTTATAGAAAGGCGATGCAGGAAAAAGGAGAATATGAATATATGACAAGCAGGGAGAGAGCAGAGCTGAAAACACAGGCAATGAAGTTAGACAGTATTTTTCAGATTGGAAAATCAAGTCTGACACCGCAGTTAGTGGATGCGATTAAGGATGCGCTAAAGGCAAGAGAGCTGATTAAGATTAATGTTTTGAAAAATTGTATGGATGACCCAAAGGAGCTGGCAATACTGGTATCGGAGCGTACCGGTTCACAGGTGGTTCAGGTGATTGGAAAGAAAATTGTTCTTTACAAGAAGAATGTAGAGAAAGAGGAGAAGAGAAAACGGGCAGAGAAGCAGAAAAATGTAAAAAAGAAGTCAGCTTCCGACGCCAGGTTGAAAGCAAAAAATAACAGAAATTGAGGAAGGCTATGAGCAGAGTAGGAATCATGGGAGGAACTTTTGATCCGGTTCATTTGGCGCATCTCGTTATGGCGAGATGTGCCAGAGAGCAGATGATGTTAAATAAAGTTCTTTTTATGCCATCGAAAATTCCACCTCATAAACGGAACCAAAAAATATCTTCGGAGGAGCTGCGTGCAAAGCTGGTGCAGCTGGCAGTTGAGGAGGAACCGGGATTTTATTATTCTGATTTTGAACTGAACAGGAAAGAAGTGACATATACTGCGAGAACACTAGAGTTATTGAGGAAGCAGTACCATGAGGAAGAGTTTTTTTTTATCATGGGTGCAGATTCTCTCTATCAGTTTGAAAACTGGTATCTTCCAGAGAAGATAATGCAGTATGCTGTTATTCTGGCTGTCAGCAGGAATGGAGTTTTGCAGCAGGATATGCTTGATAAGGCGGCAATGCTTTCGGAGAAGTTTCATGGGGAGGTGCGGGTGATTCAAATGCCGGAGATGAATATTAGCTCCAGCATGATTCGGGAAAAACTTGCAGGAGGAGAGTCGGTGGAGCAGTATCTTCCGCCAAAGGTATATGAATATATTATGGGAAACCATTGTTACGCAGCAGATGGAAGTTTAGACAAGTAAAATATACGGTTAATTCGTGTGGGTTATACTGGCACTTAGGATTGTCAGGAACAGTTGGAGGATGAAGTAAAATGGAAAAATCATTGGAAGAGTTACAGGAAGAGTTAAAGGGTGTCTTAAAGAAGAGACGGTATAATCATACTATTGGAGTCCGTTATACGGCACAGGCGATGGCAATGTGTTTTGATGAGGATATTATAAAGGCCGGATATGCAGGTATGCTGCATGACTGCGCAAAATATCTGTCAGATGTAGAGATAATGTCGGAGTGTACAAAACATCATATTACCTGCAGCAAGGCGGAGAAGTTAAAACCTTCCCTGCTCCATGCAAAGCTTGGTGCCTGTTATGCCAGAGAAAAATATGGTATGGAAGATGAGCTGGTTTTGTCTGCCATTCGCTGGCATACAACCGGTAAGCCAGGGATGAACACACTGGAAAAAATTATTTTTATAGCAGACTATATTGAGCCGGACAGAAAGATGCTTCCCGGGATGGAAGAAATCCGCAAGGCTGCTTTTAGTGATTTGGATAAAGCAATGTATCTTATTCTGAAAAATACGTTGGAATATCTGGGGGATATGGAAGAGCGGCAAAGGGAGTGTATTGATGTATACTCAGTGGATGCATATGATTTTTATAAAGAGCTGTGGGAAAGACGAAAGTGCGAATGAAAAGACCATTCACACAGGAAGAAACACCCGCAAAACGGATTTGCTGCAAAGCAGAATTCTTCCTCTGTTTGTGCCGGCAAAGCTGGCATGACTGAAAGTGTGAAAAAGAAATTTTTCACAATGCGAACTGTGTTCGCTATGCAAGTATTGTTTCTGTGCTGCGACACAATACTTGCAAGAACTAAAGTTTTATATGAAGCAAAGGGCAGCGCAGAAATGAGGTAAAATATGACGGAACAGAGTAAAATGGCACAGATAGTATATGAGGCACTGGACGAAAAGAAGGGAGAGGATATCAGAATTATTGAAATCTCCCAGATTTCCATTATGGCGGATTATTTCATTATTGCAAATGGATCAAATCTGTCCCAGATACAGGCTATGGTAGAAAATGTCAGGGAAAAGATGCAGCAGGCCGGTTTTGAAATAAAGCGGATAGAGGGCAACAGGAGCAGCACTTGGATTTTGTTAGATTATGGAGATGTGGTAGTACATGTATTTGATACAGAGGACAGGCTGTTCTATGACTTAGAGCGCATTTGGAGTGATGGCAGGCAGGTGAGTCTGGAGGATTTAGAAAAGTAACCTTCACTGCTGCTGGGGACGGAGTGAAAAGTAACCCTTTGCTGGAATATCTATATCCTTTGCACGAACATTTGTTTGACATGCGAGATATTATGTGGTAATCTATTGAAAGAAAGTAAATAGATTACCTTTATACGTTATGGAGTAGAAATCTGGTGCGCTGTACTAGTATGGAAAGGAAGAAGTGAGGATTATGGCAAAGGGAAAGATAACTGCAAAGCAGCTTGAGATTTTAGATTATATTAAGTCAGAAATATTATCAAAAGGATATCCGCCTGCAGTGCGTGAAATATGTGAGGCAGTCCATTTAAAGTCCACTTCATCGGTGCATTCTCATTTAGAGACGCTGGAAAAGAATGGTTATATCCGCCGGGACCCGACAAAACCGAGGGCGATTGAAATTACAGATGACGAATTTAATCTGACCAGAAGGGAACTGGTTAATGTGCCGATTCTTGGGCAAATTGCGGCGGGTGAGCCGATTTTTGCAGAGCAGAATATTGAAGGATATTTTCCGGTGCTGCCAGAGGATATGCCGTCGGGGAATGCCTTTATGCTTCGTGTCAAGGGTGAAAGCATGATTAATGTGGGTATTTATGATGGTGATAAAATCTTGGTAAAAGAGCAGAATACTGCTTCAAACGGGGAGATTGTAGTAGCACTGGTAGAGGATGGTGCAACGGTCAAAACCTTCTATAAAGAAAACGGACATATTCGGTTACAGCCGGAGAATGACACGATGGAACCGATTATTGTAGAAAATGTCAATATTCTTGGCAGGGTTGTCGGCTTATTCCGTACTTACCGCTAGTACAACGAAAATTAAGTTTTGGATAGTTTGACGCAGAATATTTTTCTGAGA
>CANRVD010000083.1 GCA_947643145.1 uncultured bacterium | reverse complement strand
TATTCAAGAAACGCTCCGTTGAAATGTTAAACGCTGCATTGGATTTATGCAAAAATAACTTCCCGTTTATATATCTGATTATAAAGTATTTGCCTGCTGCCTGCAATGCATATTTATAAATTCATTTTCAGACCTTCCTTTTGAATGATTTTCACGGTATCTGTCAATTACCTGATTTCTTACAAGGACTGCCGCATAATTGCATAATGATGCCGGACGTTTTGGTGGAATTGCATTCCAAAACTTCAAATAAGTATCATTCACACATTCCTCAGCATCCTCTTTTGAAGAAGTAATATTTGGGGCAAGCTGCAAGAGCAACAGGGAATAAGACTTTTCTGTTTCCAGAATCGCCTGTTTGTCCCTCTGCCAAAACAAATCTATAATCTGCTCATCTTTCATAAAACTTTTTGCGTACGCTCCTTTCTGATTTTTATCCCTGCAGTCTTTTATTTTTCACCCCTCTCTGCTCCATAAATCAAATTTTAACCATACTTCCGGTTGCGGAAGACACCAAAAAATGCTATTCTATTCATAGGCATTGGGGTTCTCCGTATTTGGTTGTTTTGTGTGGTAACTTAACTATATCGGATAATGGAAGAATTCTCCACTGCTTTTTTATTTATTGCTAAAATAAAACTGCGCCACAGCCTCGGCAGGTCATCGCACAGCGATTTTGTTCACTCCTAATTTGTCGGGGTTGTTATAATTCGGGGAAAACACGAGGAAATAGAGGATAATAGACTAATCAACTGGCGGTTGATTAGGGTAAAATCAACTGTTAGTTCATTTTATAATTCGTTTTTAGTTTGTAAACTAACTGTAAGGAGGTAGAATATGGAACAAGAAATGATAGGAAAATTTATATCAGCCTGTCGAAAAGAAAAAGGGCTTACGCAAATGCAGTTAGCTGAAAAATTAAACATTACCAATAGAGCGGTCTCAAAATGGGAAACCGGAAAGAGTATGCCAGATGTTTCTATAATGCTTGCCTTGTGTGACATACTTGGTATTACTGTAAATGAACTGCTTAGTGGGGAAAGGATTGTTATGGAAAATTATCAGAAAAGAGCGGAAGAAAATCTTATGGAATTACAGGCGAAAAAAGAAAAGGCACAGGGAGAACTTAATTCTATATTGAAAATTTTGATTGTAACTTTCAGCTTATTTTTTGTGCTTAATATGGTTTTGAATTATTTCTTTCCAGAAATAAATTTTAACAATCTCTTGGGTTTGCCATCAATAGCGATTGCCGCTATTCTTTTGGTCATGTGGCTTTTTAAAAACTATGAGATAAAACCAAGATAAGTACGAATGATTTTATCCTAATGATATGCAAACCCTATTTGTCGGGTAGAACAATATATCATTGCAGAGTCAGACGCACAGCCGACAGGGCAATAATACATCATATAAAACAGGGAGATATTACAAATATGGGTTCAGTTCAGAAAATGATGTTTTGGAATGTGAACATAAGTTCCTGTTTGTCGGGAAAAAGTGTGTTACGGACTTTCACCGATTAGATTGCACCCATACTGGGCACAATCTAAAAAACCTGGCCACAGCAATAGCTGCATCCAGGTTTTTCTAATACAGTAAACAAAAATTGGATAAGTCACTAATTATGATATGGACTGACTACTATTTGACCATTCTCTCTGCGTTCGCACAGAAAAACGATTTCGATATTCTCTCCACCCCCTTGAATGGATACAATTTGAGTTCCATATTCTCCTTTTTTAAAATACTCCTTTGGACAGAATATCACCGATGAACTAATATCCTTATAAGAACTTTTCATAGTAAGTAATTCTCCATACGCAGACGCAGGAAATGTTTTTACCCCGTCTTTCATTAAAGTATATTCCTTCTGAACCTTTTCTACCGACAAATCGTCTAGACTTTTACCTGATTTTGTTTCCTCTTCATCATCTGCATCCGCACCATTTTTCCATTCATCAAGCTTTTCTTCTGCTGCCTTTTCGTCTGCCTTTGATTCATCTAACGGCAGCTTGAAAAGTGCATTCACCCCAGTAAATTCTTCATTTCTGGAAATTTCTCCGGTCTTTTTATCAAAATGGTATGCTTCCACATTATAAAACTGCTCATTTAATACTCCAACGTAAACTCCCCGGTCTGCAAAACATTCCAGATTATCGCATTCTAAAATGTGATAGCTGACACCATCTACTACGCAGTGGCTCTTGCCACCCCCCATATAGAAAACATTCATCCGCAGCGGATCTTCCCCTTTAATAAACGGAGAAACCAAAAATGGCTCGTCTCCATATTCATCATCGCTGGTATCCGGCATCTTGGAGCCATCCTTTTTCTTTACAGCAATAACGGCATATGTTTTGTCATCCTTTACCTTGCCATTATCATCTATCTCTACAAGACTGCTGATATTTTTACCTGATACTACACCCAGCATAGTAATGGTATAATTCCCATACGTCTGGCTGTCATTTGTGTGAATTGCATCTTCTCCTTGAAAAGTCTTGGCTAGCTTTTTATCTCCTACCTCTTTTGCAACTTGCTCTGGATTGAGATAATTCCATGCCGCATATGCCGTTAAGCCTCCGGTTGCTATCACTACAGCCGCAATAGCTGCTGTAACTGTTGTCAGTCTAAAACTAGGTTTCCTCATACTTTCCTCTCCTTTCGCTCTTTGAAGAATTTTCTGAGTTAGCATGGCATCCGGCTCTTCCGACGGGGCAAGGGCATCTTTTATTAAATCTTCAAATATATCTTTCATCACTACCTCCTTTTCAGATATCTTCCAAAGAAAGCTGACTCTTTAGAAGCTTTCTCGCCTGATATAACCTGCTTTTAACAGTTCCCTGTGGCAGCTTTAGAACTTTTGCGATATCTGCAACAGACAGCTCCTCCATATAATACAGGCAGATTGGCAAACGATACTTTTCCGCCAACCGCCCAACTGCCTTTCTGATTTCTTCCTGCTGCTCTCTCCTTAAAATTTCCTCCTCCATGGACCAGTCGCTTTTCGCTTCAACCTCATTCTCATCTTTCGACAAGCTCTCCATCTGCACTATCCGGCTTCTCCATGCAAACTTTCGCTTACGGTTTTTCCATAACCGAATGGAAATTGACAGAAGATAACTCTTAGGATTTTTCTCTGACTCTATATGTCCAAGCAATTCCATTGCCTTTAAGAATGTGTCCTGATACAGTTCATCTGCATCCTGCTGGTTATATACCAGTTGCCTGCAAAATGCATAAATATCTTTTCCATACTCATTAATGCATTCTTCTAACTCTGTTACATTCATCGTGTTCCTCCATGTGCACATTTCATACGAATTCGTAGATGCAGGGGCGATAACCAATTCTGTTATAACTCCCTGCATCTATACATTGTCATGAAAATCAAATTGGTTTAAATTTTTATTTAGCCACACCAGACAAATGAACCGCACAGTGCCAGTCAAATACCCTGCCGCAAGCTACGGGGCATATTTTGTATAATAGTATATTTAACTGCCGGAGTAATAACATATTGTAATTCACAAATATAACATTTTACTAACAAATTGTTCAATGCGGCAGAATTTCCTATCCAAAAAAGGGGCTGTCGCACTAAAATCAGCACGCAGCTCCTTTTACTTTTGGTTAAATATTCAACACATCGGCAATCTCAGAGAAGTTAATATATAAGTCATCATAGATATTGACCTTGATTGTGGAATCAAAGAGGTATTGTACGCTCACGATATTACCCTCAAAGTAATTTACGGTGATGGTTTTTCTCTTTGGGTCAACAATCCAATATTCGCGCACTCCATAGTTCTTGTAGTAATAAAGTTTGCGGATATAGTCATCTGAGGGATTGCCAGGGGAAACAATTTCAATGATAAAATCTGGTGCTCCATTACACCTTTTTTCATCTAATTTATCCTTATCACAGACAACCATTATATCAGGCTGAACGATTATCAGGGGATTGTCAGACAGTTTTACATCAAACGGAGCGCTGAAAATACTGCAAGCCCCTTTCTTGCGGAGTATATAGTTGTTTATTACTGTAGACAGTTGCATAGAAATTGACTGATGTATCTGTGAAGGGCTGGCCATATCATACACAATGCCATCAAATACTTCTACCCTTTTTTCCTCTGGAAGAGCTTCGTACTGCTCCAGAGTGATAATTTCCGGCTGTGGATGTAATACTGATGCCACGGTATCACTTCCTTTCTTGATTATTGTATGCGGATATAAGCGGTGTATTCATGTACTGGCAATTACAGTCATATGGGTACATCTGCTGCCATCTAGCAAAAGGAGCTGCGTACCAGTCAATTACTAATCTACCGGTGCGACAGCCCCTTTTGCGTTTCATTTTATTTTTTTCTAATTATGCTAAAGCATCTACCAGCTTCTGAACTGCTGCGAGCGCCTCATCAGGAAGCTTATCATAGCCATCCTTCTTCTCAGAGAATCCCTTAACAGCATCCACACGATTCTGCATAGCATTCTTTAATGCATTCTTATATTCCGCATCATTTAAGTCAGGAACAAAGCCTTCCCACTCCATAATCTCGATATCGTCAAAGTTACCCCACTTCTTGAACTCTGCCTTGCCTTCTACAATAGACTCAAGAATTCCAAGTGTATCCTTAGGCTGTACCTTCTTACCCATGAAATCACCTGTGTTAACAATGTAGCAGTCTACATCTTTCTCTTCTACTAACTTCTTGAACTTCTCATAATCATTTACTAATGGATAAGTTCTGAATGGGTTAGCATAAGGCACAATACGAAGTGCATTCATATCTGTACCTGCAGCAACACGCTCAGCAGTAGAAGTCTTTGTAGCAAGTGTAGCACCCATAACAGATGCAAGTGCAGCACCTTTCAGCTTAACTACCGGAGGAATTGTAGGATCCTTCATAATCCAGATAATGGAATTAACAGGGCTTTCAATCTTGTCCACGCGGTTTGGAGACCAAAGCTTAGACTTAATTGCACGTCCGTTACCATTACGGATATCCTCTGTAACTAACTGAATCTTTCCTTCCTCATCCATTGTAGCAGAACAGTTCTGTGCAGAAAGAAGATACTTATTATCCGGGCATCCTGTTGGATAATCTGCTGTCTTATCAAAGTAAGTTGGCTCAAGTGCAACAGATGCACAAGTATCTGTATTGATGATAAATGCATCATCATGAAGAACTGTGATAGCCTTATCGCCATACTTGTTGTTGTGCTTTGCATGTGTAAGTGTAGACTTACCAGAACCAGAAAGACCAAATACAGATGCTACATACTTATTTCCATCCGGCAATGTGTATTCCTTCTGTCCGCCATGGCAAGAAGCATAACCGTTGCGGTTTGCAATTGCCCATGCCATTGTAAGAGTACCTTTCTTATGCTCACCAAAATACTTCATACCAAGAATTGCTGCACAGTTCTCTGCTGTATCAAAGTAGCAGAGTGTCTGGTCATCGCTCAGGCAGCTATAGTCTACATCAGGACTTGGAGTAGGCGCCCACTGTGGATTAGAGAAGATATAAATATCTGCTTCTTTTCCATCACCAACAGCCTTTGACTCCTTGTACATCTTTACATAATCATCTGACATATACTGGAAATTAATCATCCAGTTGTACATTAAGTTCTCTTCTCCTTCTGGAATAAGAAGGTGCGCCTTAACCATAAATTCAGGGTCCAGACCAACAAATACCTGTGCATGATATAACTTTTTAAAACGGGTCTTGTAGATGGCATCCATAACTACCTTGTCAAGCTTGCCAGCATCAACGCCCGGCTCACCCTTGATACGACGTGCAGCTGCATAACGTCCTGTTACTGCTCCATCATTAAAAAGCAAAACCTTTGCATCAGAGTCAAGACCAAATTCCTCTCCTCTGTAAACAGGCATATCTGTTACAATTGTTCCTGGGGAATTCTTTGCCAAGTTATATGCTTCCTTAAGAGTATTAACCTTAACTACATTGTTGCCATAAAAAGCTGCTTCAATAATAGCACGGGTATTTGTAACTGCATCACCAGTCTTAGGGAAACCAACCTTACCAGCACCAATTTCTTCCAGTTTGTAATTTGCTTTTGTTGCCATGTGAAATAACCTCCTAATAATGTATTTTATCTCTGTCAGCGCGATAAATTTTTGTGACAGATATTATGATGTTTGGGCCAAAGGTATTTTGACCCTGGCATCATCATATTATTAACCACAAGCAAAAAATTACTTGTGGAATAAACTAACAAACCCGTAACAATACTTAACGATAGAATTCCATATTTATGAAAAATCCTAGTTCAACATTTATAGTATAGATTTTTTTCCAAAAAAAGTCAACGGCAAACAGAAAGAAAATGGGAGAATTTCTTGATTTATAGTTACTATTCACAGCAAATTTTAGAAATCAAACAAACTCGTGGTGCAGGCACGTAAGAGGATGATTGCTTTCTAAAATTGGCAGGCTGGCTGTTCTAAACAGCATAAGTAAAACAATCAGCTGCGCAGCAGCGGTGCTAAACGGCTGTGAATAGTAACTACTTACGTTCTTCTATCCACTTGTCAAGCCGGTCTTCAATTACTATAAATGGTGCCGGTCCAATTGATAAAAAGAATTCATGAAAATCTTTTTTCGCAAACTTATCTCCAAGTCCCTTCTTTGCCTTTTCATACAGAGCCTCAATCTCCAGATAACCAAGCGTATACTCCATATATCCTCCCGGCTCTGCAACCATAGAATCAAATATTGTCCGTGCATTACTTTTACTAAATCCAAAGTCAGTCAAATACGTTTGCAGTTTCTCATAATCCCATCCCAGATAGTTCACCCCAAGGTCTGCCTTTGCATAAATACATAATGTTGTCAAAGTATTTTTCTTTAAAAGCCCTGCCACCTCTTTGTCAATATCTGCTAAATCATAGCTGTACAATTCTGCATATGTTCCCCAGCCCTCTGTATAACCGCCGACATTGATAATGCTGCGAATGGCAGATGGATCCTGTGACTGAAAGTAACAAGTCTGGTATAAATGTCCCGGATAACTTTCATGGCCAATTGTCGTAAATGCCTTGGACAAATCATATCGCTCATTTTTATTGATATAGACTACATTTTCTTTATAACTGTCAATAGCAGGCGTCAGGTAAAATGCCGGGCTCATGCTATCCTCCAAAGATTCATCCACTGCTTTTATCTGACAATTAATATCTTCCTTCAGCGCCGGAAAATCTTTCTGAATGGCCTCCTTAAGATGTTCCATTGCCTTCTCCGGCTCCTGATACGGATACGTCAAATCCTGCGCATCATAATAAACATCTGGTGACTTTGCCATAATATCTGCCATTTCCGTTTTCAGCTTTGAAATTTTTTTATCCAGAAGTGTATTTATCTCATCCAGCGAACGTTCTGAACCAGTTTTGCTTTTTACTAAATATGCATAATATTCTTTTCCTTTTTCAAAATAGCACAATCCATTTTTATTTTTACCGGTTCCTTTTAATTTACCAAGTCCTTCGATTAAATTATTATAGGCAGGTATCAGACTTTCTAGTACTGCCTTTTTATTTTTCGTACAGAATTCCTCCTGCTCTGCCTCCGAAAGTCCTTCTACCTCTTTGATTCTTTTATTAAAAACAGTAATTAAATAATTTTTTTCCGGCTCTTTTACAAAGGCTTTGCATTGGTCAATAACCGCCTGCGCCGTTGTATCACTCATAAAGATTCCTTCCTTGGATTTATTCTGTTCAAAAGAAAGAATTTCTGCGAAATACTCTGGTACAAGACCAAGTAAACTAATATACTGCTCTACATCCTCTTTGTCATAAAAATTATATTCTGCAAACAATACCGGCAACTGTGCCTGAATCCCTGTAGTCGGCCCAAGGCATTGCGCATATTCCAAAAAATCAGCAGACTCCAGATTCTGCTTTGACATCAGGTAAACGATATCATAGATTAGCTGCTGCTCTTCTGTCAGCTTGTCATAATCAAATGTTTCTAAAGTTGCGACCCTATTCTCTGAAATCATAAGGCTATTTCTCAATTCTTCCAAAGAATAACCGCCAAGTGTAACTTCCTTGTCCTCAATTCCATAAGCCTTCTCATCTTTTAGCATATAATTCAGAGTAAGTGTACTGTCCGTTACCTCTTCTTTGAAAATCTCATTCATAAGATTATTAAAATCCTGCCTTGCCTCTTCCTTGCTCCGGTTATCTGCCACCTTTGGATGCGTTAGTGTACTTTGTGCAAACGGTCCAATCTGTCTCTGATAACAAGCCATTCCTGCCAGTGCAAGCACACAGACAAAAAGCGCCAGTATGGCAGCTTTACCAGACCTTTCTTTCCCATATCTCTGATTAAAATCCCCATGTCCAAAATTTCTTTCCACTTTCTCACACCCTTTCTTCTGCTATAACGTTCCAATATTGTATTAACCCATCACCCTATGTTCTCATTTCCTGCAATACTTGTCAACCAAAAAAGCGCACCAACTTCGCTGGTGCGCTAGCAAGAATGCAAAAGAACTAAAGTTCTTCGCTTTTTGTTGACGTACCACTACATATCAAGAACTTTCCTATATGGTAAAAAAGGTTTGCACCCTTTCTGTAATTTTACATATATATGAATTAACACAGAAAGATATTCCAAATGTTTGTTACTGTTCACTGCCCCAGTAACAACAGCACTTTCAATATCTGATAAAGGAGGAGTGCCAGCGCTGCGGCACAAGTTCCAATGGCAATGCCAAACAATTAAACGGCAGCGCAGAAATGAGGAATAATATGAACAACATGAACCAGCGTCCTAGAAACTGCTCACAGGACTGCAATGCAAATTCCGCTATGAATATGAATGACAGACGCTGCAGAGGTAATATGAATTGTAATCCTTGCACCAAAAACGCTTCTGCCATGCCATTAATGTCAACGCCTCCTTGCGGATGCAACCCATGCAACTGTGTAGATAATACTGCCAGCCTGCAAAATGACCCATTACGCGGATTAGCTGTTGGTATAGGTTATGTCCCATGGCAGCAATGGGAATGCGTATATAATGTAGAAGAAGGGCTGTCAAGAGGAACTATATTCCCATCACTTGATTTACCTTTCTATGGCTGTATCCCACGTGGTTACCACTGCAACAAAGGAGGTCGCTAACACATGAACCAAAAACAACTTCTTATGTATCTTTCACAAGTCAGCTTCGGCGTAACAGAGGCTGTTTTATACCTGGATACACATCCATGCGATAAGGAAGCTATGGAATACTATCAAAAAATGAGAAAGCTTCGTGAAGAAGCACTGGAAAAATATCAACGGGAATTTGGCCCGCTTCTCAGCGATGCCAACGCTGACCAGTGTAACTGGGTATGGACAGAAACCCCTTGGCCTTGGGAAAATTGCTAAATCTCTTTTGCCCGTTGCATATAAGAGAATAAATTTGTGTCTGCGCTGCGTCACAAATTTATCTCCTAATCGATTGTATGCATTTCACAACATTTTTATTTCTGAAATGTATCACAAAACGTAACAATCAAATCTTTTTATGGCAGCGCAGAAATGAGGAGATTTATGTGGAATTATGAAAGAAGACTGGAATATCCAGTAAATATTAAACGGTGCAATCCGCAGGCAGCAATGATTATTATGAGTCAGTATGGTGGTCCTGATGGTGAACTGGGAGCTTCCCTGCGTTACCTGTCTCAAAGATACTCCATGAAGGACAGAAAAGTTGCCGGGGTGTTGACCGATATAGGTACAGAAGAACTAGCACATCTCGAAATGGTTGGCACAATTATCCACCAGCTCACCAAAGATTTGTCCCCAGACGAAATCAAAGCTTCCGGCTTTGATAAGTATTATATTGACCATACACTTGCCGTATGGCCATCTGTCGCAAGCGGCGAACCATTTAGTTCTGCTATGCTCCAGTCTACTGGTGATACCATCACAGACCTATATGAAGATATGGCAGCGGAGCAAAAAGCCAGACTAACTTATGACAATATTCTCCGCCTTATCAAAGACCCTGAAATTGCTGACCCTATCCGCTTCTTAAGAGAACGCGAAATCGTTCATTTCCAACGATTTGGTGAAGCAAACCGGGAAGATTGCAGTAAATGAAACCACACAAAATACAATCACTAAGACGCATACCCACACGCCCTCAAAGCTATGAACTTCGCTTTCGCACCAAAAGAAAGGACAAGTCTATAATGCCAGTATTCAGAGTAGAAAAAGTCAAAGATTATACGATTATGCCAAACACCCACTTACGCAACCGCCAGTTATCCCTACGAGCAAAAGGATTGCTCTGTCAAATGCTCTCCTTGCCCCCCGGAATGGAATTTTACCCTACAAGGGTTAGCTTATATCAATAAGGAGGGGCTAGACGCTATTACAACGGTTATATACGAACTGGAGCAGGCAGGATATATTACCCGCAGCAGAATACGCGATGAAAAGAGATTGCTTCGGGAAATGGAATATACAGCCTATTCTTCCTCAAAGCTGAATGACAGCTATGGCAATAATCCAATCGTGGAAAACCCTACACCGGATAATCCAGCATTGGATTTTCCAATGCGGGGAAAACCAACGCAATAAAATATAGAACTTATCATTTCTAAAAACTATTGACAAGCAAAAAAAATTTCCTTATAATTTTTCTTGTAAAATTTTG
>CANRVD010000082.1 GCA_947643145.1 uncultured bacterium | reverse complement strand
AGCGGTTTTTCCCAGATTTATTCAGGTGCAGATAGGTGCCGTCCGGCTGCATGATGCGTGCCTTGGCGTTGTCGCGGAGCTGGATATCTAAAATATCAATTACTTCCTTCTTTAAGGCCGCATCTTCTACAGGGAAAAGGATTTCAACACGTTTATCCAGATTGCGGGGCATCCAGTCCGCGCTGCCCATATAAACTTCCTCGAAGCTGTTATTGTGGAAGTAGAAAATACGGCTGTGCTCCAGAAAGTCACCAACCAGAGAGCGCACAGATATATTTTCACTAATTCCCGAGATTCCCACTTTCAGACAGCAGATACCGCGGATGACCAAATCAATTTTAACTCCTGCGGCAGAAGCTTCATACAGGGCAGAGATGATTTCGGCATCACACAAAGAATTCATCTTTGCCTTAATAAATGCCCTTTTTCCGGATTTTGCAAAATCACGTTCCCTGTGAATCATTTGGATAAAGCGGTCACGGAGCCAAATCGGGGCAACAATCAATTTATTCCATACAGCAGGCTCCGAGTAGCCGGAGAGCATATTAAAGACAGCCGTAGCATCCTCACCAATTGCTCTTTGGCAGGTAAGAAGGCCCATATCTGTATAAAGCTTGGCAGTACTGTCGTTATAATTGCCGGTTCCCAAATGGACATAGCGGCGGATACCGTCCTCCTCCCGGCGTACAACCAAAGTGATTTTACTGTGGGTTTTTAAGCCGACCAGACCATAAATAACATGACAGCCTGCTTTTTCCAGTTTTCTTGCCCAGATAATATTGTTTTCTTCATCAAAACGTGCCTTTAATTCGACCAGCACAGTTACCTGTTTGCCGTTTTCTGCGGCGGCGGCAAGGGAAGCGATAATAGGAGAGTGGCTGCTGACACGGTAAAGGGTCTGTTTGATAGCCAGTACGTCAGGGTCTTTGGCAGCCTGTTTTACAAAGTCAACAACCGGGTCAAAGGTTTCATATGGATGGTGCAGTAAAACATCATGGTCCTTAATCTGGTCAAAGAGATGTTCCTCTCCATTCAGCCATTTTGCAGGCTGTGGAATGTATTTTTTGCTGCGGAGATGCTCGTAGCCATCCAGACCGGACAGCTTCATTAAAAAGGTCAAATCTAAGGGGCCATTAATTTTAAAAATATCTACTTCATTAATCAGAAGTTCATCGGTAAGTGTCTGAAGCAGGCGTTCATCAATAGAATCCTCAACCTCAAGACGGATTACCTCGCCCCACTGGCGTTTCTTTAACTGACGTTCAATTTCCATCAGGAGGTCGGCAGCTTCGTCTTCTTCAATTGTCAAATCGGCATTTCTCATAACACGGTATGGAAATGCGGAAAGAACTTCATAATTTAAGAAAAGCTTTCCTATGTTTTTTTCAATAATCTGTTCTAACAGAATGAAGGATTTGCTGTCATCACTTTGCGAAGGGATTTCTACAAAACGCGGAAGGCCGGAAGGAACCTGTACAGTAGCAAAATCAATATCACTTTTGATTTTTTTCTTTTTTCCACTATGCGACATATAAAGCTCGCGGAAGTGTTCCTTTCCCTCTTCGGATTTTTCATGCTGCTTTGTCTGCAGCAAAGCTCCGATATTAAGAGATTTATTGCGGATAAGCGGAAATGGGCGTGAGGAATCTACTGCCATCGGCGTCAGAACCGGATAAACTTCAGAGCGGAAGTAGTTATCGACATATGCGGCCTGCTCCTTTGTTAAATTTTCATAATGGTCAATAATATGAAGTTTTTCTTTTTCAAGGCTTGGCAGTAAAAGCTTGTTATAGGTTTCATACTGCTCCTTAACAAGCTGATGTGTATTTCGGTTGATTTCCTTAAGCTGTTTTTCCGGCGTCAGACCGGCGATATCTTTTTTCGTATAATTTACCTGCACCATATCCTTTAGGGAAGCAACACGTATCATAAAAAATTCGTCCAGATTGGATGCAGTAATGCTTAAAAATTTTAAGCGGTCAAGAAGATGAATGGATTTGTCATTTGCTTCTTCCAGTACGCGGTAATTAAATGAAATCCAGCTAAGCTCACGGTTGTAGAAGTATTCCGGTTTGGAATAGATTGATTTATTTCCCATAATAATTCTCCATATTTCTATTAAAATTCTTTTTTCTGTTTCAAAATTGGTTTGATACCAAATACTTCCTCAAAGAAATCGGCGTGATTCGAAAACATACCAAGTTCCAGGGTGATATCATATAATGTGTGTCCGGTAATATATAACGTATTATTTCGTAAAAGAAGTGTAACTTTACGGAATTTCTGACGGTGGCTTCTGTCCATTGCATCTGCCAGCCGTAAAATAGCGTTTAGCTTTGCAATCCTGATATATTCATCCTTTTCAAAAACATCTTCAAACTGGGAATATTCCGGAAAGGTATCCGTAGGATAATGGACGATTGATGCAACCATCATCCTCTGTTTGTGGGATATCCCGATAATTTCGGTAGAAGTAACAATTTTGTAGGAATTTTCACCTATATTGTTTAAATTAATAAATGCCCCACAGTTATGAAGAATGGCTGACAGCTGCAACAGGAGACGCTCCTGTTTGGTGAGGTTATTTTGCTTTTTAACGGCATCAAATATTTTTAAAGCAACACTTTCCACACTGCTGGTATGCGTGTAGCTGCATTCATACCGTTCGGCGATTCGGCGTGCGGTAGATAAGATATCATCTGCAAAACTGTGTGCCGGTGTAATATGGAGCTTGCGCTCCGCAAAGTCGGATGCCATACCGTCACAAAGCGTAATGCCGGAAAGCCACATCTGCTCGGCCTGGGATTCTTCAAAAATATTATGGTAAATCATTGCCGTAGGAAGCAGGAGGGACGCTTTGGCCATATTAATATTCAGTTCCTGGCTCAGCTCTTCCGGCTGCTGTGAAATGATGGAGCGGTAAAACGCATCATATTCTTCCCGGTTGACGGAATCCTTTTTATTTCCTTTTGAATTAACAGGCAAAAGATTGCCAATATTATGCGTGGAAAGATATTTTACAAAGCTGGAAAGCTGGTTTCCCACAGCAATGATATTTTTGATTTTAATATCCCTTAGATAGAGCTGTGCAAATACATGCAAATCATGGGAAATATATTCATATACAAGATTTTGGTAATTGTCGGTCACCCCCTGCAT
Organism: uncultured bacterium; assembly: GCA_947643145.1. Classification (GTDB taxonomy): domain Bacteria; phylum Bacillota; class Clostridia; order Lachnospirales; family Lachnospiraceae; genus Butyribacter. Next base: position 7,956 of record CANRVD010000082.1, on the reverse strand, counting down.
ATTTTGCAGAAATTCCTGAATCCTGAGCGCCCCTAAAGGAATGTTCTGTGTGGCAATCAGCGTATTTTTATCAAAGATGGTTAACTGAATGCTTCCACCGCCTACATCAGCAAGAAGGGTTCCCTTCTGGATTAATTTGTGAAAGGAATTTTGTGTTAATGCAATGGCTTTATAGCATAAATAGCGCTGCTCCGAATTGCTTAAAATCTTGATGAGGAATCCGGTGCGCTGCCTTACCTGGTCAAGTACAATCAGGTTGTTATCAGCTTCACGCAGGGCGCTGGTTGCGGTAATCATATAGTCAGAGACATCATATTCTTTTAGCTTAAGGGAAAAGCCGTTTAGAATTTTACACAGCTTTTCGATAGACTGGGAACTGATGTGTCTGGTGGAATATGTTTCATACCCCAGACGGGATGTGTGGTGGACATAATCTATTTCATGTATGCCTATCTGCTTGGAAATTTCATATATACGCAGTGTTGTTTCATGTGAACCAACATCAATCGCTGCAAAAGTATTAATTGCCATAAGTTCCTCCTTAAATACCCCAAATTATTTTTCTGGACGGTTACTATGATTTTACCTCATTTACGAAAAAAAAACCAGTATTTTACCAGTAAAAATCAAGGTAATTCGTCTGCTTATGATGATGCTTCTTAAGTAATGCTTTCCTGGTTTTAAGAGAGCATTCAAAACTAGGAAAGACGAAGTATAAAAATGGAAAAGAAAGGGATACTAAACGGAAAAAGATGTGGGTTGTCCGGGGGTTCCCGCAGCCTGCAAAAAATGGGGAAAGGTTGAAATAAAGTTTTTCAACCTGCAAGTATTGTGCTACGCCAAAACTTGAGCGGTCAGCGACTCCTAAAAAACAGTCGTAGCGTGGAGGTTAAATATGAGTAAGTATGAGATTCAGGAAGTAAAAGGAAGACAGATTATTGATTCCAGAGGAAATCCTACTGTAGAGGCTGAGGTGATTCTAAAAGGCGGAATCTGCGGCAGAGGGGCATGCCCAAGTGGTGCATCGACAGGAATATATGAGGCACATGAACTTAGGGATGAAGAAAAGGCATATAGGGGAAAGGGTGTAACTAAGGCAGTACAAAATATTAATACTGTAATCAAAGGTTCGGTCGTCGGAATGGATGTAAGGGACTGCTATGGAATTGACAGAAGAATGATGGAAGCAGACGGGACGCCGGATAAAAGTAAATTAGGGGCAAACAGTATACTGGCAGTTTCCATTGCAGCAGCGAGGGCGGCGGCAATCAGCCAGAATATGCCATTATACCGGTATCTTGGAGGTGTCAGCGGAAATATTCTCCCGGTGCCGATGATGAATATCCTGAACGGAGGCGCTCATGCGACAAATACGGTGGACACACAGGAATTTATGATTATGCCGATTGGTGCGTGCTGTTTTTCTGAGGGGCTTAGGCAGTGCTGTGAAGTATACCATACCCTGAAGGATATCTTAAAGAGCAGGAAGCTGACCACGTCAGTGGGGGACGAAGGAGGTTTTGCACCGGATTTGGCAAATGACAGTGATACGATTGAATTAATTTTAGAGGCGGTAGAGAAGGCGGGCTATAAGCCGGGGGAGGAATTTGTTCTGGCTCTTGATGCCGCATCCAGTGAATGGAAGGGAACGAAGATAGGGGAGTACCATCTTCCAAAGAGCAATCAGACTTTAAGTACGAAGGAGCTGATTTCCCACTGGAAGGATTTGTGTGGGAAATACCCAATCCGCTCCATTGAAGATCCGCTGGATGAAGAAGACTGGGAAGGCTGGAAGGAGATTACAAAGGAGCTGGGGGACAAAGTCCAGTTAGTTGGTGACGATTTGTTTGTAACCAATACAAAACGGCTGCAAAAGGGGATTCAGAGCGGATGTGGTAATTCTATCCTGATTAAGCTGAACCAGATTGGTACACTTTCGGAGACAATGGAAGCGATTAAGCTGGCGAAAAAGAGTGGGTATACCTCAATTATTTCCCACCGTTCAGGAGAGACAGAGGATACTACAATTGCAGATTTGGCAGTTGCATTAAACGCCGGGCAAATCAAAACAGGAGCGCCAAGCCGCAGTGAGCGGGTAGCAAAGTATAACCGGCTGCTTGCGATTCAGGATGAACTTGGCGGAACTGGAAATTATGCAGGAAAGGGAATTTGGAATAAATAAGTACAATGAATATTCAGTAACTTTGCTTTAAACTTGCCTAAATTTCCATCTGTTGCAAAAGAACCTTTGGGGAGGGGTTTGAGGAAAAAGGAAAAATATGTTATCATAAAATGCAAGGAAGGGGGGCTTGCAGCATGATTACAAATATGAAATCGCTTCGGACAAAAATACTGTTTTTAATTGTGGTCTGCGTTCTGCTTGCCGCCATAGCGCTTGGCGGGACAGGCTTTCTGATTGCCAGGGAAGTTGTAGAGAATGATTCTGTCCAGATTGTAAATCTTCAGTGCAGCATGAAAGCACAGGAAATTGATGAACGTTTTCGGAATATAAAGCAGTCAGTGGAGACGATTACCAATTATGTACAGCGCAGGATTGACTTGGATAAGATACAAAATGATAAGGAATACCAGAATCAATTTTTAGAGCATCTGGAAACACTTCTTCTAAATGCAACAGGGAATACAGAAGGGGCAGTTACCAGTTATTTCAGACTCAGTCCTGAACTTTCCGATAATGTGTCCGGTATATTTTTAGTACGGAATAACATAAAGCAGACGTTTGAAAAACATGAATTGACCGACTTGTCTAAATATGATAAAGATGATATGGAATACGTAGGATGGTACTATCTGCCTATCCGGAATGGAAAGGCTACCTGGCTTGAGCCGTATTATAATAAAAATATAAATGCAAAAATGGTATCGTATATTATTCCTATATTCAGAGAGGATACAACGGTTGGTGTCGTAGGAATGGATATCGATATTGCGTTGCTGAAGGGAACAGTGGATTCCATTAAATTATATGAGAATGGCTACGCTTTTCTGATTGGGGAGAAAGGGAATATCGTTTATCATAAAGATTTCCCAGATGGCTTAGAGGTGGAGCAATTTGATGAGAAGGCGGCATCCATCAGGGATATTTTAATTTCAGAAAAAAAGGAAAATAATCTGTATAGCTATCAATGGATGGGGCAGAAACGGAATATGATGATGAAAAAGCTGCAAAATGGGATGTACCTTGCGGTAACGGTTCCTTCCAGTGAGATTAATGCACCAAGGGATAAACTATTGTTTCAGGTTTTGGTTGCAGTAGTGATTATTCTGGCTCTTTCTATCATATTGACTATTTATGTTACAGGTCTGGTGGTGCGTCCGCTGCGCTATCTGACAGATGCGGCAAAGAGGATTGCGGCAGGGAATTTGGATGTATCCATACAGTGTAATTCCAAAGATGAAATCGGGGTGCTTGCAGAGAGTTTTGAAAAGACGGTAAGCAGTCTGAAACATTATATTGATTATTTCAACCATCTTGCTTATACGGATGCCATGACAGGAGTACAAAATAAGATGGCATACAAAGACAGGATAGAAAAACTGGAAAAGACGATGAAAAATGGATATACCGAGTTTACTATTGTGGTGATGGATATCAATTATTTAAAGAAGATGAATGATACATATGGACATGAATATGGAGACATGCTTATTAAAGATGCGGCTAATGTTATGCAGACATCTTTTGGGAGCCAGTCGGTCTTTCGGATTGGCGGTGATGAATTTACTGTGATTTTGGAGGGGGAGGAGCATAAAAAAGCTGCACAAATGTTGTCGGTATTTGACGAAACTGTAGTTTCTTTTAATGAGACGAATACGCGGTATAAAGAGAAGCTGCAGATTGCATGCGGTGTAGCGGAATACGAGGAAGGAAAGGACGAGGTTTTTAAAGATGTTTTTGCCAGAGCGGATAAGAGGATGTATGAGAATAAGGCGGTTTTAAAGAAGATGGAGTAAAAATACAATGACTACAGTAGGAATTTGAATGATAGTTCAGGCAACTGTCATGGTGAAAGGAGACCAGGCTTTGATAAATAGGGAGATTTCTGATTTATTTGCTTTTATTGAGGAAAGCCCGACGGCGTTCCATGCAGTGGAATCGGTAAGAAGGAGGCTGTTACATGCGGGTTTTACAGAGCTTTTGGAAGGTGGGGAATGGGATTTACAGCCGTGTGGCAGATATTTTGTGAAAAGGAATGGTTCCTCACTGATTAGCTTCATACTGCCGGATGGGGAAGTCAGGGGATTTCATATGGCAGCAAGCCATACAGATTCGCCGGCATTTAAGATTAAGAGCTGTCCGGAAATTAGAGCGGAAAATATCTATGTAAAATTAAATACGGAAAAATATGGCGGAATGATTTTATCGACCTGGCTTGACCGTCCCCTTTCTATTGCAGGGCGGGTATTTTGTGAAGGGGAGGATGGGCGGATTTGCAGCCGTCTTATCAATTTTGACAGGGATTTACTGGTGATTCCAAACCTTGCGATTCACATGAATCCAGAGCTGAACAAGGGGTTTTCCTATAATCCGCAGGTGGATATGCTTCCGGTTTTTTCGGATAAGATAGAGAGTACCTTAAGAGGTTTGATTGCAAAGGAGTTCAGCCTTCCAAACGACAAGATTCTTTCGGAGGAGCTTTTTGTCTATGTTAGGCAGGGTGGATGTGTGATTGGAGAAAAGGGACAATGGATTTTGGCGCCGCGGCTGGATGATTTGCAGTGTGTTTATGCTTCGATGGAGGGGATGCTTTTAGCAGAGCCAAAGGAGTATCTTGCACTGAGTGCCTTTTTTGACAATGAAGAGGTGGGGAGCAGTACCAGACAGGGAGCAGATTCTACTTTTCTGGATGATGTGATTCAAAGGATTTGTGCTGCCATATCTCTGACAGGGACAGAACAAAAACATCTGCTTAGCAGAAGCTTTTTGATTTCAGCAGATAATGCCCATGCCCTTCATCCCAACCATCCGGAAAAGGCCGATATTACAAACCGGCCTGTACTGAATGGTGGAATTGTCATAAAGCAGCATGGCAGTCAGAAATACACAACAGATGGTTATTCCCATGCTGTTTTAGTGAAACTTTGTAAGGAGGCAGGAGTGGAGTATCAGACGTATTGTAACCGCTCTGATATCTTGGGAGGTTCTACCCTTGGAAATATATCTGCCGCGCATGTATCAGTGCCTGCTGCCGATATTGGTTTTGCGCAGCTTGCCATGCATTCTGCAGTTGAAACAGCAGGCAGGGAGGATGTCTGGCAGGGTGTCCGTCTGTTTCAGACGTACTGGTCAAAGTAATGAAAAGCATATACAGGAAACTGCTCGAAATGTAGTGGAACGCGCTGGCATTCCCCCTTTTTTATGCCATCTCAGCAATCCGGCTTACTCCAACATAGATTTCTGAAATTTTATACCAGGTTGGGTAGTCTACGACACCGGTTTTAGGAAGGTTAAATACTCCTTGAAAAACACTTACGGCATTTGCGGTTCTGTTTCCGTAGATGCCGTCTGCGCTGATTTTTGGAATCAGTGGATAGGCACCAGCAATCACATTAATCTGTTCCTGCATCTGACGTACCTTGCTGCCGCTGCTTCCAATGGTTAAGTCCGTTCCAGGCCAGGAGGAAGGAATCCCGGAGATTTCTTCAGAAGTGTTGATAAAAATAGAACTTCCGTAAAAATAGCGCAGAATTTCAATAGCACTGTATCCGTTATCACCCAGGGACTTTGACTCCCACTGGCGCATCCAGGTTGGGCAGGAGACACGTTTTCCATCGCAGTACTGGGTAAACAGCGGCTGGACAATGTTAGGGCGTGATAAGTAATTTGAAAAAATGGTATCTACAGCAGAAGAAATGCTGTCATAAATGTTCCTTCCGGGAATCCATTTCTGGTCATAGGCGGTGGAACTGGTAATGGTAAAGTTTTTGCCGCGATTCCTGTACCATTCGGTGTACATAAATTCGTGGTTGGTTCGTATATGATACTAATCAAATAATTACATCGTAAAAAATAGGGCAGAAGAGAAGATACAAAAAGTATCCATCTCAACTGCCCTAAAATTATTCTACTTTAAAAAGATAGTTCCTGTCATTATAATATATTTCGTTTCCTATTTTATAATATTTCCCAGGTGATAACACCGCACTATTTCCACGTAGCATTGAATAGATTAAGTATGTACCATTATATGCAAGTTGTGGTTCACAAACTAATTTACTTACAGTATTTAATCCACTTTCTGTATAATAGGTGGAAAAACTTATGTTTTTTAATACATTATAATTATGATTTTTGTTTCTTATGTATTTTGCACCGCTGCTAGAACTATCAATTTCGTAACCAGAAAAATAATATGCTTCTTCATTAGTGATTAGATTTTTAGCTTTAGCTATTGTAATAATCTTTTTCTCAGAAGTTGTACTTTTATATGCACCACATGTAATATTTATAAAGTTGTTACTTCCTCGTACAACTATATTATAATCATAATCTTTCTTACTCGTTTCTGCCATCCATACACTATTTGTGGATAATGAAATAGTTGAATTCATTGTTTCTGTATAAATATTTACTATATAATAATAACCACTTTTGATAATTACTACATAAAATTTAAATCCCAATACAGTAATAGAATAGTCATCCTCATTCTTAGTAGCATCAGAATATCCGGCATCAATTATTGTTTCATAAAAGGAATTTAAAAATTCTTCACTTAATTCTTTGATTATCGTCACATTAGTAGTAGAAGTTTCAGATGTCAGTCCTACTATTGTTAAAGTTTCAGAAGTCAAACTATCATAACTACCTGAGTAAGCATTTCTTACAACCATTCAAAATCCTCCTTAAAATTGATATTGGGCACTAACATCTTCAACAGGTTTTGCGATTAAATCATTTCCGGTATACGCAATAAATTTTTCTACTGGATAAAAATCTTTAATACTGTTACCGTTACTGTTTTTTATCTGCCTGATTTTTTCGCCGTATAATCCCAACTCAACAGTATCATCACACTCTATATGATTTTCGGTAATGGCAAGCTGGATATCGTCTACGGCGTTGCTCATATACTGTAATTTTTCTGCGATACTTCCCATATCACACCTTCTTTCTGTTAATTGCATCCAATACTTCTGGTATGTCACCTATTACATCTGTAAAGTGGTCATAAACTGTCTTTACTACTTTCGCTGTGGCTCCTTCTGTAATAGAAGAGGATTTATAGGAATCCAACAGATATTGTTTTGTGAGTAATATAAAATCAGTGCCGTTGAATCCAAGTACAACGGCACCGCCACAGATGATATCATGATATGCTAAATGATTCCCATATTTATCAACAACCGAAAAAGCAGTAGAAGAGGAATTAATGTCAACTTGTCCAGTATAGCTATCCGTTAAAGAACTGGATGTATCGGATTTGAGAATTAGAAGAGTATGTGTATTTATTTTTTCAGCATCCAATCCGTCTACTGTAAAAGTGATTGTATTGTCATTTGTTAATGATATTGTTCCGTAATAGGTAGATGAGCTGCCTCCTCCAGAAGAAACCAAATCATCAACATACTTTTTATTTACCGCATCCCATTCATCTGTGGGAGTGAAAAGTAATTTCAGTTTTGATAATATTTTCAATTTATCACCTCCAAATAAAAAAGCCATTCGGTTATTTCAATATCACTTTCGCAACGCTATCTGAAATAATCTGAATCACCCTGTATGAATTTTTTGTATCTTCATCACATGCTGTGGCAATACCTTCTGAATTACAGCAACAGTATCCATTAATTTTAAGGCTTCCATCCTGCCAGACAGAAAGTACTCCAAGCATTCCAACAGGCGACCATTCTGGACGTTCAAAACGAGATACATATGTTTGTGAAGAATCATAATCAGGATTTAACTTAGGACGCATTTCATATACTATATCA
>CANRVD010000081.1 GCA_947643145.1 uncultured bacterium | reverse complement strand
CCATAACAGGAAGAGTTTCTTCCACATATTTGTTATCTTCATGCCGGTTGTAATGGAAAGTGACAAAGTCGCCATCATATTTATCAATCCGGGAGGTGGCGATAACGGGACGGCCAAGATAGCGTCCGATGTATTTGATGGCTGTTTTGGGATCGCATTTGTTTGGTTTGGCATACACGTAGAAACCTTCCTGATGTTCCTTATAACAGAGAGCTTTTACTTTTTTAAAGGAAGGACCGGTCTCTGCCTCCATCTCATTAAGCAGGGCGGTACGGAAAGCGTTGCGGAGATATGTGTAGTTGAAATAATTGACATTGCGCCAGAAACCGTTATCGCTGTACCCGCCTTCCGAAATGAGACAATGGATATGGGGATTCCATTTTAAATCCCTTCCAAAGGTATGGAGGACCATGATAAAACCGGGAGTGAAATTCATTGACTTGTTCTGCTTGTGAAACATTTGGGAAACAACACGGTTCACGGCATGAAAGAGACAGTCAGGCAATGTCCGGTCATCAAGGAAAAACTTTCGCAGGTTTTTGTCAATGGTAAAAACACAGTGGCGGTGATGGGTATTTACCAGCTTAAAGGACATAGAGGTAGTGCGTTCCATGGCATATTTATTGCCGCAGGCAGGGCAGAAACGGCTATGGCATCGGAAAGGGACAAATTTAAGTTTTCCGCAGCGGGGGCATCCATACATTGCCCCGCCGAAAGCGGGGTCGCCACAGCGAATCATTTTATCCACGTTTTCTATGACAGACTGACGTGGATGTAGTGTATAAATCATTTCTTCATAATGGTCTCTAAAAATATCTTGTAGTATGCTCATAAGACTATTATGCAGGAAAACGGCACAAAAAGAAACCCCTAATTCCCCTCATGAGTGAGGGGCTAGGGGAGTTGAAGTGTCGAAGACACTTTTTTTAAATAATAGGGTTGCCGACAAAGCCTGCAATCTATTGCTTGAATACGCTCTTTTTAGACGTCCTGTCACTGAATGGATGAAATAATTCCATTGTGGTAAGTTAAGAGCTGGACAAGGCAGCGCTGTAAATCGAATCTTTTTGTTTTGTTGCATTTGCTTCCTTTACATTGGCAGCAATATAAAAAGTGGTGCCGTTATCGGGGAATGCTAACGATTTTAATTCAAAAGAGTCTTTCGTAGGTCTGTCGCAGGAATAATACCTGGTTAATGAAGCTTCTCCACTAATATATGGGGCAACACCTGGCATTTGAAAGATAGCTAAATCATTATGTTTAATGATTTTTTTGGAGTCGTCCTCGGAGTCACTCTTTATATAATAGGAAAAAAGCTTATAAAGCATATTACCTATACACCAAATTCCCTGTCCTGTTCTATGGTAGTTGGCTCCTCTGGTTAGGTATGGAGTTATTTTATCGTTATCAATAATAAATTGTGAGACTGAATTAAATGTTTTAGCGGTTTCATTGATACGGCATATAGAATAGACAAGGCCGGCGCCTACTACAAAATAATCTCCTGTTAAATGGGCAATGCACGAAATATAATTTAATTGAGTTTCACCTGACATAGGAATATAAGAATATGTTGCAATACGCTCCAGTGAATGATTAAAGCATTTGATATCAGTGACAGGGTCTTTTTGGCTGCCCATTACAATAAAATAATTATTCTTATAAAATGCACAGTCATTAGCGTGCCATAGTCTTCTATCAGGATTTACTTTAGGTGTACTATTTAAGTTAGTTATGTATGCCAGTGCGGCCATTTCGGAGTTGTTTTTCCGTACTGCAAGAAAACTGGCAGTATTCGTATCATTGATTGTATAGCCCTGCACAGAAGTATATTCTGAGTAGTCTTCTCCGGCTTTTGCAAGGTTTTCTGTGATGTTGTAAATACTTTTTTGTACTTTTATTGTTCCGTTAACCATATAAAACCCTCCTTTGCATAGTACAGTCAATTACCCCGCCCCTCTAGGGCGAACAGGTCAAAGAGAAGCTAAGTCATGCTCCGTTGCTCTGCTAGGGGGTATTTGAATGTTATCATTCATTTTAAGTTTATAAGTAAAATATTAATTTGTTGTGCTATTGCACTATAATGTAAAAAAATGTCAAATATATGTTAAAAATTAAGGTTTTAATTATATTAAAGATGTGATATAATATTTAAAATCGTTGATATTATTGTTTTGTAGTCAAAGTTATGCAATACATAACAGGAAAGGAAGATAAATGTATGAGTAGAAAGAATATTTTATTTCTGTTGGCATTGATTTTTTTCACAGGGCTGTCCTTTTCCCTGCATACAGAAGCGGCGGCTAAAACACAGACAGGTTCCTGCGGGAAGGAAGCGGTATGGAAATATAATGACAAGACAAAGGTTTTAAAAATTACCGGAAAGGGTGCGCTCACCAAGAGAATCAAGTTAGGAAAAGAAGCAAAAGAGATTATTGTTGGGGAAGGGATTACGGCAATTAGCAGCTCAGTAGTTTTTGAGCGCCTTTGGTGTGGAAATGGTGTGGAAAGGCTTGTGCTTCCAAATTCCCTGAAAAAAATTTCAGTAAGAGCTTTTAAAGGGGTATCTTTTGCGCATGATACGATAACATTGCCTGCAAATGTGAAAAAGATAGAGCCTGGCGCCTTTTGGGGGGCTGATTTGGCAAAGATAAAGGTGTCGGGGAAAAATAAGCATTTCGTTTCCAAAGACGGCGTCCTTTTTTCAAAAGATTATAAAACGCTTGTCTGCTATCCAAAAGGAAAGAAGACTAAGAACTATAAACTCCCAAAAACAGTGACGGAAATCAAACCAATGGCATTTGCAGAAAACTACTATATTCAGAAGGTTCAGTTACCGAAGAATTTAAGAAAGCTGGGCGGCGGTGCATTCTATCTCTGTGGGCGGCTTTCGGATATTAATTTAACCAGTAAGAGCAAGATAACGGAAATTACGGATTATGACGGAAGAAAAACGGATGTAAGGCGTGTGCCAACAGAGTTTGATAGTTTTGATGATTTTGTAGGATTTTTGGATATGCGTCCAGAGGCTGATGAGCCAATGTATTATCACTTTGGAACATTTGAGGGAACTGCACTGAAATCTATTGTTATACCGGACGGGGTGAAGTATCTGCCTTCCAAGACATTTGGAACACTCACTTTGGACTGGGAAGATACGCCTACAGGCTGCCCTTTGCAAGAGATAACATTAGGGAAGAATTTTATTGGGGAAATCAATACCGGAGATGGATTGTATAGTGAGGATTCATTGTATTTATATCATTCATGGGTGAAGTCGGTAAAAGTGTCAAAGGGAAACTCAAAGTATGTGGTGAAAGATAATGTACTGTACAGCAGGGATGGGAAAACACTATACCAGGTATTTTCGGGAATAAAGAAACAGAGCCTGACGATTGACAGTAAGGTAAAAAGAATAGCAAACGGGGCATTTTTCGGAATAGAGGGAATAAAAGAGGTTATAGTAAAAGGTGGAATTGAGTCGATTGGCTTTTTGGCATTTGCAGATAGTTTCCTTGAAAGCTTTACAGCGGAAGGGGAGATTCAAAAAATCGGGCCAGGAGCTTTTACATGCAGTAAGATAAGAAAGTTTGACTGCAAAAAGGATGTCTGTTTCATTGATAAGAATGCATTTGCCTCCTGCTTTCAATTGGAGACGGCACAGCTTGGCAGCAATCTGTCCTATCTGGGGGCGGATGCATTTCATTACTGTGTCAAATTAAAAGAACTTACACTGGCTGGAAGCTTGAAAGAGATTTTTGACAGAACATTTTTAGAATGTGAAAGCCTTACAAAAATCACTTTTCCGGAAAATGTTTCCTATTCGTTGGATGCGTTTCAAGGCTGTGTCTTATTATCTGAGATAGTAAAGACACCAGTCACTTGAATGTTCCGCATTGCAGCCGCACCTCAGAAGAATGCAAATACAGCATAGATGACAAAAGGTCAGTTACTATATGGACTTCATCAATTTATAACAATAGATTTACATGGTTAATCATCGTTAAAAAAGCAATCGAAATCATGTTTTGTGGGGTTTCGATTGCTTTTGTTTTTTGCTGCAGTTATCAAATATTACCGCATGGCGTTAACGTTTATTGCTTGCTTTCCAAATATTCATTTTTTCTGCTTCTGCAATCAGTTCATCGCGGAAATCAGGATGGGCAACGGAAATAATTGCTTCCGCTTTCTGCCAGGTTGACAATCCCTTTAAGTTTACGATGCCGTGCTCTGTAACAAAATAGTGGACATTTGCGCGGGTATCCGTAACGATAGAGCCATTATTTAACGTCGGGGTGATTCTTGATTTTACAGTGCCGTCTTTTGCGGTAAAGGTAGATGACATACAGATAAATGACTTACCGCCATTGGACAGATATGCTCCTAAAACGAAATCAAGCTGTCCGCCTGCACCGCTGATATGCTTTGTACCAGCTGATTCGGCATTTACCTGGCCGAATAAGTCAATATCAACAGCGTTATTAATGGAAATAAAGTTGTCAAGTGCTGAAATCTGCCGTATATCGTTTGTATAGTTTACCGGTGCGCTCATACATTCCGGATTTTCATTCAGATAATCATAGAGTTTTTGGGTTCCGGCCCCAAATGCGTATACCTGACGGCCTTTATCAATGCTCTTTCTAAGCCCGGTTATCTTTCCTGCTTTGGCTATATCAACAAAGGCATCGACATACATTTCTGTATGTACGCCTAAGTCTTTCAAATCGGACTGTGCAATCAGGGAACCAACAGCGTTTGGCATGCCGCCGATGCCAAGCTGCAGGCAGGCGCCATCCGGAATTTCATTTACGATGTATTTTGCAACGGCTTCTTCTACCTCTGTTGCCGGAGCACCGCCCCCCATAGAAGCGATTGCAGGGTTATCTCCCTGGACAATCATATCTACCTTGCTGATATGGATGGATTCTTCAAAACCACCTAAGCAGCGAGGCATATTTTCATTTACTTCAACAATAATTGTCTTAGCGCCTTCGCACATAGCTGTCATATGGGAAGCGCTTGGACCGAAATTGAAGAAACCATGCTCATCCATTGGAGCTACCTGGAACATAGCGACTGTAGAAGGGGTTTTGGAATCCCGGTAATATCTTGGGAGCTCAGAGTAGCGGATTGGTGCATAGAAAGAAAAACCCTGTGCAATCGCTTTGCGTTCAATACCGCTCATATGCCATGAATTCCAGGTCATATGCTTTGCCGGTTCAGCAATTTTAAAGATTTCCGGCACCCACATTAAAATACCACCACGGAAATTTACATCCGTAAGTTCCGGAAGTCTCTTTGCCATTTCAGCATCCAGGGCAACCGGTGTGCCGGTACACCAGCCGTAATCTACCCAGTCACCGGATTTTACTGCCTTTACTGCCTCCTCAGCAGTTGTCAACTTGTCTTCAAACATTTTTTTAAAATCCATATTTTACCTCATTTCTGTGCCGTATTTGTTCTATAAATAATCCGGAAAAGCGGCAGGCACTTCCGAGTTCCGGAAAGATTTTCTTCCATAATAAAATATCACTTTTACGCCTGTTTTTCAACTTATTCAGAATAAAAGTGTAAGAAGATTCTAAAATTGTCGATGCGTTGTGTCCACAGCGACAAAGAACATCGAAGTCTCACATCGGAAAAATGCAAAAGCAGCATTTTCGTTATCTGTTTGTGGCGTCTGTGGTGACGGATGAAGAGGGAAGAATAAATTTTTACAATGCGAACTATTTTCAAGATGCAAGTGTTGTGATGCGTATTGCTTAAACAAACATTGCAAGAATTTCTGTTCTTTTATGTGCTTAAATCTTATCATAACTGAATTAAAATAAATCACAAAAATAGTTTCTATGGTTACTATTCACGGCTATTCTAAATATTTTGTGGAAGATAACTTTACCCTTACGGATGCAAAAATCCAGAAAATGTCATCATTTTGGCAGAAATCGGAAGAATTTATACTAATTTCACAATCTAAACATGAAAAATGCTTGATAATTTAGACATTTTGATATATCATTATTACTGTAGGCATTACTATAGCATAAGTTTGATGTTTTTGATTTGGAAATACTAGGGCTTTTGCTGAGGGACAAGTAGTGCAAGACGACAGATTTCTGTCAGTATATTAATCAATTTAAGGAGGATGTTAAATTATGGCAAAGAAAGTAGTTTTAGCAGGCGCTTGCCGTACTGCAATCGGTAAAATGGGTGGAGGACTCAGTACTGTTTCAGCACCCGTTTTAGGTTCTATTGTAATTAAGGAGGCTTTGAACAGAGCTGGTGTACCTGCGGATAAGGTTGACCATGTATATATGGGCTGTGTTATTCAGGCAGGTTTAGGTCAGAACGTTGCACGTCAGGCTTCCATCAAGGCAGGCTTACCTAATGAAACTCCGGCAGTTACTGTAAACGTTGTATGCGGTTCTGGTCTTAACTGTGTAAACATGGCTGCACAGATGATTCAGGCAGGAGATGCTGATATTGTAGTTGCAGGTGGTATGGAGAACATGTCTATGGCACCATATGCTATGATGCAGGGCCGTTTCGGATACCGTATGAACAATGGCAAGTTAATTGATACAATGGTTAATGACGCATTATGGGATGCTTTCAACCAGTATCATATGATGATTACAGCTGAAAATGTTGCAGACCAGTGGAATCTTACACGTGAGGAGCTGGATGAATTTGCTGCAAACAGCCAGCAGAAGTGTGAAGCTGCTATGAATGCAGGCAAGTTTAAGGATGAGATTGTACCGGTTGAGATTAAGACAAGAAAGGGCGTAACCGTATTTGATACAGATGAGGGGCCACGTCCTGGAACAACTGCTGAAAGCCTTGGCGCTTTGAAGTGCTGCTCTGGTAAGGAAGGCGGCGTAGTTACAGCAGGTAATGCTTCTGGTATTAATGATGGTGCTGCTGCTATCGTTGTAATGAGCGAAGAGAAGGCAAAAGAGTTAGGTGTTAAGCCTATGGCTACTTTTGTAACAGGTGCACTTGGTGGTGTTGATCCATCTATCATGGGTGTTGGTCCTGTTGCTTCTACAAAGAAGGCTCTTGCAAAGGCTAATATGACAATTGATGAGTTTGATTTAATCGAAGCAAACGAGGCATTTGCTGCACAGTCTGTAGCAGTAGGAAAAGACCTTGGTTTCGACCTTTCCAAGTTAAATGTAAATGGTGGCGCAATTGCTCTTGGACATCCTGTAGGAGCTTCAGGATGCCGTATTCTGGTAACACTTCTTCACGAGATGCAGAAGCAGGATGCAAAGAAGGGGCTTGCTACACTGTGTATCGGTGGTGGTATGGGCTGTACTACTATCGTTGAAAGAGACTAAAGGGTGAAATAGAAAAGTATTTGTTGTGTAGTGGAGCAGCAACAAAGATGCTTTAGCATTTTTTAGTACTGGAAATTATGCAAAGCATAATTTCCAGTGAAAATATACATAAAAAGGAGTACGAACAATGGATTTCATTTTATATGAAGTAGACGGTGCAGTTGCAACAATTACAATTAACCGTGAAAAGGCTTTAAATGCATTGAACAGTCAGGTTCTTGATGAGTTAAATGCAACACTTGATGCAGTAGATTTAAATACGGTAAGATGTCTGATTCTTACAGGTGCAGGTGAGAAGTCTTTTGTTGCTGGTGCAGATATCGGAGAGATGAGCACCTTGACAAAGGCAGAAGGCGAAGCTTTTGGTAAGAAGGGAAATGATGTATTCCGTAAGTTAGAGACTTTTCCAATTCCTGTTATTGCAGCAGTTAATGGTTTTGCACTTGGCGGCGGCTGCGAGATTTCCATGAGCTGTGATATTCGTATCTGTGCTGAGAATGCTGTATTTGGACAGCCGGAAGTAGGTCTTGGAATTACACCGGGCTTTGGCGGAACACAGAGACTTGCACGTTTGGTAAGTCCTGGTATGGCAAAGCAGTTAATTTACACAGCAAGAAATATCAAGGCAGATGAGGCATACCGCATTGGGCTTGTAAATGCAGTATATCCTCAGGAAGAACTGCTTCCTGCAGCAAAGAAGATGGCATCCGGTATTGCAATGCAGGCTCCGATTGCTGTCCGTAACTGCAAGAAGGCAATCAATGACGGTCTTCAGGTAAACATGGATGAGGCAATTGTAATTGAAGAGAAGTTATTTGGTGACTGCTTCGAGACAGAGGACCAGAAAGCCGGTATGGGTAATTTCTTAGAGAAAGACAAAGAAAAGAAGTTAAAGGTGGTTCCTTTTAAAAACTGCTAGTACAATGAAGCAATTCGTTGTACTGGTTATAATTGGTTTGGATGATGCCGGGCTAAGACAGGAAGCAGTATCTGTCTGGTCAGAATGCTTACCGGCCTGGCATCATATCATGTAGTTTGTGTGAAAAATCGGTTTTTCACACGGCAGCCTGTGCCTGTGCGCTGTTTGGCATGTGGTTGCCTCTGATACAAAAAGCAGCGCAGAAAAGGAGATTAAAATGAAAGTAGGAGTAATTGGTGCAGGTACAATGGGTTCTGGTATTGCGCAGGCATTTGCGCAGACAGAGGGCTATGAAGTTTTCTTATGTGATATCAATGAGGAATTCGCTGCAAATGGTAAAAACAAAATCGCTAAGGGTTTTGAGAAGAGAGTTGCAAAGGGAAAGATGGAGCAGGCTGCTGCTGATGCTATTCTTGCTAAGATTACAACTGGTACAAAAGAGATTTGTACTGACTGTGATTTAATCGTAGAGGCAGCTCTTGAGGTTATGGATATTAAAAAGCAGACATTCAAAGAGTTAGAGGATATCTGTAAGAAAGAGGATTGTATCTTTGCTACAAATACATCTTCTTTGTCAGTAACAGAAATTGGTGCAGGAATCAACAGACCAGTTATTGGTATGCATTTCTTCAATCCAGCTCCTGTTATGAAGTTAATCGAGGTAATTCGTGGTGAGAACACTACAGATGCAGTAAATGATAAGGTGATTGCTATCTCTAAGGAAATTGGTAAGACTCCTGTTGAAGTTAAGGAAGCTCCTGGTTTTGTTGTAAACAGAATTCTTATCCCAATGATTAATGAAGCTGTTGGAATCTATGCAGAAGGCATTGCTTCTGTTGAAGGTATTGATACTGCTATGAAGCTTGGTGCAAATCATCCAATGGGACCTCTTGCGCTTGGTGATTTGGTAGGTCTTGATATCTGCCTTGCAATCATGGATGTTCTCTATCATGAGACAGGTGATTCTAAGTACCGTGCACATACACTTCTTAGAAAGATGGTTCGTGCAGGAAAGCTTGGTATGAAGACAGGTATCGGTTTCTACGATTACAGCAAATAGGTTAAAAGATTTTTGTATTTTGTGCTTTCTGTCTGGAGACAGGCAGAAAGTATGTAAATAACTGTGTATTGAAAGAGCAATACAAATTTATGAAAGGTGGTAAAGAAAGGCATGGATTTTACATTAAGTAAAAAGCATGAGATGGCGAGACAGCTTTTCAAGGATTTCGCTGAGACAGAAGTTAAGCCTATGGCACAGGAAGTAGACGAGAAGCATATGTTCCCTATGGATAATGTTAAGAAAATGGGAAAATATGGATTCATGGGTATTCCGGTACCAAAGGAGTATGGTGGACAGGGTTGTGACATTTTATCATATGTTATGTGTGTAGAGGAACTTTCAAAAGTTTGTGCTACAACAGGTGTTATTGTATCAGCACATACGTCCCTGTGTGTTGATCCTATTCTTACATATGGTACAGAAGAGCAGAAGAAGAAATATGTTCCAGATCTTGCAAGCGGCAGGAAGATTGGTGCATTCGGTCTGACAGAGCCAGGTGCCGGTACAGATGCGCAGGGTGTTCAGACAAAGGCTGTTCTGGATGGAGACGAGTGGGTTCTGAATGGCTCTAAGTGCTTCATCACAAATGGTGAAGTTGGAGATGTTTATATTATCATTGCATATACAGATGTTGTAGAAAAGAGAGGAAGAAAGGTAAAAAGCTTTTCTGCCTTTATCGTAGAAAAGGGAACACCTGGATTTACATTTGGTACAAAAGAGAACAAGATGGGTATCTGTGGTTCTTCTACCTATGAGCTTATTTTCCAGGATTGCCGTATTCCAAAGGATGCCCTTCTTGGACCAATGGGCAAGGGATTCCCAATTGCTATGCATACTCTTGATGGTGGACGTATTGGTATTGCTTCTCAGGCACTTGGTATTGCAGAGGGTGCATTAGAGAGAACAATCGAATACACAAAGGAAAGAAAGCAGTTTGGCCGTTCTATTTCTGCACAGCAGAACACACAGTTCCAGCTTGCTGATATGGCAACAAAGGTAGAAGCTGCCAGAAGCCTTGTATACAGGGCTGCATTGAAGAAGCAGGAATTTGCTGATGGAGCAAAGGTATCATATTCTGTAGAAGCTGCTATGGCTAAGTTATACGCTGCAGAGGTTGCAATGGAAGTTACAACAAAGGCAGTTCAGTTACATGGTGGTTATGGCTACATTAAGGAATACGAAGTTGAGCGTATGATGCGTGATGCTAAGATTACTGAGATTTACGAAGGAACTTCAGAAGTTCAGCGTATGGTAATTTCCGGTAGCTTATTAAAGTAATTGTTTGATAAATATAAAAATTTAAGACAAGGAGTGACAAAGCCGTGAAAATAGTAGTATGTGTAAAGCAGGTTCCAGATACCAAGGGCGGAGTTAAGTTTAATCCAGATGGTACTTTGGACAGAGGTGCTATGCTTGCCATTATGAATCCTGATGATAAGGCAGGTTTGGAAGCAGCACTTAGATTAAAAGATGAATATGGTGCAGAGGTTACTGTTGTAACAATGGGACTTCCAAAAGCAGAAGAAGTGCTTCGTGAAGCAATTGCTATGGGTGCTGATAAGGGTGTCCTTGTAACAGACAGAGTTTTAGGTGGTGCAGACACTTGGGCAACATCTACTACACTTGCAGGTGCACTTAGAAACCTTGAGTATGATTTAATTATCACTGGTCGTCAGGCAATTGATGGTGATACAGCACAGGTTGGTCCACAGATTTCTGAGCATCTTGATATTCCGGTTATCTCTTATGCAAAGGATATCAAGATTGATGGTGACAGTGTTGTTGTAGAACGTCAGTATGACGACAGATACCATGTATTAAAGGCTAAGATGCCTTGTCTGGTTACAGCTCTTTCAGAGTTAAATG
>CANRVD010000080.1 GCA_947643145.1 uncultured bacterium | reverse complement strand
TAACCGGGAATTTAGACGAGTAAAAACTGCGATATTTAACCGCCGAAGTAATAACTATCACATATATTGCGCAAGAGAAAAAGTATAGTTAAAATTTGATTTATGGAGAAGAGAGGGGTGAAAAATAAAAGACTGCAGGGATAAAAATCAGGAAGGAGCGTACGCAAAAAGTTTTATGAAAGATGAGCAGATTATAGATTTGTTTTGGCAGAGGGACAAACAGGCGATTCTGGAAACAGAAAAGTCTTATTCCCTGTTGCTCTTGCAGCTTGCCCGAAATATTACTTCTTCAAAAGAGGATGCTGAGGAATGTGTAAATGATACTTATTTGAAGCTTTGGAATGCGATTCCGCCAAAACGTCCGGTATCATTACGCAATTATGCGGCTGCCCTGGTAAGAAATCAGGCGATTGACAGGTATCGGAAAAATCTTTCAAGAGGAAGGTCAGAAAATCTTATTTCTATTACGGAAGAATTGGAGGATATCTTTGGACAGGTTGAAAATGAATATGATTCTTTGGAATTGAAAGAGATATTGAATGCTTTTTTAGGTCAGCTTGATAAAAAAAGCAGGGTGCTTTTTGTGTGCCGTTACTGGCAGGCAGAATCCATTAAAGCAATAGCAGTTCGGTTTCATATGAAGGAAAGTGCAGTAAAGATGCGGTTGGCCAGAACAAGGGAAAAACTGCGCAAATATTTAGAGAAAGAAGGGATTTATATATGAAAGACAGAGATATTTTTAAAGCAATGGATGTAATAAAGGAGGAGTATCTGAATGAGGAGCTGGATAGTTGGCAGAATCAAAAAATAAAAGGAAAGGGAGAGGGAAAGAATATGATTAAAATACCATTTTTCAAAACAGTACCAGTGGCAGCGGCAGCCATGATAGGAATTTTAGTGGCAGGCAGTTTAACAACATATGCAGCATGGAAGTTTTTAAGTGCGGAACAGGTAGTGGAAATTGCAGGTGATACAAAGCTTGCAAATGCATTTAAGGGTGAAGATGCAATTGCTGTTAATGAAAGCCAGAGCTTTGGTGATTATAAAGTTACTCTTTTGGGGGCAACGTCCGGGAAAAATTTGAGCGATTACATGCTTAAATGTAATGGCGAGTTAAAAGATAATAGAACATATGCGGTTGTGTCAATCAGTAAAAAGGATGGTACTGCAATGCCTGAAACAGATACGTTTTCTTCAGAAATGACAGAGAAGGATGAGTTTTTTGTAACACCATTTATCAAAGGAGAAAATCCGGTGGATATTAATGTGTTTAAGATAAATGGCAGCAGTACTGTATTTACGGAAGGCGGGGTAGAGTATCAGATTGTAAGTTGTGACAATCTGGAAGCATTTGCAAAACGGGGTGTCTACCTTGGCGTTTTGATGACACGCTTAATTGATGACACAGTGTACCATTTTGACAAAGAAACCGGGGAAATTACACGCAATGAGGATTATGATGGCATGAACCTGCTTTTTAACCTTCCGTTGGATGAATCAAAGGGCAATGAGGCGGCTGCAGAGAAACAGCTTGCAAAATGGGATAAAGATGCCCAGAATGATTTCGCGGCAATGGTGGTTCAGGGCGGGCATAAGAAGGGGATCGAATATACTTATTCCAGTACAAGAGAAGAAATGATAATTGAGAAGACGACGGACGGAAAGGAGAAAAGAGAAGAAGAAAAGAAGTGGAATGCCAAAAGAGTGAAAAAGGAAGCCGTTATTATCAAAGAGACTGTACAGAAGGTAAAACCGGATAAAGACGGTACGATTGAATATTCATGGGAATTTGGTAATATGGGCGGAAGCGGCTTCATAGAAGAAAATGAAGTTTTCAAAGATGGCCAGCTTGGCATGAGTGATACAGTTAAGCTTTCTTATGAAGATGAAGGAAAACAGCTGTATATTACTACTTTTAGCCGGAATGAGGACGGGACAGTAACGGTTGCACTTTATCGTAAAAAATAAGATAAGGGAAATCTTGAATAGGTAAATGCAAAAAATGGTTTTGGGGGATATCCAAAACCATTTTTTGCAGGATAGGATTAAGGTGTCAATGCGAAAAAACATCCGGCTATGCCGTCTGGCGCTGCATATGGAGGTGTGCTTTTTGGTAAATGTAATAGTATTGCATATGCGTTTATGGTAGAATGATAATATTGAATAACTCGGCAAAAGGAGAAAATACACAGAAAAGGAAATAAATGAAATTATCAGGTCAAATATTGCATTTAGTGATATAGAATTGATTCGCAGGGAAATGTATCAATATAAATTTATTGGAAGACTTAGGGATGGTTCAGAATATTGGGCAGAAAATGGCTGGAGAAATGTATATGCTGAATATCTTGGAGAGAATTAAGCAGACTTCATTTTTATATATTTGATATTTACCGCCAAAGTAATATATGGTTAATCGAATAATTTGTGGTGAAGCGGTTACATAGATTGAGATTGGTGGACTATATAGACACAGATAAGCACAAAATGACAGGATTTTTCACTGGTAAGCTGATAGGATACATGATAGAGGAGGGAAACATATGGAATGGATACAATCAATTAACAAGGCGATAGAATATATAGAAGAGCACTTAACGGAAGATATTCATTGTGAGGAGGTTGCCGGATATGTACATATTTCGTTGTTTCATTTTCAGAGGACATTTAATCTTTTAACAGGCATGACTGTGGGAGAATATATTAGAAAGAGGAGATTGTCTTTAGCCGGAGAAGAATTAACCAAAGAAAATACGAAAGTTATTGATGTTGCATTAAAGTATGCATATCATTCGCCGGAAAGCTTTACGAAGGCATTTACCAGATTTCATGGGATTACTCCAAGTCAGGCCAAGAGGGGATGTGAACTGAAATCTTTTAATAAACTTGTTGTTAAAATATCAGTGGAAGGTGGTACTATAATGGATTATCGTATTGAAAAAAAAGAAGAGTTCAGATTGCTTGTATATGCTAAGATGTTTACAGATGAAAGCAGCGAAAAAGGGATTCCTGCATTTTGGGAAGAGTATTATCAAAATGAAATATACAAAAAGGCACCAGGATATTTAGGAATTTGTGCACAGGAAAAAGATGGAGCAGAGGAATTTATGTATGGAATTGGATGCGATGTTGGTGATGTGAAGGAAATACCGGAAGGCTTTCAAATAATTAATATTCCGGCTTATACATGGGTTATTTTTAAATGTGTAGGTCCAACACCGGATGCGATTCAAAAAACGTGGGAAGTTATTTACCGTGAATGGCTTCCGGGAGCAGATTATGAGTTGGTATCTGATTATGATATTGAAAATTATTTACCGGGAGATAACACTTCCCCTGATTATGTCAGTGAAATTTGGATTCCCGTAAAGGAAAAGGCATAAGGATGAAACAGTTTGGCTTACGCAGGCTCAATTATGTGAGTTATATCAAACCAGTAAATCTAATATCAGTGAGAATATTAAGGATATATTTGAATAGTGAGAATTAGAGGAAATATATAATGAATAATAATATAGATATAAAAAATGCAAGAATACATAATTTAAAAGGAATTGATGTCAGTATTCCAAAGCATAAGCTTACAGTGATTACAGGTGTATCAGGCAGCGGAAAATCAAGTCTTGCATTTGATACTCTTTATGAGGAAGGAAAGAGAAGATATCTGATGTTTTCCGGGACAGAGTTTATGGTTGATGCGGTTCAGACCTTTGACAGCATCACCGGACTTTCGCCGACAGTTGCAGTAGAGCAGAGAATTATCCGCCAATCAAATCCAAGAAGCACTGTGGGAACAAAAACGAAAATAAGCGCTATGCTTGCAGCGCTATTTGCCAATTATGGAAGCTGTTCACCGGAATATGATGATGGGCAGCCGTTAGATATTTCAATGTTCCAAAAAAATTCTGCAAAAGGAATGTGTGTAAAATGTCTGGGCAAGGGCGTGGTAAAATGGATTGATGCAGACAAACTGTTTGCAGATAAAAATCAGCATATTTATGATGTTGCATGTGAATTAGGAAAAAGAAGTTCAACAAGAAATATGCTGGAGGAATTTTGCGGCAAATATGGGATGAATTTATGGGAAGATAAATTGTCTGATCTTTCGGAGGAACAGATTGATTTATTAAAATATGGTGACGGGGGAAAAACCAAATTCTGGGGATTTATTCCGTGGATTACCATGCTTACAAATGGTTCGGTGACAACTTCCGGAAGGCTGGCATTTCTGCTGAAAAACGAAGGTATGATGGCAGAAAAAAGGTGTGTCAAATGTGGCGGAACAGGACTTGGCGGAAAAGCTTCCCATACAACATTTGGCGGAAAAACCATTAACGAGCTGGAAAGCATGTATATTAGTGATTTGCTGGAATTTGTAAAGCAAAATAATGATGAAAAAAATCCACTGTTAAAGGAAATTATAACAAAGCTTTCCTGTATGGTTGACGTTGGACTTTACCATCTTTCACTATCCCGAATTGTTCCATCCCTTTCAGGCGGCGAAATACAGCGTTTATTTCTGGCAAGCTATATTATAGCGGAAATGGATTCTATTATCTTTGTATTTGATGAGCCGACAATTGGTTTACATGAGATTGAAAAGGAAAATCTGATGCGGATAATCCGCAGGCTGGTAGATAGTGGAAATACGGTTGTTGTGGTAGAGCATGATGAAAACTTTATGCGGGAGGCAGATTACATCATTGACATGGGACCTGATGCAGGTATATATGGAGGCTGTAAAATCTTTGAAGGAGGCTATCATCAATTCTTAGAATGTGCAGATTCAAAAACAGCAGGATACTTGTCTGATAAAATTGGATTTAAAATAAAAAGAGAATATAGAAAAACAAACAGTGAAAAAATACTGACAATTTCGGGGGCAAGACTGCATAACTTAAAGGATGTGACAGTTAAAATTCCACTGGGTGTTATGGTGGGAGTGGCAGGTGTGTCAGGCAGTGGAAAATCAAGTCTGATAGCAGATACTTTAGTGCCGAAATTGAAGGAGCAGCTAAAAGCAAAATGTGTAATGGAAGAGACGGAAGACGACGAACCGGAAGAAGATATGGAAGTCACGCTGACAGGCGTAAATAACATTAAGCATTGTTATATTATAGACCAGCGTCCGATTGGGCGGAGTAAAACATCATGTCCAGCAACATACACAGGTATCTTTGACAAGATACGAAACTTATTTGCAGAAAGTGACAAAGCAAAGGAATTGGGCTATACATCTGGGATGTTTTCTGTAAACAGCAAGGGAGGTTGCCGTAAGTGCAAAGGAGATGGCGTAATTCATTACCATGTGGGATTTGGCAATTTTATCGATATTGACTGTGATGAATGTGATGGCAGCGGATACATCAGAGAGGCTATAGAGATAGCGGTTGATGGAAAGAATATTCGGGATGTATTAGAGATGAGTGTGGACGAGGCGAAAGATTTTTTTGCCGACAAAGATAAATCCATTTGTAATATGCTTACAACTTTGCAGCGTGTGGGAATGGGGTACATAAAGTTAGGACAGGCAACGCCTACGATTTCCGGTGGGGAAAGCCAGCGTATCAAGCTTGCAAAAGAATTATCAAAGGGAAAGAATAGTAAAGGTGTCCTGTATATTTTGGACGAGCCGACAACCGGACTTTCATTTAGCGACAGTGAGCAGCTTATGAATCTTTTAAATGAGCTTGTCGATATGGGAAATTCAATTATTATCACGGAACATGATTCCTATGTGCTTTCAAACTGTGACTATATTATTGAAATGGGAAAGGGCGGAGGAAATGATGGCGGTAATGTTATTGCAACAGGCACTCCTGCGGAATTAAAAAATAATCCGAATTCTATCATAGGAAGGTATTTGAAATGAATGTAGAAATGGAACGGAAAATAGATGAATATATAGCAGGGCATCATTATCGTCAGATTAATAGTGTTCTGCTGTGTAAGGATAATGAAATTCTGGCAGGCTGCTATTATAATGGTTTTCATGAAAATAGCAAAAATGCCATTATGTCAGTGGCAAAAAGCATTATGTCAGTCTGCGCGGGAATTGCTTTGGACAAGGGGGTTATACAAAGTTTAGATGAGCCTGTTTATAAGTATATTCATGAATTTAGCAAAGGCCTGGAGCCGTTTCACAGAATGATTACAATAAGACATTTGCTGACAATGACTTCAGGAATATACTGGAATGGCGGGGTCCATTATCATTGTCCCATGATGCAGCAGTTGAGGCAATCAGGTGATTGGATTTCGCATATTGCAGACTGCGCGGTTGTTGACATACCGGGGACAAGGTATAACTATAAGGAATGGGATGTAATTCTTTTAGCAAAGCTTCTTGATGTGGTATGTGGGGATATGTATGATTTCATAAATGATAATTTATTTGAACCTTTGGAAATAGAAGCGAAGCGTTGGTATAAAAGTCCCTGTGGTATATATTATAGTGTTGGCAATGGTGAGGACACTGATAATGAAAGCCAGTTTAAACTGAAAGCAACCGATATGATGAAAATTGGGCAGCTTTTTTTAAATGGCGGAACATATGGCGAACAGCAGATTATATCTGAAAATTATATCAAACAGGCGGTAACACCGCTGAAATGTAATCCAGGTTATGGTTTTTTATGGTGGATTTGGGAAGGGCAGTATGGCTGTCGGGGCTATGGTGGACAAAGTATCACGGTGATTCCAAATAAAAATGCTGTTATTGTGACACAGGCAACACCAACGGACAGAGGAATGGGGTATTTTGATGTGGTTGATTATTGTAGGGAGATATTAATTTAAGTGATGAAGGAAACAAAATATCAAAAACTTAGTATTCGGTGTCCTAGTGTCTTGTCTCGTTGATATTTGGTTTG
This sequence comes from uncultured bacterium, assembly GCA_947643145.1. Classification (GTDB taxonomy): domain Bacteria; phylum Bacillota; class Clostridia; order Lachnospirales; family Lachnospiraceae; genus Butyribacter. The sequence continues at coordinate 5,158 of CANRVD010000080.1, read as the reverse complement.
CCAAATATCAACGAGGCAAGACACTAGCGTATGATAGTTAGTTCAAAAGCAAGTGAAATCAAGTATTTTATTTTTTTGTTTTGTATAATGATCATGTTGTTAGTTACTATTCCGTGAATAGTAACTGTTGTTAATCACACGACAGTTGGAAGGCGTAACGATGTGCGAGTGGCATAGGAATATTCAAAGAATCATTGAAGAGATAGACATCTGCATAATGAGGCAAAATAACGAAACGTTAACTTTAAAGTGCCTTGCGGATAAATTGAATTATTCTGAATATCATATTTCAAGAAAATTCAAAGAAATTTCAGGTATGCAATTTAGAGATTATCTACGTCATAGAAGGCTGGCTTTTGCATTAAAACAAATTCGTGATACCGAAGATGGGATTTTGGATATTGCTTTAAACTATGGCTTTTCTTCTCATGAGGCGTTTACACGCGCGTTCAAGGCGGAATATGGAATTGCCCCCAGTGAGTATCGTCAAAATCCTGTGCCAGTTGTTCTTCGTACCATCATTAAACCTCTTGACTGTTATTTAGTAGAATTTGGAGGAATCGGTATGGTAAAGTCAAGTGAAGAGGTGAAGATTTATTTTGTTACAATCCCTGCGCATAAGTTTTTACATGTCAGGAATTATGAAAGTATTGGTTATTGGGATTTTTGGCAGAAGCAGAGCCTTATTCCCGGGCAGGACTGCGAAACGATTTGTGGATTGCTCGACAGTATCAAAGGCAAACTAGATGATACAGGTGGGAATGAAGCCAATAGTGGCAGTGGTCAAATCATGGCATATATCAATGAACCTGCTGGAAGAATATGTAGTTGGGGAATTCCGCTTGCAGAAGCTTATGGCGTCCGTTTGCCGATGGACTATGATGGAACAATACCACCGCAAATGCAGATGATGGATGTACCTGAAGGTGAGTATATTGTCTTTGAGCATGGACCTTTCGATTATGAAACAGAGAACAGGGCTGTAGAGGAAAAAATGGAAAAGGCTATGAAGGAATTTGATTACTCTGCTACGGATTATTGTCTTGATATGACGACAGGCAGAGTGTTCTATTTTTACCATGACTCTTCAAAGTATTGGAAATTTGTCAGACCTGTGCGGAAAATTTGTAAGAAATGAAATTTTTCTTTCCACTGCCAAGTTTGTGCAGCGAGCAGCACAAACATTGGTACATTAGTTGCTCGTAAAGGAGGCTTGCAGCATGAGTACAAAGGTGGAAAAAAGTGAAATTTTGAAAAAAGTTGCTCCCTGCTCTTTAATGTGTCACACTTGCTCAGCATATTGTAATGGGGTGATTTGTAATTCCTCTAAAACATTATTAAAATATTTAGAGGGCATAAAAGAATTTTACGAGAAGCATATTCCCGATGCTGTAGAAAGTTATAGTAATTTTGAAGGAGTACTTTGCATGTATAGCGCTGGATCCTGTTCGGGCTGTCGCAGTGCGGAACATAATGGATGCAGTATTGAAGGATGCTTTTTGCTCACGTGTACAAAAAGTCATGGCATTGATTTTTGTGGAGAGTGTGATGAATTTCCGTGTAAGAAAACAAAGGATTTGTTTGAAGAGCAGGTATATAAACAGTGGTTAAAAGGCAATCAGCAGATTCGTGAACATGGAATAGAGTCCTTTTGGGAAAATAATTCCGGGAATCCACATTATAAATCATATAAAGAATAGTAACAGAAAGACGCATGGAACTGTAGTGAAAACCATGCGTCTTTTTTCAAATAAAGAATTTTATGAAATTCAACGCTACAATTTCGTTCCTAAACTGCATCAAGATAATCTATTGAGAGAGTCCAGCCAACAAGTGAAACGGATGGATAATTATCAATGAGACAAGACACTAGACTTTATGGCTTGTCTGTTACGTTTACATTCTCATCTTTCTCCAACACTTTTAGTCCTGTACAATTGCTTACATCTAAATTTGTTAGCTGATTTGAACTACAAGCTAATGTTATTAATGCCGTATTACTGCTTACATTACCTGACAGTATTACCATAGCAGAAAGAATAAGCTGTTAAAACGTCTGAAAAAAGAATTTTCAATTGTATAGTCTGCTGTATTTGTGTATAATATGTTTAGACAGACAGCCAGAGCAGTTAATTCGATGAAGGAAAGGCGATGTTTTATATGTCAGTATTACAGGAGCAGGTTGTTCAAAAAATGAGTGGACTTTCAGAAGATAATCTGCAGTTTTTGCTGGAAATGATAGATCGTTTCATGCAGCATGAAGTTAAAGAAAAAAAGGATATGGTAATCACAAAGAGGATTGGGATTGCCAGAGGGCAGAATCTGTATGATGACGATTACGATTTTGATGAGATGAACCCTGAAATTGCTAAAATGTTTGGAGTGATGGAATAAAGCTGTTATTAGATACGCACATTATTTTATGGGCATTGGATGATAACCCTAAATTGTCGGAACAGGCAAAGGCTTTGATTATGGATGCAGGTAATGATGTTTACTATAGTTCTGCTTCTGTGTGGGAAACGACAATCAAATATATGTCAAAGTCGGATAAAATTCAGCTCAGTGGTTCTAAATTATCGGAACTGCGCAGAAAAATGGGATATCAGATGTTGCCGATTACAGATAAGCATGTAGGGGTATTGGAAACGCTGGTATTTTATAATGAATCTTGTGTGATAGCAGTATAGTAAAATAAAATAGGATAGGAAGAAGGATTATTGCCATAGTGTGATAGTCCTTTTTTTAGTTTAAAGTGGGTGGATTTTTTGCATTTTGACAAGATTTTGGGTAAAAATTATTTTTTGCTCTCTAATTTGTCAATCGCTGCCAGCCTGAATACGCATAAAAGCACAGTTAAGCGATTGAAAATATATTTCTGGTTTTTCCATACCCATCTCAAATAAAGCTTGTGACAGCGTATGAGAGTAGGTTTGTGACAATCTAGGAGAGCAACAACAGTATTTTATTAGCTACTGGAATAACCGAAGGATATGCTCTGCTAATGGCGGGCTTCCTCCGATGGTCAAACGACAGCGATACTATGATTCCTTGAAAGAGGCGGCATAGGCTACAAAATCCTTGCGAAAAATGTGTCAACTAATCTTGACAAAATGCCTAGGCGTGTTCGGGACTTTCACCCGTTAGAGTTCGCCCATGCTGGGCGAACAAAAAGAGCCTGATTCAGCATCAGGCTCCCACAAAAACTTCAATCATTCAATTTGTAAATTTTTCATCACTTCCTCGAGCCGTCTCCCATATCCTTCTCGGAAAATCAGACACGAAGCGCGGTCCGGTGCCATAATATCCGTCTTGTCATAGCACAGGGCACTTGCCCGGCATCCTCCGGCACAAATCTTTGCATATTCACAAGCTCCGCATTCCTCTGTATGCTTTAAGAATTCCTCCACACGGGTGTCAATCAGCTTCATGTAGGTCGAATCCGTCAGCCCCTGACGCAATCCCTCCTCGGTAATAAGAGGATATTCTTCCTGTATGTCATAAGAGGACAAGGACATACACGGAAGCATACGCCCTTCCGCTGACAGGTACATCACCTGCCTCGCATGACCACATACAGTCTGATTAAGGCAACTGTCCCCGCCATCATACTTCTTTAGCGGAATCGACCATCTTACCTTCTCCCCGCCATATGAATCCTTTCCATTACATGAGAAGAACCCGCCAAGCATCAGCGACAATGGCCTTCCATCCTCAAAGTACGCCGGGATGTATTCCAGATAGGTTTCCAGTGTTTCTTCCATCGAAATCGAATAATCCCCGCCAAGCCGTTCCCACAGCTCTGTTTCCGATACCGGATTTGTTTTCAAATGCGAACAATGGTGCCTGGCAAGTGTGCGGATGCTCTGGCGCAGCAGATGTTTATTCCCTTGATGGATACAAAGTTCAGCGCCGGTCGGGAAACCCATTTCATAACATAAATCAAATGCATTAAGCACAGCTTTACCCGCGCCCGGAATTCCCCTGAGCCAATCATGCCATCCTTCATCCCCATCATAGCTCATATTAAACTCTGGCTTAATCCCCCTTTGGGAAAGTCCCTGAAGCAATGCTTCATTTACCAGAGCGCCATTGGAATAAATAGTCCGGATGTCAATATGGCGGTCAAGCAAGGCGTCTACAATCTCCCACCAGTCTTTGCGTATCAGCGGCTCCCCTCCGGTAAGTGTTACCGACATCACGCCACATTCTTCCAACTGGCCTATGATATCCATAATTGTCTCATGGGACAATTCCCCATACTTTGCCTCCGGCGCGGACATATAACAATGCCTGCACTTATAATTACATTTTCCTGTAATAGACCAATGGGCAGTACGGATAAAACGGTTTTGATATTGACGGTATTCCTGGTCCGGCGCCAGCCCTTCCCCATAACTGCAAGGCTCCACGATATCTCTTTCAACAGCCATACGGATAAGCTCCTTTGTCCGTTCCGGCACTATTTTTAAGTCACAGTCACACTTGCCGTTACAGAGGCTTAATGCGTCAAATGCCTCCCGGCTTAAAAATTCAACAGTATTCCGGGGGCGCAGGACAGCTGCCCATGGCAGCTTTTCCCAACCCCGCAGGACGCATGTTTCCTTTAAACGATAATATCCCATAGCTTACTCCTTTTTGGCAGCTCTAAACCAATCTTCATATTTTACCTCTTTTCTGCGCTGCCTTTTGCCCTACAAATCAAAGCTACTGTACCAAACTATACTTAACTTATTATGAATTAATACACTCTTACCTATCGTATCTGTCTCCAGCTCCGCCAATCAAACAGGTACATCTGATTGCGCCACCTGCGTATTCTCCACCCCCGCCAATCACACAGGCACAGGTTTTTTCATAGCGTCCATCTGATCCGCCTCCGCCCAAAACGCACACACATGAATCTCCTCCTGCCACGGCGTCCAGTTCATTGTCCGTAAGCTCTCCCCTGCTCACTTGCGGGTTTAAAGTCCTCTTCCTTAAGCTCTACCCCGTATTCTGCCGCCACTTGGATATAATCCTTCGGAGTACTTTTTGGATTTTTATCCAACTCCTCCATTTTCGCCTTCAGCTCCTGGTTTTTTTCCATTTCTTCTAATAATTTCTTCATATTTATAATCCGCCTTTCTGCGAAAGGCACCAATGCGCCATGAAACAT
>CANRVD010000079.1 GCA_947643145.1 uncultured bacterium | reverse complement strand
GGCATGGGAAAGTTACGACTACGATTGAAACATACTGTCATCAGTCTATGGATGCGCAGATAAAAATTGCGGACAGGCTTGGAAAGGTGGAGAGGGGTGAGGAAAGTGGCGTGTAAGCGTGAAGCGAGGTTCCGGCGTAATACAATCGCATTCTGGCTGAGTGATAAAGAAAAAGCCCAAGTAGAAGCGAGGATTATCCTGTCGGGGCTTCCCAAAGGGGATTATTACCGCAAAGCCGTATTAGGGCAGGAAGTAACGGTAACTGCCGGAAATTATATGTCTAACAGGGTTGCAAAAGTGTTAGGGCAGATATTGGAACATCTGAAAAATGGGAATACGGAAGATGAAAAAATACTGCTGGAGCTGATAAAGCAGCTATTAGAAATCGGGCGGAATGGAAATGCCCCTGCTGGTAACAGGAGCATTTCGAAAACAGATTAGACTGTTGGTGCAATCTAATCTTAGCATAAAAAGGACAAGCCTTTTCGTAATATATTATGCAGATTTATTATAACAGAGGCTTTTCCGGATGAAAAGGAGGGAAAGCTGTAAAATTGAATATTTTTTCAGAGGTAAAGGAACATCTGACCGCAAGGAAGACGGCGGAGTATTATGGTCTGAAAGTCAGGAGCAATGGAACTGCCTGCTGTCCGTTCCATGATGATAAGCACCCAAGCATGAAGATTGATAAGAATTATCACTGTTTTGCCTGCGGTGTCGGCGGAGATGCGGTTGATTATGTTTCCCGCATGTATGGATTGTCACAGTATGATGCGGCGTTAAAGCTGATAGAGGACTTTTCTCTGCCTGTTGACACAAGGGGAAATACGGAGTTGGGTGTGCAGGAAAAAGAGCGCATCCGCAGGGAAAAAGCAGAACGTGAAAGAGTAATACATATTCGGAAACGTTTTGAAAAGTGGTGTAACCGGACGGTTGACATATTGAAGAACTGCATTTTGGAGATTGACAGTGTAAACCGTTTCTTGATTGGAAAACCGCCTGACATTATTTTTTCAGAGGATTATGCGCAGATGCTCCATGCGGAGCCGGTTATCAATTACTGGCTGGATATTCTGTGCATGGGAGAAACAGCAGACAAGCAGGAGTTATTTATCAGGAACAGGAAGGAGGTGGAGAAACTTGTCCAAAGAGTCAGAAGCAGTGGAAAACGAATCATGGGAGAAAATCGGGGAAGCGCTTGATACAGAAATGAGTACGGTTGAGGATGTGCTGGAATCGCTTACGAGAACGCAGAAAGGGAATGTGAAATCTTCCATTGAAAACTGCATGACTATTTTATACAGGGATCCGGTGCTGAAAGATGCCATATGCAAAAATGAGCTGACAAATAAAACTGACATTGTGAAGCCGCTGTCATGGAAACAGAACGTAAGCTGTATTACTGATGTGGATATGTACCAGATCCAGCGGTACATAGAAACGAATTATGGAATTTCCAGTGATAAAGCGATTAACAAAGCTGTCAGTATTATAGCCAGTGAGAAAAGTTATCACCCGATAAGGGAATTTCTCGAAAAACTGCAATGGGATGGAAAAAACCGGATTGCAGGTCTGCTCCCGCGATATCTCGGCGCAGATGATAATGAGTATACAAGGGAAATTATGCGGCTTCTGATGCTGGCGGCGATACACCGTATTTATGAGCCGGGCTGTAAGTTTGAGATTATGGTCTGCCTTGTGGGTGGTCAGGGTGCAGGAAAGTCTACATTTTTCCGTTTTCTTGCTGTCAATGATGAGTGGTTTACGGATGATTTGAAACGTATGGATGATGAAAATGTTTACAGCAAGATGCAGGGGCATTGGATTATTGAGATGTCGGAAATGCTTGCCACTGTCAATGCAAAAAGCATTGAAGATATTAAATCATTTTTGAGCAGACAGAAAGAAACATACCGTATTCCATATCAGACTTATGCGGAGGACAGACCAAGACAGTGTATCTTTGTCGGCACGTCAAACAATCTTGATTTTCTTCCGCTGGACAGGACGGGGAACAGAAGGTTTGCGCCTGTGCTGGTTCATCAGGAGCGTGTGGAAAAGCATATCCTTGAGGACGAAAAGGAGTCGAGGGAATATATTATGCAGGCGTGGGCGGAGGCAATGGTTATCTACAAGAACTGTCCGCGTGAGCTGAAGCTGTCAAAGGAAATGGAAGAATATCTGAGGGAGATGCAGAAACAGTTTATGCCGGAGGATACAAAGGTTGGTGTTATTCAGGCGTGGCTGGATGCCTGTACTGACGAATATGTATGCAGCGAGATGATTTACAGGGAAGCGCTGCGGCACGAGTACGAAGAACCGAAACAATGGGAGATTAAGGAGATTAACAGCATTATGAACACCTGCATTGACGGGTGGGAGAAAATCAGTTCCCATAGGTTCGATAGGTATGGATTGCAGAGAGGATGGAAACGTAAGGCTGACAGTCAGGGTTTTTCACCATTGCCGGATAATGTGCAGACACCTTTTGGGTAAAGTGCAGTATTATTTTAAACTCTTTTTTATTCCGTTTACAAAGCTGTTTACACTTTTGTAAACGGCGGGTTTACAGCAGGATATAGGAAAAACAATGCTTTCAGCTATTTGTAAACGGTGTAAACAGAAAAAACTGAAAACACAATAACAAGATTAACAACAATATGGGAGGGCATTTATAATGCAGAAATATAACAACAGTACGAAAGTAATTATCGGTTTGGATCATGGCTATGGGAATATTAAGACGGTGCACAGGGTATTCAGGACAGGCGTGGAATGTTTTGAGGAAGAACCGATAGTCAGTATGAATTATATCAAATACAAAGATAAGTATTATGTAATCGGGGAAAACCATTTGATTTATCAGGGCAACAAGACCGATTCGCAGGACTTCTTTATTCTTACGCTGGCAGGATTGGCGGAGGAACTGAAATTTCGAGGTCTTCATGAGGCAAAAGTGGTGCTGGCGGCTGGACTTCCACTTGCTTGGGCAAAAAGTCAGGCGGCAGATTTTAAGAAATATCTGATGCAGGAACAGGAGCTGTTCTTCTCGTTCCGCAAAGAGAATTACAGGGTGCATTTGTGCGGAGTGGAAGTGTTCCCGCAGGGATTTGCGGCGGTATGCAGTGCCGGTTCGATGAAAGGCTTCAACATGATAGCGGATATCGGAAACGGCACGATGAACGTGATGCAGATTGTGGACGGCAGACCGTTGGAGAAAAGCCTTGTGACGGGCAAATTCGGTGTTTCTATCTGCATGAAGGAAATCCAAAAGGAATTGTCCAAGTCAGCGGGGGAAAACATACCGGAGTTTATGATCGAGCCGATGCTGATAAACGGCTTGCAGGGCAGGACGGATAATGTGGCAGGGATAGTCAGCCGGATTGCAGAACGGTATGCAGGAGATATTTTAAAAAGGCTGGTTGACTATGGGTATAAGGAAAGTTTGGTGCATCTATATGTGATCGGAGGCGGCGGATGCTTACTCAGGCATTACAGTGATATTGCTTCAAAAGGGAGTGTGACTTTTATTGAGGACATCTGTGCCAATGCCAAAGGATATGAGTATCTTGCAATGCAGAAACAGCGCAGGCAGGCGGTATAGAAATGAGGTTATGGAATGAAGAAGACCTATAAATGTAGCAACATAAAATTCTGCACGGAAGATGAAAACCAGCGCAGGACATGGGAATATCTACAGGGTATGACACGAAAAGACGGTTCTTATGGGAAGATACTTTCGGATGCGTTTGTGGCGGTTCTTGACGGGGGAATAAAGACTGGAACCGATGACGTACCGGTTTCCCGATTAGAATTGGCAGAACAGGATTTTGGAGAGCTGGCGGAATTGCTGGACAGGGTGTTGGAACAAAAATTTCATAAGATGCTTCAAGAGATGCAGGAAGTGTTTGCGGAGCAGATCAACGAAGCTGTCAGGAAATATGCGCAGGGTTTTCATTCCGATGCAGAACTCTCAGAAGACAAAGCGTATGCGGACAGAATGGGGCAGATGCAGGAGCCGGAACTGTCCGAGGACATGATGGCGTTTGCATTTGCAATGGGCGGATAGGCGGTTCCGAATTTCTATATTCGGTACTCAATCCCCAAAAGGAAGCCTATTGAACGGTGCCGAAAAGTTTTATCCGGCACCGCCGCCCATAGCGAATGACGGTGGTATTCTGCCGAAATGAGCAGTCTGCCGGATAGGTTTTATGGCAGACTATGCCGCTGTATCTGCGGCATCAGCCCCGCAGGGCGCCTTACTTCTGATGCGTATGCGTCAGAAGTAATAAGGCGTTACTTTTGACAAAAGCAACAAAACTATAGTTAGTCTTTATATAAAAAATCGAGGAGAGGAGTGAGGTATTGGCGGCAAAAACAATTTCTTTTCCCAAGGGGAGAGGACATCTTACGCACAACAACAGGGAATTTATCTGCAATAATGTGGTGCCGGAAAGAACGTCTTGGAACCGGACTTACATACAGGAATCCTTAAAAGATGCTTATGAGAAATGCTTCGGACAGGCGCTCCGGGATTATAATGCGGCACAGAAGCGTAAAGACAGGCAGAAAGAAGATTATCTGAAAGAGATAGAAAATTCCGGCAACAAGGAAAAGACATTTTATGAAAATATCGTGCAGATAGGCAAAAAGGCGGATACTCCGGTCACAGACGAAAACGGGGTGCTGACAGAGGAGGCGAAAGCGGCGATAGGAGTATTGGATCGGTATGCAAAGACTTTTCAGGAGCGCAATCCGAATCTGTATCTGTTCAACTGCGTGATGCACTTGGACGAGGCAACGCCGCATCTGCATATAGATTATATTCCTGTGGCGCATGGGTACAAAAACGGGATGAAGACACGCAACAGCCTGACGAAAGCGTTTCAGCAGATGGGATTTGCAAAGGCGGTCAGCAGAAAACAGAATGAAACGGTCGCATGGCAGGAACGGGAGAGGGAATATCTGACGGAGTTGTGCAGGGAGCAGGGAATTGAGATAGAAGTTCTCGGCATACAGCGTGATAATCTGTCGCTGCCGGAATATAAAGCGGCTATGCGTGAAGTGGAGGAGCTGGAACAGCAGGCAGTGGCGCTGGATATGCAGAACGTGGCATTAGGGCGGCAGAATGACGATTTGGAGCAACGGACATCGGAACTCTGCGGACAGATGCAGGAAATGGAAGCGCATAATGATGAGCTGGTTTTGCAGGCGCAGAAGCTTACGGATCAGATTGAGGAAGCGGAGACAAAGGAGAAAGCGGCAAAAGAGATTCTTGCGAAGCATGATTTAAGGGCGGAAACCTTAAAAATGATTTCAAAGGAAGTAACGGCGAAAACAAAGGACATGAAAAGTGCAGCTGTTCCGATGACGAATCTTTCGGCGGAGAGGAATATGTCAAAATAAAGAAAAGCGACTGGAATAAGCTGCTGGATGCTTTTAACAGGTCGGTATCAAGAAACCATCTTTTGGAGAAGTATGAAAAGAAGATTTCCGCTCTGGAGAAGAAGATCGTTACGCTTTCTGAACAGGTTGAAAAATTAAAGCGTTTTGTGGCATCAAGAGGGCTTGGCGAGGCATTCGTGGAGTATGTTAAATCGCTTGCGCCGAAAACCATGAAACAGAGATTGGCGGATGCAAAATCAGTGTCAGATGCGTATAACAGGCAGAGGGACGTGTCGGAAAGAGGGCAGTCAGGAAAAAGTAGGCAGTGGCAGCAGGAAATGTGAATTTTATGAAAGTGAGGAATGGATGATGAATCTGATTTATGAAAAATGTGGTGATTACCTGATCCCGAATTTAATACCGGATCCGGAGCCGGAGGGGGAGTTGAGAAAATTTGGATTGATGAGGAAATCATACTTGGAAAACCATAGGCGTGGCATTTATTCAGGATTGTTGTTGTCAGGCAGATTAAAGGAACATCTGCTTATGATACAGGAGCAGGCAGAAACGAGATTTGATTTGCTTGTGGAGCAGATGGCAGTGCAGGAAGGCATGACGGAGCAGCTAAAGGCACAGGATCAGATGCTTTGGATAAGAAGAATGAATAACATCCGGGCGAGGGCGGAAGAAATCGTTTTAAAGGAGATAGTATACTGTTTATAAAGGTGGAGTAGGCAACTGCTCCACTTTTACAAAAATATTATGAGAAATTGTGCTCAAAGGTTATTTTTCCATGTTCCTTTTCAAATTCTGCAATATGTTTTTTCATTAGTACCTCTAATTCCCTGTTGGCTGAGCGGGCATTGTAATCCGCAACATAGCGGAACTTTTTCAGCAATTCGGCATCTGTCCTTAATGTAAATTTAGCTGTATCAGTTGTCATAGCAACACCTCCAATCTGACATTATTATACCGTCGAAATAACGGCTAAAAATGTATTGACGGCAGAATGACGGCATATTATAATTCTAATATAAATAACCGGAGCGGGAGGGTGTGTGATATGGAAGCAAAAAATGAAAACTTATTAGATATACTCATGGAAGAAAGAATACATAAAGGTCTGGAAAAAGCATTAAATAATAATGAACTGTACCAATCTGCACAAAAAGAAGTCGATGGAGCTATCAATGAATTAGAGCAAGCGGGATTGAGTCGGGAGCAGAATAAAGCGGTAGACAAAGCTATTTCTGCGGCTAATGCCAGTGGTGCAGCGTATGGAGCGGCTGCTTATAGGCAGGGGTTTTATGATGGTATTACATTGATGTCAGAGGTAAAACGAATCAGTCTGATAAACAGTGTTGCAGATAAGCAGGAGCCAATAATGGGAAAATAATATCATAAATTGACTGGTTTTTACATTTTTAAAAGTAAGTAAAATATATATTGAGATTAGGAATGGGCACTCGCTGTAATAATTTAATGAGTGCCTTTTTTCTTGGTTAAAGTATGTGCTGCATAACTTGTATAATAAGCTAAAACATTATTTTGACATCATCAAAAAAATGTTTTATAATAAGCGTGGAGGAAAGGGAACATTATGACTATTTCAGAACAAATAAAAGTATTATGTGTAAGATGTAATGTAAGTGAGGCGGAATTGGCGAGACGTTTGGGAAAATCCCCTCAGAGTTTTAATTCCAAAATGAAAAGAGGCAGTTTTTCAATACCGGAGATTGAAAAGGTGGCAGATGTTTTGGGCGTATCTTTTAATAGAGAATTTATATTAGAAAATGGAGATAAGATATAATGAATGCAGAAGATGTGAAAGAGTTCAGGCTTGGGGAATTATTTTGCGGACCGGGAGGACTTGCGCTTGCTGCCATAACTGCCCAAATAGACGATCCAGAATACAGGATAGTACATAAATGGGCAAATGATTATGACTTGGACACTTGTAATACATATCGGAGAAATATATGCCCTGATGATGAAGAAAGCGTTATCTGCGGCGATGTAAGAAAACTGGATATAGAACCTTTGGGAGATATTGATGCGCTGGCTTTTGGATTCCCCTGCAACGATTTTTCAGTAGTGGGCGAGCAGAAGGGTTTTAACGGAACTTTTGGACCGTTATATACCTATGGGGTTAAGGTGTTGAAGAAATACCAGCCCTTATGGTTTCTTGCTGAAAATGTCGGCGGGTTGAAAAGCGCAAATGAAGGAAAGGCTTTTGAAAAGATAAAAAAAGATTTGATTAAAGCTGGGTACCGGATATATCCTAATTTATATAAATTTGAGGAGTATGGCGTTCCACAGGCAAGACATCGTATGATTATTGTAGGGATACGGAAAGATTTGCCTTATGAATTTAAAATACCAAGTCCTGCTCCGTATAAGGACATTGATGTGAGTTGCAGAACAGCGATTGAAATTCCGCCAATTCCTGCTGATGCGGCAAATAATGAGTTGACAAAACAGTCGGCGCAAGTAGTAGAAAGATTGAACTATATTAAGCCGGGGCAGAACGCTTTTTCGGCAGAACTTCCGGAAAGGTTAAGATTGAATGTCAGAGGAGCGAAAATCAGTCAAATATATAAAAGGTTAGATCCTGATAAGCCAGCATATACAGTGACGGGTTCCGGCGGCGGCGGAACACATATTTATCATTATGCTGAACCGAGGGCATTGACAAACAGAGAAAGGGCAAGACTTCAAACATTTCCGGATAATTATGTTTTTGAAGGTGCTAAAGAATCGGTTAGGAAACAAATAGGTATGGCAGTTCCCTCTAAAGGCGCAAGGGTTATTTTTGAAGCAATATTAAAGACTTTTGCCGGAATACCATATGAGAGTGTGGATGCGTATACCGGATGTGACGAATAGAAAACGAGGTAAAGATATGCTGAATTATTGGTGGGTGACAAGACCAAAAAGAAAATTAAATTCTGTGCCGGAAGTATTGGCGGCATTTGCGGATTTATCGCTTAATCAGGAGTGGGATGGACAGAGGGATTCGCATTTGGCATATGAAGATGCTTTGGAGGCGGCAGGACTAAAGCGCAAAGGCGAAAGACGTGATCAAACAGGCGGAGGCGCAAGGACATATAAAGCGTGGCTTGCCAGTCTTGGATTGATTTTTACACAGGAATCAACAGGTAAGATAAAGCTGACTTTAGCGGGGGAAGCTATTATGAATGGCGATTCTCCGGTAGATATATTGACAAATCAGATACTGAAATACCAGTTTCCTTCTTCATTTTCACTTGGAAGAGGTGTTCAGGTAGCTGAACGGTTTAAAATCAGACCATTCAGATTTCTGTTAAAACTTCTTGACGATAGTAAAGTCGCTTATCTGACGGAAGAAGAAATTGCTAAAATTGTTGTTACAGAAGCCGAAAATGAAAGCGATAAGTGCTTTAATTATATTGTTGATAGAATTATTCAGTTCAGGAATTATGGCGATAACTGTTTAGAGGAAGATTTCTTTCAAAAATATCAATCTTCTAAAGGTGAAGTAAACCCGGAACACCCATACAGCCATTTGACAGATTTAGCCAATACAATTATTAACTGGCTTGAATATACACAGCTTGCCAAACGTGAAGATGGAAAAGTGGAAATTCTTGACGATAAGCGAGAAGAAGTCAGAAAGATTTTAAGCGATAAGCCCAGCTTCATTGACCGTCCGGAACAGCATGAATATTTCCAACGGAAGTATGGCATTGATCCGAAACATAAAAAGGACAGCCGTAACCTTGCCATGACACAGACTATTACAGCGATGCTGATTGCAAGGCAGAAAGTAAAACAGGCTTATATCGCTGAATCACTGGAACGTCCGATTACGAAAATAACACCTTTGGTAGTTGATTATATTGTGCAGAGAACAGGAATAGATGGAAAAACCGTTGAGGATATTTTGATTGAAACATATCCGAATGGTTCTGTTGGCGCATTTATGACAAAATATTTTGAAATGGCATTTAAAGGGCGTGATGAAGCGACAGAGTTTGAAAAAGCAACTGTTGAGTTATTTCAAGATGTGTTTGGATTTGAAGCTAAACACGTCGGACCGATAGGATTAACGCCGGATGTGCTGTTGCTTTCTGATGAAAATGGATATCAGGCAATATTGGATAACAAAGCGTATCATAAGTATACGATTAATAATGACCATTACAACCGCATGGTACATAATTATATTGGGAATATTGGCAATTACAGTAAATCGGACAATCCGCTTGCCTTTTTCTCGTATATTGCAGGCGGTTTTGGAAGCAATATTGATAAACAGCTTAGAAACATAGTTGACGCAACGGATGTAAATGGTTCGGCAATCAGCGTATCAAATGTAATTAAAATGGTGGAGCAGCATAGAGAGAAGCCTTACACGCATCAGAGAATAAAGGATATTTTTAGTGTCAACAGGCAGGTGCTAATGCAGGATATTATATAGGACAGTGATAGAATAGATGGATAACCTGACAAAAGAGCAGCGTAGAAAAAATATGCAGCGTATCAAGGCAAAAGATACCAGTATTGAAATAAAACTGCGAAAATCCTTGTGGAACAAAGGGTATCGTTATCGGAAGAATTATGATAGACTGCCGGGGAAACCGGATATTGCATTGACGAAATATAAGATAGCGATTTTTTGTGACAGTGAATTTTTTCATGGAAAGGATTGGGAAGTTTTAAAACCGAGATTAGAAAAGAGTAATAACAGCCAGTATTGGATCAGCAAGATTTCCAGAAACCGAGAGCGTGATGATGAAATAAATAAGAGGCTGTTGTTTGAAGGGTGGACGGTTATTCGGTTTTGGGGGAAGGATATTCAGAAGAATGCTGATGAGTGTGTGAGGGTGGTTGAGGAAACAATATGGGATATAAAATTGCAACAAGAATAATAATAAAAATTGTATTATGAGCTTTTTTTGAATTGGCTACACAGTGTGTAGCCAATTGGAAAGGATATATAATGGCAGGATTTGAATTGATTGATGGCGAAGAAGAACGTCAATTTTATAAGGATGTGCGCGATATTTTAGAAAATGCCAGAAGCAATGCCTATATGGTGGCAAATGATATTATGACCTATGCGTATTGGAATGTTGGAAAGCGTATTGTTGAGCAGGAGTTGAGAGGCTCGGCAAAAGCAAAGTATGGATCATATATTATTAAAAGACTGGCACAGGAACTGTCTGAACAGTATGGCACAGGGTTTTCTATTGCAAATATAAAAAATTGCAGACAATTATATATGACTTTTCCGCAAGATTCTTTTGGCTATTCAATGATTGGAAAAGTACACTGGTCGCATCTTAGAACGATTATGCGTTTAGAAGATGCCGAAGAACGAGACTTTTATTTGAAAGAAACTGCTGCGGAATGTTGGTCAGTTAGAGAATTAGAACGCAATATAAAAACGGGTTACTATAAACGGATTCTTTCTACACAATTTCCGGATAAAACAGGGCAGGTTCCGCAATTTGTAAAAGATCCTTATGTTTTGGAGTTTATGGGAATTAAAGATAATGTGGGAATTGTTGAAAAGAATGTAGAAAATGCTATTATCAGTCATTTGCAGAAATTTTTACTGGAAATGGGAAAAGGTTTTTGTTTTGTGGACAGGCAGATGCATATTTGTACGGAAACGGCAGATTTTTATATAGATTTGGTATTCTATAATTATATTTTGAAGTGTTTTGTGCTAATAGATTTGAAAACACATAAACTGACCCATCAGGATATAGGACAGATGGATATGTATATTCGTATGTTTGATGATTTGAAGAAGCAGGAGGATGATAATCCAACAATAGGCATTATTTTCTGTACGGATAAAGACGAAACGATAGTAAAATATTCTGTTTTAAATGAAAGTGAACAGATATTTGCATCTAAGTATATGACGGTGTTGCCTACGGTGGAGGAATTGCGGGAGGAATTGGAACGGAATCAGTTGGTATATGCTGATAAAAGCAATTAACTTGTAATTAGCTACACGCTGTGTAGCTAATTGGATAAAGCATTAAGGGCATTTGGAAAAATTTGATTGGAGGATAAAATATGTTTTTGAAGCAAATACATATTGAAAACTATAGATTATTAATGGAGTATGATATAGTGTTTGACAGGCAGCTGACATTGTTGGTTGGAAAAAATAACACAGGAAAAACATCGCTTATGAATTTAATGAAAACTGTTATTAATGGAGAACAGTTAAAATTTGAGGATTATCCAATTCAATGTAGAGATAAACTTTATTACGCTGTTTTTGAGTTTTGGAATAATAGAAAGTCATTTGAGGAGTGTGTAAAAGAAATTCCCGTCTCAAAAATTTGTTTTAATGTAGACTATTCTGGTGAAGCAGAAGAAGATTATCTTGGAGGACTATCTTCATTTATTATTGACTTGGATGAAGATGTAACGGAAGCAAAGATTGTGGCTAAATACGATTTTTCTATGACATCGCAGACATTGCATGAATTGAAATTAACCTATCAAGAAACTGCCCAGTTAATGGAAGGAGAAAGTAATTCGGAGCAAGAAGCGATAACTGAAAATTCGGATAATGAAAATGTAGTGGAACTGAATACAGAAATAATGGCGAAAGTTATTGAACAAAAATTTACAACTCAAACTTCCCACACCAATTGGTGTGCTGAACCTTGAAAAATCAATACTGTA
>CANRVD010000078.1 GCA_947643145.1 uncultured bacterium | reverse complement strand
CTTTAAATTGTCCATTTCATATAAAAACTGACAGATAATAAAATGTTATCCATCAAAAATCTCTTATCTTGACACCTAAAAAAGGCAACAATCCAATACCAATTACCCGGTATGAATTATTGCCTTCCACATTAAATACTAAAATTTTTCCTTGGATGTTTTGTCCTCAGTATATCTCTCTGCTTTGACATAGCGACATGGGTATATATTTCGGTGATATTAATTGAGCTATGTCCTAGCATTTCCTGAATATAGCGGATATCGACATCTGCTTCCAAAAGACTTGTTGCAAAGGTATGGCGGAACATATGAGGGGTGATATGTAATTCGATTGCAGCAAGTTTGGTATATTTATTTATCATTCGGCGGACGGATTGCTCTGACAATTTCCGGCTGCTTTGATTTGTAAAGAAATGATGGCCGTTTTGTATTTCGTTTTGAAACTCTTTCTTGTATTTCTTTAAGATTTTGACTACATCATCATTTCCAATTTGGATTTTTCTTTCCTTAGAGCCTTTTCCATAGATTAGAATTGTTCTGTCCCATAGATTGACATCATTGGTCTTTAAGGAGCAGAGTTCTGAAATTCGCATCCCGGTTGCGAAAAGCAATTCGATTACTGCGGCATCACGCAGGGCATTCCTGCGCTGGTAAATGGTTTTAGCGCAGGAACATTGTTTGTATATTGTAGAAAGGAAGGTTTCGACGGTATGAAGTGGGATGGTTTTAGGTAAAATAACGGGTTCACGGAATTTTATCTGTACTTTGTTGAAAGGATTTTTGTCAATCAGTTCTTTATATTCCAGATAGTGGAAAAGTGCTTTTAGCGAAGCAATTTTTCTTTTTACCGTTTTGGGCTTATATTTTTGATGGAGAGTTGCGATATAGCTTTCCAGTGTTTCAGGAGTGATTTCTAAAATATCAGAGGTTGGAAGCTGGTTTTGGAACTGTGCCAAGTCAATTCGGTATGCTTTCAGTGTTTTTGCGTCTAACCTTTTCTGTAATTGGCAATATTCCAAATAGTTATTTATGTGTGTTTGTAAGTTGCTCATAATCAAGTCTCCTCATTTTTGTTATTTCTGATTCTAGCGTTCTGGGGTATGGCTAAAAACTCGTTTTTATGTTCAGCACGTCTCAATTTGTGTGATACTTATATCGCATTTCGTTACCACAGACCGTTACGCTTTCTTTATTCCTGTAGCAACGAGCCAAGCGCTAGTGTACTGTACCATTCATTTTCAGCCAAACAACGCAGAATGAATTTTCACTCTGCAAGGCGGCTGAATGAGGCGATGCGGTGGCATCGTCGATTGAAGCTAACACAGCAGATGGAAATTCAGGCAAGTTATTTGGTGAAATATGAATGGTACAGTACACTAGCTTGCGAGGAACTGGAAAGTTCCTTTGTATTTGACTTGGTATAATTTTTCTGCAAATTATGAAGTGCAGTCCACGGAAAGCAGTTTTCAGACACACTTTGGTGATAATAAGATATATCGTACACGCTTTTTGAGAGTAATTCTACCTATTATTAATTTGGCGGTTAAATATCGCAGTTTTTACTCGTCTAAATTCCCGGTTACATTCTGCCAAAAGCCTCGATGTAGCACCACTACACCTACGTTTTTGGCAGATGTATTTGAAAATTTATACTTCGTAAAATCATGCGATATTTAACTTCCGAAGTAATAGATTTATGATGCAGAGGTCAAAAGGCATTTTGCCTGACGGATGTTGTGAATTTCTATCCGCTTTCTTAGTTATCTGTTTCTTTTGTGCAAATTTACTTGTACTCTTACTATGGTTTCATGAGGTTAAATGTAAAAATAATTCGTATAAAATCATTTCTTTTATGTATAGAAAAAGGCTATGTTAAACTTATTGTGACGATTCCAAGGGGAAAATTCGACATAAATTTTTAATTTTTTACAAATAGCGCGTTAATTTTGACAATCGGAAATTTACTCTATTTTATATGTTATAATTTAAACATACAAAGGAGAACAGGTTTTGAAAAAGTACATAAGAAAAAATACCCTAAGTCAACGCCCCGCTTCCCGTGGTGGGGCGTTGACTCGCGTTAAGAAACTGTTAATGCAAAGTAAAGTATATGTAAGTATGGCGAATTTGTTTGTTGATTGAAATAAGCTGTGAATTGGAATAAGGAATATCAAAATTAGAAACATATCGAATGTTTTTAAAGATTTATGATTGTATTTTTTGCTACACTATAAATGAAAAATTCGACAAAACAATTTAAATTTTTACAAATAGCGCGTTAATTTTGACATCTTGAAATTCACGCCATTTTATATGGTATAATTTGGAAGTGCTAAAGAGAAATGGGTTTTTAGCAAAGAGCGCAGGAGAAAATACCCTGAATAAAGTCTAAAATGTAGTTTCAAAAATAATATGGGTATATAGAAGACACTAGGCAAAAGCGGGGAGAGACATAGGAAAAGAATGAGAGAAGGTTGCAATCAGATAAGATGTAGTGATGGAAGAACTGGTGATAGGGCTGAATTTAGAGAAGTTACGAATGAAAGGGTTTTGTGAACAGAATTACGAAGGAAGTTTAAGATACAAAAGCTGCATACATAAGATATAGTAGTAAAAAGCTGTATCCATAGGATATAACTGTAAAATGTCAGAGTACATAAGGGAAATGGTAAAAGATAAGATGCGCATTCATATTAAAGTAATGCGCATCTTACTTATATATCAGGAAGTGTTTTAATATAGTATTTTTCCATCGGCAACCTGCTTTAAGTGTTTGCCATAGTCGGATTTGCCATATTGGTTTGCGGCGGTTAGGAGCGTATCTCTGTCAATCCAGCCGTTTTTGTAAGCGATTTCTTCGACAGCGGAAATTTTAATGCCCTGCCTGTTTTCGATGACACGGACAAATTCGGTGGCATCTGCCAGTGCGTCTATGGTTCCGGTGTCTAACCAGGCATAGCCGCGCCCCAGTGTTATGACGTCAAGTGTACCTTCGTTTAGATACATTCGGTTCAAATCGGTGATTTCAAGTTCACCGCGGGCAGAAGGCTTGACTTGTTTTGCTTTTTTGACGACTTCTCTGTCGTAAAAATAGA
This sequence comes from uncultured bacterium, assembly GCA_947643145.1. Classification (GTDB taxonomy): domain Bacteria; phylum Bacillota; class Clostridia; order Lachnospirales; family Lachnospiraceae; genus Butyribacter. The sequence continues at coordinate 9,214 of CANRVD010000078.1, read as the reverse complement.
GACCGGTTACGCAGTAGTTTGATTTTGGATGAGTAGGCTTCTCCTCAATTGAGATGGCTTTGCCTGTTTCATCAAATTCGACAATGCCGAACCGTTCCGGATCGTCTACATAGTATCCAAATACAGTGGCGCCGGTTGTTTTGGCTGCTGCCTGGCGCAGATGTTTGGAAAGACCGCTTCCATAGAAGATGTTATCTCCGAGAATCATGGCGCAGGAGTCGTCTCCGATAAATTCTTCGCCAAGTAAAAATGCCTGTGCCAGTCCGTCAGGGGAAGGTTGGACTTTATATTCCAAATGAAGCCCTAACTGGCTGCCATCACCAAGCAGACGCTCGAAATTTGGAAGATCAGTCGGGGTAGAGATAATGAGGATTTCCCGGATTCCGGCAAGCATCAGGGTTGATAATGGATAAAATATCATAGGCTTGTCATATACAGGAAGAAGCTGTTTTGAGGTAACCATGGTTAACGGGTATAGTCTTGTGCCGGAACCGCCGGCGAGAATTATTCCTTTCATGTGATTCTCCATTTCTATGATTTTTTTGTTGACACAGGAAGCCATTCACAAGCAGGCTGTGTACAGTAAATAGGTTTTACGCCCCCTTTTTGCAGGGGAGATGATAAAGAGATTATAACACAGAGAGGAAGAGATTGCGAATCGTTTAGTGCTGGCAAAGCAGGCGATTATTTTAAAATGAGAAAGGAAAAGGATTATGTGTGAACAAAAGATGTTAGTAAACCGTATTGAGTTTTTGTGCAAAGAGATGGATATTTCTTATTATACCTTGGCATACCGATCAACCGTACCCCTGACAACCATTATGCATATATTAGACTGTTCCACAAAAAATCCGGGAATTTTTACGATTGCGAAGCTGTGCAATGGTTTTGGCATTACACTAATGGATTTCTTTGATGCAGAGGAGTTCAGGGATATGGAATGTAATCTGGACTGATGGAAAGGGAGTGTTGGCGTTCACTCCTAATTGGTAGAAGCAGTCTTTTTTATGCGGAATGCATACCTTTGGTGAAAATGATGCAATTGTTTTAGTGGCAAAAATTGGAGAGAACAGGTGAAATATGTCAATTTTATGGTATTTATAGGAAGTTTTCACGATATTTTCAGATGTTTTTGAGTATTATTCCTAAAAAGGAAGAAGGACATTGCCAAAATGTGGAAAGCATATGTCAAAGTTGGATAATATCCCTTAAAATGGGGAAGTGAATTTGTGTGAAGTGCCGAAAAGAGTTGGAAGGTGGTGAAAATGCATACTTGGACTCTTGACAAAAAGGAAAACTAAGACTATATTTTATTATGTAGAATAAAAAAGTACATAAAATGTACGAAAAGAAAGGGAGAATAACAATGAGATTGAAGAAAGTTATGGCTATTACTTTAGCGGCTGGTCTTACACTTGGTAGTATTGCATTAGCAGCAAGCAGTGATCCTGCACAGCAGCCAGAGGCATTATCAGCATCTAATGCTCCAGCGGATACAGAGCCTCCTATGGTTAATCCTAGTGAACCTGGCAGTACACCTACGGACGCACCTACAGATGCTCCAACAGACGCACCTACAGATGCACCAACGGACGCACCTACAGATGCTCCAACGGCTACTCCGACAGTCACACCATCGGATAGTCCATCCCCATCAAACAAACCATCACTATCTCCTGTAACAAAGCCTAAGAAGGTATCATTAACTAAGAAGGCAGTTAAGGTATCTGGTAAGAAGATTACTGTAACAGTAAACAAGGTAGCTAATGTTGCTGGTTATCAGATTCAGTATGGTACAAAGAAGACTTTCAAGAATGCTAAGACAAAGAGTGTAGCTAAGTTCTCTGCTAAGACAAAGAAGGTTACAATCAAGAGCTTGAAGAAGGGTACTTACTATGTAAGAGTACGTGCTTACAAGAAGTCTGGCAGCAAGAAAGTTTGGGGTAACTACAGTACAACAATTTCTGTAAAAATTAAATAATTCATTTCTAATGGATAAATGTTGATATTTGCAGACAAGGGAGAGGTTTATACCTCTCCTTTTTTGAAAAAAAGCAAAAAATTTTTTGCAACAGTATAACGAGGGATTAGGAGAATGCTCCAAGAATTGCTTTGCAATTCTTGTGTTATTTTTCACAATTTTCATAAAAGTCGAGGATTTTGACTGGTTTTGGTCAAAAATATAAGTGATATTAGCGCACCAGCGAAGTTTGTGCGCTTTTTTTTGACAGAATCCTTATTAGTGTGTATAATAAAAAGAAGTGTGCAAAGAATAGAGTTCCACTAAGGCGGTAAAAACGCCGTCGGGGTGAAGCTAAGTCATTCTTAAGAAGAACGCAGAAGCAGTGTTCTTCCTGCTTGCTTGTGTCAGTGTAATTGAAAATGCAAAAAGAATGAAAAAAGGATGGTGTTTAGATGGCAAAATATTCCAGACAGGATATCTATGACCTGATAGAAGAAGAGGATATTGAGTTTATTCGTTTGCAGTTTACGGATATTGCCGGAAATTTGAAAAATATGGCGGCTACGGTTGACCAGATTGATAAAGTTTTAGAGGGCAGATGCAAGTTTGACTGTGCTGCAGTTGACGGATTTCGGGGAACGGGATATGAGGAATTGTTTTTGAAACCTGATTTGGATACTTTTGTTGTCTTTCCGTGGCGTCCACAAAGTGGAAAGGTTGCACGTTTTATCTGTGATATCGTGAAACCGGATGGGAGTCCTTTTGATGGAGACAGTAGATATATTTTAAGAAGAGCGGTTGAACAGGCGGAAGAAATGGGAGTTTTTCCCGATGTTGCAGTAAAAAATGAATTCTTCCTGTTTGATATAGGCGAAAATGGAGAGCCGACCAATCATACAAATGAAAAGGGCGGCTATTTTGATATAGGGCCGGCAGATGGAGGTGAGAATGCCCGTCGTGATATGGTGCTGTATCTGGCGGATATGGGGATTGAAGTGGAGTCTTCCTATCATTCCTATGAAGCAGCGCAGCATGTATTGGAATTGAAGCATATTGAAGCGCTTGCCATGGCCGATGCCACGATGACGACACGTCTGGTGGTGCGTACTGTAGCAAGGCGGCATGGGGTGCATGGAACCTTTATGCCAAAGCCAAAAGAGAATGTGCAGGGGTCTGGAGCACATTATACGTTTTCTTTGTGTAATCATGAGGGAAGGAATATCTTTACGGATAAGAAAGGAAAATATGGCATCAGCAAGGAAGGGTATCACTTTATGGCTGGAATTTTACAACATATTGCGAGTATGTCTTTGGTAAATAACCCGATTGTCAATTCATACAAGCGCCTGATTCCGGGCTATCTGGCACCGGTAACGGCAGGATGGTCTTCTACAAACAGCAGTCCTCTGATTCGTTTGACGGCAATTGGTGGAGACGGTGCGAGAATCGTACTTCGAAGCCCTGACGGCGCAGCAAATCCATATTTGGTAATTGCTGCCTGTATCTGTGCCGGGCTTGAGGGAATCCGACAGAAGCTGGAGCCGCCAGCAAGTATGGATGAGATGGAGAAGGCAGGAGCAGAAACGGGCGAGAAGCTTCCGCGTACGCTGCATGAGGCTGTTTCTTCTTTTAAGAAGGATATATTTTTGCAGGAGGTGATGGGAAGCCATATTTCGGAGCATTTAATCTGTAGTAAGGATAGTGAGTGGAATGAGTATTGCAAGCAGGTAACGCCTTGGGAGAAAGAACGTTATCTGGGAACGGTATAGAGGGGGCAATGCTATAAGAAGACAGGAGGGTTCTGCATGGCAGACATCATTATTGCTTTCCCAAAACTGGATGATGCAAAGAATTTAAGAAAACTTCTTATTCGAAATGGTTATGCTGTAAATATGGTTTGTGACAGTGGTTCCCAGATAGTGGAAGCTGTAAACAGGCTGGATGGCGGCATTGTTATCAGCGGCTACCGTTTTTCAGATATGCATTATACGGAAATTAATGATTATTTGCCGAAAGGGTTTCAAATGCTTCTTTTGGCATCTCCGGCAAAGCTGGCAGAATGTGACTGTATAAGACTGGTTACTCTTGCGATGCCGTTTAAGGTGCAGGATTTATTGAATACATTGGAAATGATGATGGTTCAGTATAACCGCTGGTATAAAAAGCAGAAGACGAAGGCACGTTCCGAAAATGATAGGAAAGTGCTTATGGCAGCGAAAGAGCTTCTGATGGAGAGAAACCAGATGACAGAGGATGAAGCTCATCACTATATTCAAAAGTTAAGTATGGACAGTTCTACTGCATTAGTAGAGACTGCAGAAATGTTACTAGAACTCAACGGAAAGGAATGGGATGTATAATTATGAAGGCGTTTCTTATATTAGAGGATGGAACCGTATTTGTGGGGAAGAGTATTGGGAAGGAAAAAGAAGTTATCAGTGAAATGGTTTTCAATACTTCCATGACAGGATACCTTGAGGTACTGACCGACCCAAGTTATGCGGGACAGGCGGTAACAATGACATATCCGCTGATTGGAAACTATGGTATCTGTTATAATGATATGGAATCAGGAAGGGGCTGGCCGGATGGATTTATTGTCAGGGAGCTTTCCCGTATGCCTAGCAATTTCCGTTCTGAGGATACACTGCAGCATTTTCTCAAGAAAAATGATATTCCGGGAATTGCTGGAATTGATACCCGTGCCCTTACAAAGATTCTTCGGGAAAAGGGCACGATGAATGGTATGATTACGACAAATGAGAATTATAATTTAGATGAGATTCTTCCAAAACTTAAAGAATACAGGGTAACTGGTGTGGTACAAAAGGTCAGCCGTAAAGAGAAGGAGAGTTTTGTACCAGGAGATATCCAGTCAGAAAAAGTGGCTGCGGATAAGAATATAGCCGTAATTGATGTAGGAACCAAGAATAATATTATCCGCTGTCTGTTAAACCGCGGCTGTAATGTAACGGTTTATCCATGTGATTTTCATGCGGACGAGGTGATTGCTGCAAAGCCGGATGGTATTATGATAACAAACGGCCCTGGCGACCCTGCAGAGTGTACAGAGATTATAGAGCAGATTAAGATTCTTGCAGAATCTGGCATTCCAATCTTTGCGATTTGCCTGGGACATCAGTTGATGGCACTTGCACATGGGGCAAAGACTTATAAAATGAAATACGGACATCGTGGGGCAAATCATCCGGTAAAGGATTTGGTTACCGGTAAAGTATATATTTCATCACAGAACCACGGATACGTAGTAGATGCAGAATCAATTGATTCTTCTGTAGCGAAGCCTTGGTTTGTCAATGCAAATGATAAGACAGTGGAAGGTATGGAATATATTGGGAAGCCGGTTAAGACGGTTCAGTTCCATCCGGAAGCAAATGCAGGTCCCAAAGATTCAGAACTGTTATTTGATGAGTTTATGAAGATGATAGGAGGAAATAGATAATGCCAAAAATGGAAGGAATAAAAAGAGTCCTGGTAATTGGTTCAGGCCCTATTGTGATTGGACAGGCTGCTGAATTTGATTATGCAGGTACGCAGGCGTGCCGTTCCCTGAAGGAAGAGGGGATGGAGGTGATTCTGGTAAATTCAAATCCTGCGACAATTATGACAGATAAGGATATTGCAGATAAGGTATATATCGAACCTCTTACCGTCGAGGTATTACAAAAGATTATTGAAGTAGAAAAGCCAGACAGCCTGCTTCCTAATATGGGTGGACAGGCAGGTTTAAATCTTGGTATGGAGCTTGCGGAGTCTGGATTTTTGGAGCAGCATGGTGTAACTTTGTTAGGAACGACTGCGGATACCATCCGTAACGCGGAAGGACGCCAGGAGTTTAAGGATATGATGGAGCGCATTGGGGAGCCATGCGCGGCATCAGAGCTGGTAGAAAATATTGAGGATGGCGCTGCTTTTGCAGAGAAGATAGGCTATCCGGTTGTTCTGCGTCCGGCATATACGCTTGGCGGTTCCGGAGGCGGTATTGCAAACAACAGGGAAGAATTGGAGGAGATTCTTGCCAATGGACTCAGGCTTTCCCGTGTAGGACAGGTTTTGGTGGAGCGTTGTATTGCAGGTTGGAAGGAAATAGAGTATGAAGTAATGCGTGACAGCAATGGTACCTGTATTACGGTATGTAATATGGAAAATCTGGACCCGGTTGGTGTGCATACTGGAGACAGTATTGTAGTGGCACCTTCACAGACCCTGTCGGATAAGGAATACCAGATGCTTCGTACTTCTGCGCTCCGTATTATTGATGAGTTAGGGATTACTGGAGGGTGTAATGTGCAGTTTGCACTTCATCCAACCTCCTTTGAATATATTGTAATTGAGGTAAATCCTCGTGTGAGCCGTTCATCAGCATTGGCCTCTAAGGCAACGGGATATCCGATTGCAAAGGTTTCTGCAAAGATTGCACTTGGTTATACCTTGGATGAGATACCAAATGCCGTAACCGGAAAGACTTATGCAAGCTTTGAGCCTGCACTGGATTATGTTGTTGTTAAGATACCACGTCTTCCTTTTGATAAATTTATTAAGGCAAAGAGAACTCTTACGACACAGATGAAGGCAACCGGAGAGGTAATGAGTATCTGTACGAATTTTGAAGGGGCTCTTATGAAGGCACTCCGTTCTCTGGAGCAGCATGTGGACTGTCTGATAAATGATGAATATGTTGATATGACAACAGAGGAGGTTACAGAGCAGCTTGGGGTGGTAGATGACCGCCGTATTTATGTGGTGGCTGAGGCAATCCGCCGTGGTGTCAGCTATGAAAAAATTCATGAAATAACGATGATTGATGAGTGGTTTATTGATAAAATTGCCATTTTGGTAGAAATGGAGCAGGCACTGATTCGTGCCGGGGAACTTGACCGGGAGCTTTTGTATGAGGCGAAGCGTCTGGAGTTCCCAGACAGTGTGATTGCCAGATTTACCGGAAAGACAGAGGATGAAGTTAAAAATTTACGTTATAAATATGGCATTACTGCAGCCTTCAAGATGGTAGATACCTGTGCAGCGGAATTTGCTTCAGAGACGCCGTATTATTATAGCTGTTTTGATGGCAGTAATGAAGTGGAGAATACGGAAAAGAAAAAGAAGATTATGGTTCTTGGCTCCGGTCCAATCAGAATTGGGCAGGGAATTGAGTTTGATTACTGTTCCGTACACAGTGTATGGTCTTTGGCGCAGGAGGGGTATGAGACGATTATTGTCAATAATAACCCTGAAACAGTCAGTACAGATTTTGATATTGCAGATAAACTGTATTTTGAGCCGTTGACTCCGGAAGATGTAGAAAATATTGTCCGGTTAGAAAATCCGGATGGCGCAGTGGTACAGTTTGGTGGGCAGACAGCGATTAAGCTGACGGAAGCCTTGATTAAAATGGGTGTGAAGATTTTAGGTACCAGTGCAGAAAACGTAGATGCTGCAGAAGATAGGGAGCTTTTTGATGAAATTTTGGAACAGTGCTGTATCCCAAGACCTTCCGGCAAAACAGTATTTACGACAGAAGAGGCACTAGAGGCTGCAAATGAACTGGGATATCCGGTATTAGTTCGTCCATCTTATGTTCTTGGCGGACAGGGAATGCAGATAGCGGTAACTGATTCGGACATTAAGGAATTTATGGCTGTGATTAATCGTTACCATCAGGAGCATCCGATTCTTGTCGATAAATATCTGATGGGCAAGGAAGTGGAAGTGGATGCGGTATGTGATGGGGAGGATATTTTAATCCCCGGAATTATGGAACATGTAGAGCGTGCAGGAATTCATTCGGGTGACAGTATTTCAGTTTATCCGGCACAGAGTATTTCAGAGAAGATTCAGCGCGTAATTGTAGATTATACCAGAAAGCTGGCCCGCTCCCTTCATGTAATTGGTTTGATTAATATCCAGTTTATTGTATATAGTGAAGAGGTATTTGTCATTGAGGTCAATCCTCGTTCCAGCCGTACGGTTCCTTATATCAGTAAAGTAACAGGCATTCCGATTGTTGATTTGGCTTCCAAGGTAATTCTCGGGGCGAAGATTAAAGATTTCGGATATGGTACCGGTCTTGCAAAGAAGTCAGACTATCTGGCAATTAAGATGCCTGTATTTTCCTTTGAGAAGCTTCGTGGCGCGGAAATCAGCCTTGGACCGGAGATGAAGTCTACCGGTGAATGCCTCGGTATTTCAAAGTCCTTTGACGAGGCACTTTATAAGGCATTTCTTGGTTCTGGGGTAGACCTTCCAAAACATAAGAAGATGATTCTGACGGTTAAGGATGCTGACAAGCTGGAGTCAGTGGATATTGCAAGGCGATTTAAAAAGTTAGGTTATGAGATTTTTGCCACGCGTAATACAGCGAGGGTTTTAAATGAACATGGTGTGCTTGCGATTCCGATTAACCGTATCAATGAGGAGGCTCCGACGCTAATGGATTTGTTGTTAGAGCATCAGATTGATTTGGTTATTGATACTCCGACGTATGGTGATAAATTAAAGGATGGCTTCCTGATTCGCCGTACAGCAATAGAGACTGGTGTAAACTGCCTGACTTCGTTAGATACGGCAGATGCGCTTTTGACAAGCTTGGAGAATTCAGATGCCGAGCATTTGTCGGTCGTTGATATTGCTACGATTTCAAATCATTTTCAGAATCAATAAAAAGGATTCGGATGATATAGGGTTTTAAAAACTTTTGGGTGTTGTCGGCTTCAGGGAATTGGTATACCAAAACACAAACAATAGTCAGGAGAGGAAGTGATACCATGCCGCCATTAGTACAAGAAGAATTCTATACGATTGATGATATTTATGCCCTGCCTGAGGGAAAGCGAGCGGAGCTGATTGATGGGCAAATATACTATATGGCGCCGCCAAATACCAGCCATCAGAGAATATTGTCATTCCTGCATCTGGAGATTGGAAATTACATCCGTACAAGCAAAGGAGCGTGTGAGGTCTTTCCTGCTCCTTTTGCTGTGTTTCTCTTTGCAGATAATTCAAAGTATCTGGAACCTGATATCTCTGTTATCTGTGACAGGGATAAACTGGATAAACGTGGATGTAACGGCGCTCCAGATTGGATTATAGAAATTGTCTCTCCTGGCAGCAGAGTCATGGACTATTATACAAAACTGTCTTTATATCGGGAAGCGGGTGTCCGGGAATACTGGATTGTTGATGCAGCAAAGCATACTATTTTGGTTTATGATATGGAACGGGTTGACGCAC
>CANRVD010000077.1 GCA_947643145.1 uncultured bacterium | reverse complement strand
AAGACTTGACAATAAGGTATAATAAAGAGAATAAACATTCATGCGTTTGTCCTGGGAGATAAAAAATATATGTGACAAATATATTTCTATATGTTACAATAGAGACGATTTTGGTCAATTTTAACAATAGCAAAATTTAGTTGCCGTTGACAGGCAGAATGGAGGCAGTCATGGACTACAAAAAGGCAGGAGTTGACATTGAAGCAGGTTACAAAGCGGTTCAACTGATGAAGGAACATATCGCTGGTACTATGCGGAGCGAGGTGTTGACTGGCATTGGCGGTTTTTCCGGCGCATTTTCAATGGAAGCATTTAAGAATATGGAAGAACCTGTTTTGGTATCCGGCACGGATGGCGTAGGTACAAAATTAAAGGTAGCCTTTGAATTGGACAAACATGATACGGTTGGTATTGACTGTGTGGCAATGTGTGTGAATGATATTGCATGTGCAGGTGGAGAACCGCTATTTTTTCTGGATTACATTGCCTGTGGCAAGAATGTGCCAGAGAAAATTGCTGCGATTGTAAGCGGGGTGGCAGTTGGTTGTAAGCAGGCAAATGCCGCGTTAATTGGTGGGGAAACAGCAGAAATGCCGGGATTTTATCCGGAAGATGAATATGATTTGGCGGGCTTTGCCGTAGGTGTTGTGGAGCGTAGTAAGATGATTACCGGAAAGGACATCCGTAAGGGAGATGTATTAATTGGTATTGCTTCTGCGGGTATTCACAGTAATGGATATTCTCTTGTCCGTAAAGTATTTGAGATGAAGAAGGAATCCCTTGAAAAAACGTATGAATCCCTTGGCGGCAAGTCACTGGGGGAAACACTCCTGACACCGACAATTATTTATGTAAAAGCACTTCGGACTGTCAAAGAAGGCGGTGTAGTTATAAAGGGCTGCAGCCATATTACGGGGGGCGGTTTTTATGAAAATATTCCGCGTATGCTTCCTGATGGTGCATGTGCCAGAATTAAAACAGACAGCTATGAGATTCCACCTGTTTTTGAGATGCTTGCAAAGGACGGTGATATTGCAAGAGAGATGATGTACAACACTTATAATATGGGAATCGGCATGATGCTTGCCGTAAGCCCGGAGGATGCAGATAAGACGGTTTCCTTAATTGACCAGTCTGGTCAGAAGGGTTTTGTTGTTGGAGAAATAACAGAAGGCGAAAAAGGTATCGTTTTATTATAGATGTTATGATAATAGAATCTGGTTTTGATTCTATTATAGAAAAGAGGATTTGGATGCAAAGAATAGCTGTATGCGTATCTGGCGGAGGAACGAATTTGCAGGCAATTATGGATGCTGTGGCAGATGGTTCGATAAAAGATACGGAAATATCTCTGGTAGTCAGTAATAAGGAGACTGCCTACGCTCTTGAGCGTGCTAGGAATGCCGGCATTCCGGCAGAATACATAAGCCCAAAAGAATATGAAACGCGTGAGGTTTTTGGACAGGCAATGGTAGATATTTTTCAGGAGTACCGGATTGATTTGGTTGTTTTAGCCGGATATCTGGTGATTATACCGAAAATTCTGGTACAGAATTACCGGAATAGAATCATTAATATCCATCCATCCCTGATTCCAGCCCACTGTGGTATGGGATATTATGGTCTGAAAGTACATGAAAGCGTATTGGCTGCCGGCAATAAAGTAACCGGAGCTACGGTCCATTTTGTGGACGAGGAAGCAGATCATGGTCCAATTCTTTTGCAAAAGGCTGTGGATGTGATAGAAGGTGATTCGCCGGAAATCTTGCAGAAAAGGGTGATGGAACTGGCGGAATGGAAAATACTGCCACATGCCATTGATTTAATAGGAAGAGGAAAAGTAGAAATTATAGATGGAATTGCCCATATCAGGGAATAATATGATACTGTTATCTTCGATTTATAGCGGGGGAGTGAACTGTATCAGCGATATTGTCATTGAGAGTTTGTGCCTGTGCGCTGCCAGTACAAACCATGCAAAAGCAGCGCAGAAATGGAGATAAAGGTTAAAAATGAAGGTTTTAATCATTGGAAGCGGAGGACGTGAACATGCGATTGCATGGAGTGTTGCAAAGAGCAGTCGTGTAGATAAAATTTACTGTGCACCTGGCAATGGCGGAATCAGCCAGTACGCAGAATGTGTGGACATTTCTGCTATGGAATTTGACAGGCTCGCAGACTTTGCAAGTGAAAATGCCATTGACCTTACGATTGTTGGAATGGATGACCCGTTAGTAGGCGGAATTGTTGATGTGTTTGAGGAAAGAGGACTTCGTGTGTTCGGCCCTAGGAAAAATGCAGCAATTTTAGAAGGCTCAAAAAGCTTTTCTAAGGATTTGATGAAGAAATACAATATTCCAACCTGCCATTATGAGATATTCCATTCGCCGGAGGAGGCTTTACTATATTTGGAAAATGTTTCTTATCCGGTGGTACTAAAGGCAGATGGTCTTGCACTTGGAAAGGGTGTGTTAATCTGCAATACTCCAGAGGAAGCGGAAGCAGGAATTACAACCCTGATGCTTGATAAACAGTTTGGGGATGCCGGTGAGACGATTGTAATTGAGGATTTTATTACTGGTCATGAAGTATCGGTACTCTGTTACTGTGACGGTACCCATATCAAGCCTATGACAAGTGCGCAGGACCACAAGAGGGCAAAGGATGGTGATGAGGGACTGAATACCGGTGGAATGGGAACTTTTTCGCCAAGTCCTTTCTATAATGAAGAGGTACAGAAATTCTGTGAAGAAAAGATTTACCAGCCAACGATGGATGCCATGAAGGCAGAGGGCAGGGATTTTGTAGGAATCCTTTTTGTAGGGCTGATGCTTACAGAGGATGGTCCAAGGGTATTAGAGTATAATGCACGTTTTGGAGATCCGGAGGCACAGGTTGTCCTTCCACGTATGAAAAACGATATAATTGATGTAGTGGAAGCCTGCATTGACGGAAGGCTGGATAAAATCGATTTGCAGTTTGAAGAGAATGCTGCGGTTTGTGTAGTACTGGCGTCCGATGGCTATCCTGAAAAGTATGAAAAGGGAAAGCGGATTAGCGGACTGGAGAATTTTGAAGGAAAAGACGGTTACTATGTGTTCCATGCAGGAACAAAGCTTACGGAAGAAGGAATTGTTACCAATGGAGGGCGCGTGCTTGGTGTTACTGCAAAAGGCAGTAATTTGAAAGAGGCCAGAGCAAACGCTTATAAAGCAACAGAGTGGATTTCTTTTGAAAACAAATTTATGAGACATGATATCGGAAAAGCGATTGATGATGTACAAAAGGCTTGAAGTTTCATTAGTGTCTTGTCTCATTGATAATTAGGTAAACCAATTTGTCTATTTGCACATCTGCTACGTTGAATTTTCTAGTCGTAGCCACCGCTATGCCGTCGAAAATTCGCCTTGCAGATGAACAAATATCCTGCGTTGTTTTACCAAATATCAACGAGACAAGACACTAGCGCATGAAAGAACCATGCTAAGTGAAACTAAATCAAACCGAATAAGAACGCAAAAGCGGCGTTCTTTGCATTAAAAATATTAATGATAGAAATGGAGAAAACTTATGTATTCATTTGCAGAAATTGAAAATTTTGATTCAGAGGTTGCTAAGGCAATAGAAGATGAAACCGGAAGACAGAGAGAGAATATTGAATTAATTGCATCTGAAAATCTCGTCAGCAAGGCAGTTATGGCTGCAATGGGAAGTACACTGACCAATAAGTATGCGGAGGGATATCCTGGAAAGCGTTATTATGGCGGTTGTGAATATGTTGATGTAGTGGAGGATTTGGCAAGGGACCGGGCCATGAAGCTTTTTAACTGTACCTATGCCAATGTACAGCCTCATTCCGGTGCACAGGCAAATATGACGGTATTTTTTGCACTGATGAATCCGGGAGACACTTTTATGGGAATGAATCTTGACCATGGCGGACATTTAACGCATGGAAGCCCGGTTAATCTTTCTGGTAAATATTTTAACTGTGTTCCTTATGGTGTAAATGACAATGGTTTTATTGATTATGACGAGGTAGAAAAGATTGCAAAAGAATGTAAGCCAAAGGTAATTGTGGCTGGTGCCAGTGCATATGCACGTAAAATTGACTTTAAGCGGTTCCGCGAAATTGCAGATGCTGTTGGTGCATATTTAATGGTAGATATGGCGCATATTGCCGGACTGGTTGCATCCGGTTATCATGAAAGCCCGATTCCTTATGCGCATGTAACAACTACGACAACCCATAAGACACTTCGTGGGCCACGCGGCGGCATGATTCTTTCCAGTGAAGAATTTGCAAAGGAGATTAACTTTAATAAAGCGCTTTTCCCTGGAATTCAAGGAGGTCCGTTGATGCATGTAATTGCTGCAAAGGCAGTCTGCTTTAAGGAAGCCCTCGAACCAAGCTTTAAGGAGTATGGAAAAAATATTATTGATAATGCACAGGCACTCTGCAAGGGCTTACAGAACCGCGGAATCAAGATTGTATCAGATGGCACAGACAATCATCTGATGTTGGTTGACCTTGCAGATAAGGGGCTGACTGGTAAGGAAGTTGAGAAGTGGTTAGACGCTGCCCATATTACCTGTAATAAAAATACGATTCCAAATGACCCGCAGTCTCCATTTGTGACAAGCGGAATCCGCCTTGGAACGGCGGCAGTATCTACCCGTGGCTTTAAGACAGATGATATGGATAGAGTTGCAGAGGCAATTACTATGATTATTGAAAATCCAGAAGGAAATAAAGAAAACGCTGCGGCTATTGTAAAATCACTGACGGATAAATATCCTCTTTATGCGGATTAATGTCGTGTACGTGAGAATAAGCGGGGCGTAATTCATGACAATAGGTTTACTGGCGAAGCCCGCAATCTATTGTTTATGAGAATAGGTTTGCTGGCAAAGCCTGCAATCTGTTATTTGTACCCCGCAGCCTGCTGCGGGGTTTATAGGTTTCTGGAGTGCACCGGCAGATGGTGCAGATATCTTCAGGTAAGAAGGGAGGCATTTTATGACAGCGAAGGAAGAGTATTATGAGAATATTGCCGAAGGCATTATTGAAAAACTGGCACACCGCAATATGGAAGGATATTATTGTAAGGACAGGGAGGAAGCAAATGCCAAGGCAAAACGTTTTTTGACGCCAGATTGCTCCATTAGTTTTGGCGGCTCTGAGACGTTGAAAGAAATCGGACTGTTGGATGATTTAAAGGAAGCGGAAGGGGAGTATGAAATTTATGACCGCAAGCAGCCGCATCCTGATATGACGGACAAAGAATTTTATGGTAAAATCGTAACTTCGGATTTCTATTTTATGAGTTCTAATGCTGTGACTCTGGACGGAGAGCTGATTAATATTGACGGAAACGGGAACCGTGTTGCCTGTCTTTGCAATGGCCCGGAGCATGTTATTGTGATTGTCGGGATGAATAAGATTGTGACAGATGTGAAAGCGGGAATTGACAGAGTCCGTAATATGGCGGCTCCACCAAATGCCGTACGTTTGCATACCAATACTCCATGCAGGGAGTATGGAAGATGTACGGACTGCCTTACAGATGATTGCATGTGCTGTCATACAGTAGTTACTAGAATGTCACGCACTCCTGGCAGAATTAAGGTTATTTTTGTCGGAGAAGAATTAGGATATTAAACGGTTATGCTGAATACAAAATTATTAGTCAGGCGGTTGCAGCCGGGTGTTTTATTATCGGAAGAGGAATATACTTTTCTTATCGAAAATTGTACAGAGGAAGACAGGGAATATCTGGCGCATAAAGCAAGAGAGGTTTGCGAATCCTATTATGGTAAGGATATTTATGTCAGAGGACTGATTGAATTTACCAACTATTGCAGAAATAACTGCTATTACTGTGGTATCCGCTGTGGGAACGGGAATGTCAGCCGCTACCGGTTAGGCAGGGAAGAAATTTTGTCCTGCGTGGAAGAGGGGTATGGTCTTGGCTTTCGAACCTTTGTCCTGCAGGGCGGGGAGGATTTAGCCTATACGCCAGAGGAAATAGGCAGTTTGGTATCTGTGATTAAGAAAAAGCATGCAGACTGTGCTGTTACGCTTTCAATAGGGGAGTGGGAACGGGAGGTTTACCAGTACTGGTTTGACTGTGGTGCCAATCGTTATCTTCTGCGCCATGAGACAGCGGATAAGAATCATTATGAAAAGCTTCATCCAAAGGAGCTTTCGTGGGAGCGCAGAGTGGAATGCCTTTATCATTTAAAAGAGATTGGGTATCAGACCGGTGCCGGATTTATGACAGGCTCGCCTTATCAGACAGCAAAAAATCTTGCGAAGGAGCTTCTTTTTTTGAAGGAGTTAAATCCGCATATGGTTGGGATTGGGCCTTTTATCGCACAAAAGGATTCCCCTTTTTCTGATTATCCAAATGGTACGCTGCAGATGTGCCTTTTGATGCTTTCACTGGTTCGTCTGGCACTTCCAAAAGTTCTGCTTCCGTCAACCACAGCCCTTGGTACAATTCATCCAAACGGCAGGGAGCTTGGCATTCTTGCAGGGGCGAATGTTGTAATGCCAAATCTTTCTCCTGTAGGTGTCAGAGAGAAGTATCAGTTGTATGATAACAAAATCTGTATGGGGGAGGAATCTGCCCAGTGCAGGGACTGGCTTTCAGCAAGGGTTGAATCGGTTGGCTGCCATATCGTTACGGCAAGAGGGGATTATATTGGGATGGTACAAAAATGAGAAGATGAAAGCTGTTCGTGCCAGCACGAACGTGGTCGTTAAGAACATTACAAGACAGAGAACATAGAAAGGAATAAGGATTATTATGTCTAAATGTAAAAAAGCTTCTAATGCAGTAAAAGCACTGCATCCGTCAGGTGCATCCGTAAATGTTACGGTGAATGTCACTAATATTGTAAAATATGTGTCACTTGCAGGTGTTGCTATTGTCGGCATTATTTTTGGGACGAAATGCTACGTGGAATGCAGCAGGCTTCAAAAAGAAACACATACAAAGGAACATTAAAAGATGGATAAAAGTTTATTGATTGCCGAAAAGCCCAGTGTTGCCAAGGAGTTTGCAAAAGTACTGGGTGTAAATGGCAGTGCCGGAAACGGTTATCTGGAATCAGCAGAATATATTGTTACCTGGTGTGTCGGCCATCTTGTTACTATGAGTTATCCCGATGCTTATGATCCGGCATTGAAGAAATGGTCTTTACAGACGCTTCCTTTTCTGCCGGAAACCTTTTTATATGAGCTGATTCCAGATGTTAAAAAGCAGTTTCAGATTGTTTCCGGGTTGTTAAATAGAAAAGATGTAAGCTGCATCTATGTCTGTACTGACTCGGGACGGGAGGGAGAGTATATTTACCGTCTGGTTGACCAGATGGCACAGGTTCCGCCAGAGAAGGAAAAGCGGCGTGTCTGGATTGATTCGCAGACTGAGGAGGAAATCAAGCGTGGGATTGCCGAAGCCAAACCGCTTTCAGAATATGATAATCTATCGGCTTCTGCCTATCTTCGTGCCAAAGAGGATTATTTGATGGGAATTAATTTTTCCCGTGTCCTATCGTTAAAGTATGGAAAGACGGTAATGGATTATCTGAACAATGGAAAGTGGTCCGCAATTTCTGTCGGGCGTGTCATGACCTGTGTCCTTGGCATGGTGGTGCGGAGGGAACGGGAAATCCGAAGTTTTGTAAAAACTCCTTTTTATCGTGTGATAGGAAGCTTTTCCTACGAAGGGCAGAGTTTTGAGGGGGAGTGGAAAGCAGTGGAAGGTTCCAGATATTTCCAGTCACCAGTGCTTTATAAAGAAAATGGCTTTAAGAAAAGAGAGGATGCACTTGCCCTTTGCAATTTTCTGGACTTTACGGAGGAAGAGGTGGAGCAGGCGGGAAAGGCAGATGAGTGGGATAAGCCGGAACCAAATTACCAGACGTCAGAGGCAGCAAGGCAGGCAGTTGTCACAAAGGTAGAGAAAAAGAAGGAGAAAAAAAATCCTCCTCTTTTATTTAATTTGGCAGAACTGCAAAATATCTGTTCCAAGCTGTTTAAAATCAGTCCGGATGAGACGTTGAAAATTGTTCAGGAATTATACGAAAAAAAGCTTGTAACCTATCCGCGTACCGATGCCAGAGTGTTGTCAACGGCTGTTGCAAAGGAAGTACATAAAAATATTCGTGGGCTTTGCAGCTATCCTGTTGTATCTGAGATTGCATCCGGCATTTTGGAGAAGAAACGTTATGCAGGGCTTGCAAAGACGAGATATGTAAACGACAAACAGATTACGGACCACTATGCTATTATCCCTACAGGGCAGGGACTTGGTGCTCTTCGGAGTGTCAGCAGGACTTCGGCAGGGGTATATGAGGTGATTGTGCGCCGTTTTCTTAGCATTTTTTATCCTCCGGCAGAATATGTTAAGCTTGGCATTACTGCAAGCCGGAAGACGGAAAACTTTTTTGCAAGTTTTAAAGTTATGGCAAATCCAGGCTATCTTGTGATTGCAAACGCTTCTTTCTCGAATAAAAAGCCGGAAGAAATCCCACAAAACAAGGAAGATGGCGGAATGGCTGAAATCATGGTGAACCAGTCGGCAGTAGAAGTGATTCAGAAGTTAAAAAAGGGAATGGAAATTCCGCTGCATACACTTTTTATTAAGGAAGGGGAAACCACCCCGCCAAAGCGTTATAATTCCGGTTCTATGATACTTGCTATGGAAAATGCCGGACAGCTTATTGAAGATGAAGAACTGCGCTCCCAGATTAAAGGAAGCGGAATTGGTACAAGTGCAACAAGGGCAGAGATACTAAGCAAACTGTTTAAAATCAAATATCTGAAATTAAATAAGAAAACACAGATAATTACGCCGGAGCTTTTGGGGGAGATGGTATATGATGTGGTAAGTACCTCAATTCGCTCCCTGTTAAATCCAGAGCTGACGGCAAGCTGGGAGATTGGGCTGACGCAGGTTGCAGATGGAAAGATTACACCAGAGGAGTATATGGAAAAACTCAATGGTTTTGTTATACGGCGCGTAGATGCTGTAAAGCAGACGAATAATCAGGTGATGCTCCAGCAGATGTTTGACCAGTCAGCGAGATATTATGATACCAAAGCCAAAAGTTGATAGCAATGCAAACAATCGCTACCGCTCAATCTTCCTCCTTGCAGATAGAAATTTATTCTGTGTAAAATTCATCGATATTTAACCACCTTAGTAATAAGTAAAAACGTGTATATGCAGAAAGGGAGAGGATATGTACGAACAATTAAAAAATAAATCACTTTTTAATATGGATGAAACCATCGCAAGAGATATCTTTCAGGATGTTACCTTTCCGTGGGAAGTGCTTTCTCTTATCAAAGACTTTATTCCGGTACTGGGGGAAAGCCTGTCTTTGGAGGAATATGAACATCCGGAAGAGACAGTATGGATTGCAAAATCCGCCTCCATTGCACCAACTGCTTCGATAAGCGGCCCATGTATTATTGGGAAGCATACGGAAGTAAGGCCGGGAGCTTTTATCCGGGGAAATGCAATTGTCGGCGAAAACTGTGTGGTCGGCAATTCTACCGAGTTGAAGAACGTTATTCTATTTAATAATGTTCAGGTGCCGCATTATAATTATGTCGGAGATTCTATCCTTGGTTACAAATCCCATATGGGGGCAGGCTCGATTACTTCAAATGTCAAGTCGGATAAGACAAAGGTAACGATTCGTTATGAGGGAGATGTGATTGCAACCGGATTAAAAAAGATGGGGGCAATCCTTGGCAACTACGTTGAGGTCGGCTGTAACAGCGTCTTAAATCCCGGAACAGTCATTGGAAGCAATACCAATATCTATCCGCTTTCCAGTGTACGTGGTTTTATTCCGAAGGGAAGCATTTATAAAGGTGAAGGGAAAGTAGTGCAGAAAATAATTTGACTCTAACGTGCAAGCACGACGAGCCTGCTTATTTTCTGGATTTAGCCGTGAATAGTAACAATATATTGGCAATTTTTTGTCAAAAACAGTAGACGAAATGGAAAAATTGTCCTAAAATATAACTAAGTATAGCGTTTTGCTTTGAATAACCGCAAAACGTTGTGCCGTAACTGCAGCTTGGTTTGCAGATAAAAAGCATTATTGAAAGGAGCATAAACATGATTTATTCACAGGAAGTAGAAAACATGTGCCCAGTTGCTCAGGGCGTTAACCACGGTTGCGCACCTATTCCAGAAGAAGCAAAATGGGTTAAGGCAAAGGAAGTAAAAGATATCTCTGGTTTTACACATGGTGTAGGCTGGTGTGCACCACAACAGGGTGCCTGCAAATTGTCCCTCAATGTAAAAGAGGGTATTATTCAGGAAGCATTGGTTGAGACAATTGGATGTTCTGGTATGACGCATTCTGCTGCAATGGCGGCTGAAATTCTTCCAGGACGTACTGTTATGGAAGCACTTAATACAGATTTAGTCTGTGATGCAATTAACACAGCGATGAGAGAGCTTTTCCTCCAGATTGTCTATGGACGTTCCCAGAGTGCATTTTCAGAGGATGGACTTCCGGTTGGCGCTGGTCTTGAGGACCTTGGAAAAGGACTTCGTTCTCAGGTTGGTACAATGTATGGTACTCTGAAGAAAGGCCCTCGTTACTTAGAGATGGCTGAAGGTTATGTTACTGCTATCGCATTGGATGCAGACGACTTAATCATTGGTTACAAGTTCGTTAGCCTTGGTAAGATGACAGATTTCATCAAGAAGGGTGATGATCCTAACACAGCTTGGGAAAAAGCCTGCGGACAGTATGGCCGTGTGGATGATGCTGTTAAGCTTATTGATCCAAGAACAGATAAAGAAATTGAGAAATAAGAAAAGGAGGCAAACGAATCATGGCATTATTTGAATCATATGAAAGAAGAGTTGACAAGATTAACAGCGTTTTAAACAGCTATGGTATTTCTTCTATCGAAGAAGCAGAAAAGATTACAAAGGACGCTGGACTCAATGTTTATGACCAGGTTAAGGGTATCCAGCCAATTTGTTTTGAAAATGCTTGTTGGGCTTATACAGTGGGCGCAGCAATCGCAATTAAGAAAGACTGCCGTCGTGCAGCAGATGCAGCAGCAGCAATCGGTGAAGGGTTACAGGCATTCTGTATTCCAGGCTCTGTAGCAGATACACGTAAGGTAGGTCTTGGACATGGTAACTTAGGAAAGATGCTCCTTGAGGAAGAGACAGAGTGCTTCTGTTTCCTCGCAGGTCATGAGTCTTTCGCAGCAGCAGAAGGTGCTATTGGTATCGCAGAAAAGGCTAATAAGGTTCGTAAGAAACCTCTCCGCGTTATCTTAAATGGTCTTGGAAAGGATGCTGCACAGATTATTTCACGTATTAATGGATTTACTTTTGTTGAGACAGAGTATGACCCATATACAAACACAGTAAAAGAAGTATTCCGCAAGTCTTATTCTGAAGGACTTCGTGCAAAGGTAAACTGCTACGGCGCAAATGATGTTTGCGAAGGTGTTGCAATTATGCATAAGGAAGGCGTTGATGTATCTATTACAGGTAACTCAACAAATCCAACACGTTTCCAGCATCCAGTAGCAGGTACATACAAGAAGGAATGTATTGAGCAGGGTAAGAAGTACTTCTCAGTAGCTTCCGGCGGCGGTACAGGCCGTACCCTCCATCCAGATAACATGGCTGCAGGTCCTGCTTCTTATGGTATGACAGATACACTTGGCCGTATGCACTCAGATGCCCAGTTCGCAGGTTCTTCTTCTGTTCCTGCCCATGTAGAAATGATGGGTCTGATTGGTGCTGGTAACAACCCAATGGTTGGTATGACAGTAGCTGTGGCTGTTTCGATTGAGGAAGCAGCGAATGCAGGGAAGTTCTAAGAAGCACCTTAAATAGGGGGTGTGGATATAAGTAGGAGTGGTAAAAAGTAGGGGAATGTAGGTTGTTCCTACATTATTCCTACACTACTCCTATACCCACATTCCTACACCAGAAACATCTTATTTTATTTTTTCCATTTCTTCTTTAAGCTAGTCAAGTTCTCGCTCTGTATATATTTTTTCTGTAGTATCTGTAATGGCATGTCCAACGATATACTTAATTGCGTATTCATTAACCTTATATTTCTTTGCAGATGTAATAAAGTGTTTTCGTCCGTCGTGCGCCCTGCGTTGCGGGTTTAGATTCAGTGCATCACGAATTTTGTTAAATCGTTTTTGATATTTATCGTATGTTAACATATTTTTGCTTCTATGAGTGGTGGCATTTGTACAATTTATCAAGATCCACATTTTCCAATCGAATCAATCCGATTCTTGAGGTCTCCATCCAGAGTAGCACTGTATCAAAATTACATCTATATATTGATTCGTGTCCACTCCGTTCTTCAGAGGTGCTGGAACGGCATCTTTGCGATTGTAGTTTTGCATGGCGAGAAATTATTGATCCTACAAAAACTTCGCACCTTGTTTACGTGGATATGCTTATATATCCGTTTGGTGATATATTTTAAACTAAGTCTTTTTACTATTACTTCGGCTATTAAAAGTCGACATTTTTAATAGCCATACATTTTAATATA
>CANRVD010000076.1 GCA_947643145.1 uncultured bacterium | reverse complement strand
GCAGTAGATACCATGGGCTGGGTGGCAGTTATTTTTGTCAGCAAAAACCAAACAGGAGCCATCCAGCCTATTCCTGTGCTGCCCTATGGCACTGGATGCTGACGGACGTTAAGATCTTTCGATTCTGCGATTTTGTTAGTATCACAAATATTCAGGAGGCGTAAACGATGGAGAGAAGTGCGGAAGAATTATTGATATTTATATTTGACGAGATTTTGCCCAAGCATGGCATGGCGCTGAGAATCAAGCAGAAAGAGCTTTCCCTGGAGATGCTGCAGGCATTGCAGGAGGACAAGCTGGCATTATGCGAGGCGGAGGTTGGAACAGGAAAGACCCACGCCTATATCCTTGCCCTGACGGTGCATAACCTGTATTCCGATAAGAAAGCGCCGACGGTCATTTCCACATCCACCATAGCATTGCAGAAAGCGTTGACGGAGGAATATATCCCGCAGATTTCCGGCATCCTGCTGGAACATCATGTGATAGACAGGCCCTTATCCTTTGTGGTGAGGAAAGGGAAAAAGCATTATGCCTGTGACTCCAGGCTGGCCATATATGAGGCATCCATTAAAAATTTGAAAAGGGAAACGGATGCAGGGCTGCTCCTGGAGCTGGCAAAGCTGCGGGGGCAGGAGGATGACAGGATTGATCTGGATGATACGGCTTTGACGCCCTATGTAAAAGCCAGGATTAATGTATTCCGGTGCAGCAGTTCATGCCCTGTGCGGCGCTTATGCCGGTATATGGAATTTCAGAAACGGTGCATGACGGAAAACTATGATTTCCAGATCACGAACCACAATTATGTGCTGGCTGACCTGATCGGGCGGAAACAGGGGAAGAAACCGCTTTTCCCGGTTTATGGGGCAGTGGTGCTGGATGAGGCGCACAAACTGCTGGATGCAGCCAGACAGATGTACAGCACAGTATGGGAGGAACAGGATGCGGAGCTGATTGCAAAACTGAGCATGGTAAGCGGCAGGAGGATTAAAACAGATGAGCTGGCTGTCCTGCAGGGCAGGGCCATGGAATACAGCAGGCAGATATTTGACAGGCTTGCAGGAGAACTTTCGGGCAGCCATACTAGGGAGGGGAGCAGGGCGGAGATTGTGATCGGCCCGGTGGAAAGAGGCTATATGAAACAGCTGGCGGCGGTTTTAGGGCAGATACCTCTGGCATATCAGGAAAGCGGCGGACAGGGAATGCGGATGCAGAGCCTGAAAAAGCACTGTCAGGAACTGACGGAAAAGCTGGGAGTTTTTTTGGATAATACACATTTTATCTGCTGGATGGAAAAAGGGGAGAACGGCAGGCTTGCCCTGTGTGCGGTTCCCATGGAACTGGAGCAGTTACTGTTCGAAGATATTTGGAACAGGCCCATCCCGGCCATCATCACATCCGGCACCATGTCCGTCAGGGGAGATTTTACCCATTTTAAGAAAACCACAGGAATTTATCTGGCTGCTCCTTCAAAGATCATGGAAACCACCAAACCATCCCCTTTTGATTTCCAGAATAAGGGCCTGCTCTATATACCGGAGCGGATGCCGTTCCCCAACATAAGGGATGACAGGTACATACAGGCGGTCATGGAGGAAATCCTGCGGATTGTGCCAGCCACCCATGGGCATACCCTGATCCTGTTTACCTCATATTGGCTTATGGAGAGGGTGTTCTACGGACTAAAAGATAGACTATCTGTTTATCCGCTGTTCCTTATGGGCAGGGGCAGGCTAGATGTGATAAGCAGTTTCCGCAGGAGCGGGAACGGTGTATTGTTTGCCAGTGACAGCGCCGGTGAGGGGATTGATCTTGCGGGGAACATCCTCTCCAGCCTGATTATCGTCAAACTTCCATTTCCGGTGCCTGACCCGGTCATGGAATACCAGAGGACACAATACGATGACTTTGATTCATACCGCAGGGATATTATCATCCCGGAAATGCTGATAAAACTCAGGCAGTGGTTCGGCAGGGGCATCCGCAGGGAGGATGACACGGCGGTATTTTCCATCCTGGACAGCAGGGCATCCCTGCGGGGGCGGTACAGGGTGGAGATACTGGATACGCTGCCTGCAATGCCAGTCACGGACAGGCTTTCTGATGTGGCGGATTTTATCATAAGGAAGAAAGCGGACGGTTATTTTATGGATAATGAGAGGAATCGGGAATGAAGATCGTGCTGATTGTGGCGGGCGCTGTAACAGGCGCCCTGCTGATTATGGTGCTGCTGGCCGGAATTGCAGTTAGCAGGGCAGGGGAATGTATGGAAACCACGGAAAATGAAAAAATGTAGCAGAATATCGAACAAGCAGGCTGGCATATAGTGTGATAAGCCAGCTTGTTGATTTGCGGAGAGTAGGAATGGGAGATTTAGAAAAATTGAAAGCGGTAGATATTCGGACGGTGGATCGGAGTGAATTGATAGACATTATGGAATTATCGGAAGAAACAACAGACAGCGACAAAAGCAGGCGGATGAAAACATTTATAGAGAAAGTAAAAAACCCGTACTGTTTTATGGTAGGCGATGTGATTGTGAAATCTACATTTTTAGACGGAGTCAGTTTGAAACAGAGATTGCAGGAATTGGCAGATGGAATTTAAAATGGAAATTGCTATAAAAGTCTGGAAAAAAAGAAAGTTCTATGCTAATATATGTATAGGACTAAATGAATAGAAATCACTTCTTATTTTATAGCAGATTGATCCGGCTAATAAAAATAAGGAGAGTTTTTATGCTATCAAATAAATTTCTTAAGAAATATCTATGCGGAGCTTATCTGCGTTTATCCCATAGTGATGATGTAACAGTTGAAAATGGGGCTACTGTTCAGGGTGAAAACCTGCAGAGTAACAGTATTGCAAATCAAAGGGAATATATTCAGGATTTTTTGCAGCACAAACCAGAGATTGAAATTGTGGATTTTTACATAGACGATGGTTATAGCGGCGTAAATTTTGAGCGTCCTGATTTTCAAAGAATGATTCAGGACATCAAGGACAACAGGATAAATTGTGTAATTGTAAAGGATCTGTCACGGTTTGGACGGAATTATATTGAAGTTGGAAAGTATATAGAAAGGCTTTTTCCTTTGCTGGGTGTGCGCTTTATAGCAATCAATGATAGTTACGACAGTGCAGATGACACAGCGGCATCCAATAATATAATTGTTCCATTTAAAAATCTGATCAATGATGCCTATTGCCGTGATATATCAATCAAAATAAGAAGTCACCTGGAAGTAAAGCGGAAACGTGGAGAATTTATCGGCGCATTTACGGTTTATGGATATATGCGCGGGGCAGATAAAAACAAGTTGATAGTTGACTCTTATGCGGCAGGAATTGTCAAAGAGATTTTCCGTATGAAGATGGACGGAATGAGCCAGCAGGCAATCGCTGATGAATTGAACAGGATGGGGGTGCTTTCTCCGGCAGAATATAAGAAAGAGCAGGGAAGCGGATATAAAGCGGTGTTCCAGACCCATAGCAAAGCCAAATGGTCTGCAATGGCAGTGATGCGTATCCTGACAAATGAAATATATACTGGGACGCTGATTCAAGGAAAGGAAAGCTCCCCCAATTATAAGGTCAAGGTGCGGCAGAAGAAGCCCAAGGAAGAATGGAACCGGGTGGAAAATGCACATGAGGCAATTATCAGCAAAGCTGATTTTGAGGTTATTTCAGACATTCTGCAAAAAGATACACGAGTCTCAGTAGGTAAAAGCCAGGTTTCCCTATACTCTGGTTTCCTGGTCTGTGCAGATTGCGGATGCAGTATAGTCAGGAAAAAAGCGTGTAGCGGTTCAATGGAATATATCTATTATGTCTGCTCTGGTAATAGAAAGAATAAGGAAGTGTGCAGTAATCACAGAATCAGTGAAAATGCCTTAAATCTTGCCGTGACAAAAACTTTGCGGCTGCATTTAAAGTATCTGCTTGATTTGCAGGAGAGCATCCAGTATATACGGGAGTCATCCAGCCATTCGGATAAAGTAGAAGTGCTGGTTTTGCAGCTCGGAAAAAGGAAAGAAGAAATCGAAAAACACAAACGCTTAAAGCTGGAATGTTATGAGGATTATAAAAACGGGCTTATCTCGCAGGAAGAATATCTGTTGTTCAAGCAGGGATTAGAAAACAGGATAGAAGAAACCCAAAAAGCAGTTACAGAATTGGGAAAGAAAAAGCGGTTGCTGTTAGATGGCAGATATGAGAGAGAAAGCTGGCTGGAGGAACTTCTGACAAACAAGGATTTTGAAATAAAGCGTTCTATTCTGGTTCGATTTATCAGCAGAATATTTATATATGAAGATCACAGGATAGAGATTATTTTCCGCTACCAGGATGAAATCAGGCAGTTGGCTGAATTGGTAAAAGAGATAAAGCAGGATATGAGTCTTGGGGAGGTGGTCTGATGGCGCGAAAAGTCAGAAACTATCCGGTTCCCAGAGAAAAACTGCAGGAAAGCAGAATGCCGGAGCAGGCGGTCAAAGCAAATATACAGGAGTTTTCTGTGGGGCTGTACATCCGGCTGTCAAAAGAAGACAGCGGAAAAAATAATCAGAATACAGTAGAGAATCAGCAAAAGCTATTGGAAGATTATGTGAAAGATAAACCGGATATGAAAGTGTATGAGGTTTATATAGACAACGGCTTTAGCGGTACAAATTTTGAGCGGCCAGCATTCAAAAAGATGATGGAGGATGTGAAACGTGGCAGAATAAACTGTATCATTGTAAAAGATCTGTCACGTTTTGGGCGCAGTTATCTGGAAACAGGAAACTACCTGGAAAAGATATTTCCTTTTTTAAAGGTTCGATTTATTTCTGTTACAGACCATTTTGATACTTTTGCGGCATCTTCAGAAAATGGAGGAGCATTATCCAAAGGAATAGAGATTCCGCTGAAGAATATCATAAATGAGGTTTATGCAAAGGATATTTCCAGAAAAGTGGGTTCCGCCATAGAACTCAAAAAGAAGGAGGGCAGATATGGCGGTGGGGTTGCTCCCTATGGGTATGTGAAATCAAAAGCGGAGAAAGGCCGGTATGAAATTGACAGGGAAGCAGCCGAAATAGTGCGTTATATCTTTGGATTGAGGTCACAGGGGTATGGGTATTGCAGTATTGTAAAAATGTTGAATGAAAAAGGGATAAAGTCACCCAGCGCATACCGCTATGAAAAGGGGATTGTTAAGAATGAGCGGATGAGGGGGACATTATGGAAAATCTATGCAATAGAGGATATGCTGCGTGATGAAGTATATCTTGGAAATATGGTCAGGGGAAAGACGCATTCTGCTATGCACAGGGGAGAAAAGCGGCATCGTGTG
This sequence comes from uncultured bacterium, assembly GCA_947643145.1. GTDB lineage: Bacteria > Bacillota > Clostridia > Lachnospirales > Lachnospiraceae > Butyribacter. Next base: position 7,436 of record CANRVD010000076.1, on the reverse strand, counting down.
CCCAGGTCAGAATGGACGATTGTTGAGGGAACCCATGAGCCTATTATCTCTAAAGAACTTTTTGATGCGGTACAAGCAGTGAATGAAATGAAAACACAGGAACATAAAGAACGGCTGGAGAAAGCAACAGAACATCCAAAGCGTGACAATCTGCTGAAAGGGAAGATTTTTTGTGGGGACTGTGGTATTACCATGGGATATACGGTCAGCGGGCAAGATTCCATGAGTTATTATTGTCCTAATTATAAAGAAAACGGAGCTATAGGCTGTGTAAAAAAGCGTATCAGTGCTAAAAAACTGGAAAAAGCATTGACAGCGGTCATACAAACGCATCTAAAGATGTTCATGGAGAATAAGACGGCAATCCAATTAAAGAACAGTGATGCCGAAACGGAAAAAAAGCGGGAGGCACTCGAACAGGAGATAACGGAGTTAGGGAAAAAGAAAATACAGTGCCAGCAGAAAATCAGCAGCCTTTATCTGGACCATAAGGAAAAATTGCTTTCAGTTCAGGAATATTTCATGTTAAAGGATAAATATCAGGTTGAGTTGGCAGAGATTGAGGCGGACTGCAAAGAAAAAGAACAACTTTTTAACGAAATGCAGAAAGAATACGGCGATAACATGGAATTGGCTCATGTGGCAGAACGGTGTGCCAGACAGATGACAATTTCCAGAGAAATGGTAGATTCCCTGATAGAGCGGGTGGAAGTGTATGCTGAAGGGCGTATTCAGGTTGTATTTCGTTTTGCGGATGAGTACCAGAGAGTACAATATTTAAGGGAGAAGTCAACCGTAAGTATGGAAAGAAATACCTATCTGGAACAGGAGGCGGAGGAATGAAGAAGTATGTGCTTGCAGAATATATCCGGCTTTCTATGGAGGATTTAGATTTATATGATTCTGATGAAAAAGCGGAAAGCGTAAGTATCAGTAACCAGAGAAGTTTTATCCGAACTTTTGTAGATCAGAAAGAAGAATTCAAAAGAGCGGAAGTCAGGGAATTTGTAGATGACGGCTATTCTGGTACTAATTTTGACAGACCGGCAATAAAGGAATTGCTTGGTTTATGCAGACAAGGTGAGATAGATTGCATTATTGTAAAGGATTTATCCCGTTTTGGACGGAACTACCTGGAAGTAGGAGATTATCTGGAACAGATTTTTCCCTTTTTGGGTGTTCGCTTTATTAGCATTAATGACGGGTTTGACAGCAAAGACTTTTCAGGACAGACGGGTGGGATAGACATTGCTTTCAAGAACTTTATCTATGAGATGTATAGCAGAGATCTGTCCGACAAGGTAAAGAGCGGCGTCACAACCTGCATGAAACGTGGAGAGTATTATGCTGGTTGTATTGTGTATGGCTATCAAAAGTCGTCAGACGGCAAACGAATGGAAATTGATCGGGAAGCAGCAGTTACAATCCGGCGGATTTTTCAGGAGATGGCAGAGGGAAAAAGCGCAAAGGTTTTGGCAACAGAGCTAAATGCGGAGGGAGTACCCACCCGGCTGACCTACAAGCAGGCAAAAGGGGAACAGCTTAACAGGCATTATAAAGCGGACATATGGAATCGTAACAAGATACATTCCATTGTTCATAATCGGGTTTATCAGGGGGACATGGTGTATCGGAAAGCTATACGCACGAAAGTGGGATGTAATCGAAAGGTGCGGCAGCCAGAAGAAAGCTGGATCATAATACCGGATCACCACGAGGGCATTGTTAGCCAGGAACTTTTCAAAAGAGCGAATGACAGCATCAGAAAGGGAAAGACAGCGGACTATGACCGCTCGGCTGTCCGCCGCGGGATTGTCTTTTGCGGATGTTGTGGAAATCGGCTGGAACTGCGGAAAACCAAGCATCCCTATTATCTGTGTAAGCGCAGAAATTTGTTAAATGATGTAAAATGTAATGATCTTTATGTGGAAAAGGGGCTGATTGAGCAGAGCATATGGAGTATCTGGCAGGAACATTGCAGACTATTTGAAACAATATCCTTTTCGCAGTTCTTTGAAAAGCGGCAGGGTGAGCTGAAAAGACGGGAAGATACGTTAAAACAGCAATTAGTGCGTCTGCCTGCTGAGAAAATCAATTTGTATGAACGATTTCGCTCTGGTGCGGTAAGACAGGATGTGTTTTTAAAGGAAAAAGCATTGCTGAACCAGCAGGAAGAAGTGGCAAGAACAGAGCTGGAGGGTGTTTTGGAGGAAATGGATGCCCAGGAGAAAAAGCGGAAAAGCTATCGCAGTATAGTTGATCTCATGGAAAGGCATAAGCAGGATGAGACATTTACGGAAGAATTTATGAGGGAGATGGTGGATAAAGTCATAGTATATGAAGATAGGCGGATAGAGATTGTCTGGAAGTATGGGGAAGAATTTGAGAAAATAAGGTAGGAATGTTAAAAGAGGAAGCAAAAGTGATAAAAAGGCTTTCTCTTTTTGATATAATACAGCCATAGATAATTTTAGGGGTGTCAGTATAAGAAAAATAGTGTATAATACAAGTATATTTTTCTGACAATGGAGGAATTGAATTATGGCGCAGATGGCATATGTTGAGAAAGATTACTTCGAGAGACTTTTTGATATGCAAACAGGTTATGTTCTCGACTTTACAAACTATACATATCAAAGATTTATTGCTGATACAATTCATATTGATGTCTATAAAAAGTACCATAATTTATCTAAAGCAAAAATATTAAGGGCAATTATGGATGAGAGTGATAATGTTACAGTTGGCAAACTGCTTTTGAGCCTAATGCAATATATGCAGGCAAGAGGACTTGTGACAGAAGAAAAAAAGGAAATTTTTCAGAAATGCTCTGAAATAGGTTATCGGTTAATCGGAAAGAAAGTTTCTCCAAAATCAGCTAGTAAAATTCCAGAAGTGCCTAAAGTCGAATTTGATTTTGAGGGGTATCTTAAAGAATTAAAAGACTTGGCAGATTATCATGATAATCCACAAGCCCGGGGCTATCAATTTGAAAGGTATTTAAATAAGTTGTTTAGGGCTTGTGCATTAGAACCAAGAGATAGTTTTAGAATCAAGGGAGAACAAATAGATGGCAGTTTTGTTTTAAAAAACGATATATATTTGTTAGAAGCGAAGTGGACGAATAAACAAACTGAAAAGAATGATTTAGTGGTCTTTAATGAAAAAGTATCTTCAAAATCTGGTTTTACTAGGGGACTATTTATTAGCTTTGCTGGCTATAGCAATGATGCTGTCGAGACATTTTGCAATGGCAGAAAGGTAAATATCGTGCTAATGACTGTACAGGAATTGGCAATGGCGTTGGCAAAACAAATGAATATTTCGCAGGTTATTTGGAATAAGGTTCGAGCATTGGCGGAAGAAGGGAATTATAATAAATTGATAATTGAGATGTGAACGGTAGCAGCGTTGAAAAATGTAATATAGGAATAGACTTTGAATTGTTTGATTCTGGCATTTTAAAAGTACATTTTGGTTTACACGATAGGAATGTGGTTTAGAGAGGTGCTATAATGTTTACAGATGATATAGAGAGAATACGCACACAAGCACATGATGCTAATGTTGCCAATAAGATAATTGATTCCTTAAAAGGACTACAACAAAGTTCTGATGAAAAAAGCCGCTGCAGATGGGTGTGGGAGCTTATTCAAAATGCAAAGGATGTCACAAATAGCAGTGGAGGTGTTGATATACGGATTAGTTTAGATAAACAATCGGGGAAATTACGATTTGCACACAATGGGAAACCATTTACAATGCAAAATATTGTTTTCCTGATAGAACAGGTTTCTACGAAAGACAGGGACGAAAAAGAAGGTATAGAAAAGAGCACAGGTAAATTTGGTACAGGCTTTTTGACTACTCACTTGCTGTCGGATGTGGTTACCTTATCGGGCACTTTAGTAGATGGAGATAATCGGTTTAGAAAGTTTCAACTGGATATTGATCGCTCTGAAAAGACGAAAGAAGGAATTATCGACGGAAACAAAAAAAGCTTTGAGCAGTTACAGAAAAGTATCGAAAGTGGGGAGGTGGTTTACAATTATAATGAGGACTTATTTAATACTTCGTTCACATATAGCATAGATCAAAAAGGGCTTGAGGTTGCAAAAGAGGGGCTAGATAATCTTTATGTTGCGCTACCATATGTTTTTGCGTTTGTCCCGGAAGTTAGATCGGTTTATATTGATGAATGTGCTTGGAAGTTTACAAGAGGAGAATTCCATGAGTCCTCAAATATTAAGGTTCAGAAAATCATTATAGAAGAAGGTTCAAAGAAAAGAAATACATACATTGCGACTGTACAAGGAGAAAATATAACTATAGCAGTAGAAATCGAAAAAGATGGAAATCATGTTGCAATAAAGGAATTTGCAGATCAGTTACCAAGAATTTTTTGCGATTTTCCTTTGATTGGAACGGAGGATTTTGCATTTCCAGTTGTTGTTAATAGTTTTCACTTTAATCCAACAGAACCAAGAAATGGAATTTTCCTAAAAGATGTAGAAGAGATAGAAACTAATGACAATAAGAATCTTATGATAGAAGCAGTGCAGCTATACGGAGAGTTTTTGAAAAACATATCCTATAAGGGCTGGAAGAATATATATAATATTGTGAAGGTAAGAACTCAAAAAGAGAAAGTATGGCTCAGTACGGAATGGGTAGGGAAATACATTACAAATGAGTGCAAAAAAATAATAGAAAAAGTACCGGTCATTGATAATGCAGTCGGAGAAAGAGTCGCGCTATTAGATGATTGGGAGGAAATAAATATTTGGATCATTCAAGATTCTGATGAAAAAATGCGTGCGGAGATATGGAAACTTGTTTCACAATTAATGCCTAATATGGTGACGCAATACTCAGAAATCAATGAATGGTATTCTTCATTATGGAAAGATTGTAATAAATTCACTTTGCGTAGTTTAATAGAGAATGTGCAAAAGTTTGCAAGTATGAATGTGTTGAAAGAGAATTTACATATTAATGGAGAAGAATGGTTAAATCAATTGTACACTTTAATTGCGAAAACAAGGGGAGCGATTGATTATATTAAGAATAGCCAAATTCGCATTTTCCCTAATCAAAATGGCGATTTTTGCTCATTGAATGAGTTGTCAGTTGATGTAGGAGTTGATGAAGTATATAAGGATATTTTAAATTTTGTGCAGAGTGATTGTAGGAATATACTATTAAGTAAAGAAATTGTTGCGCAGGACTGGATGGATGTTCCGAGGTATTCCATACAAGATATTTTTACTGATATATTAAAGGGGATATCTATACATCCTGAGAAAAAAGAGGATGTATATAGGCGAGCGGTAGTACTGTGTACAAAAGGGGAAACAGAAACTTGCCTAGAAGAAAAAAGAAGAGATATTCTGGAATTTGCGGCTACTATTTTCCCTGGGCAATTATCGAATGATGTGGAGGTTTCTGCTGTTTCAGAGGAACTGCTTGAAGACTCAATAAAATTTATATGTGTACAAATGGCAGATGAAGTTAGTCAATGTGGAAAGTTACAAAGACTAGAACTATCATTTGATTTTGGTGCGGAAACTGTCAAGAATTGGATTGCCAGATTTGTTGATTACGTTATCAAATCAGAATATGACTTTTTATTAGATAGAAAAATAAAAACAATCTTACCAAATCAAAACGGTGAGTTTAGAGCAAAAGAAGAGCTGTTTCTAGACAGTGGGGATATGGATGAAATATTAAAAGATATTTCAGAGGCTGCTGGGTATGATGTGAGGAGTGAAATTTTATTAGCAGATGTGCTCTTGACCTTGCCAGATAATCGCACTAAAGGCATTGGAGATATTGCGCCATATATTGTTTCGTACATAAAAAATAATCAGGGAATAGCAAAAACTCAAGATAATAAAGTAATTGATACATTTAAACAATTTTATCATTGGGTAAAGGACAATTCAGAAAGTGCAAGAAAACATTTTAAGGAAATCTGTGAAAACATACATTGGCTTTACAATGATGAGGAAATAGCGGAGAATATGAAAAAGGCTGAGCAGATTAATGCAGTATTGGAACGATGCCATATTAGTGATATAAGTGTCTTGGAAAATGCTTATCTGAAAATGACTAACAGTGTGGGAAATGTGGGTAGTATGTGTGATTATTCTGAGGAAAAAGATGAGGATTTATTGATCCAATATGGTATTGCCACACAAGAGCAATATGAGAAAGCTGTGGATATGAATGTCTTCAAAAATGATTTTTTATATACATCAAGCCATGACATCGAAAAATTTAATTTTGCAAACCGTATTTTAGAACGAGCTAAAAATCGCATTATAGACTTTTTGGGAAAGAAACCAGAATATGATGTATCTAACTTGATTGAAGTTGATAAAACGGTATTTATCATTGAAAAGAATAAAGAACAAATTTACTTGATAGCACGTCCTTCGGATTACAATTATGTAGCCATATATTATGATACAGAGAGAAACGTGCTTGATTATAACAAGGATTGGGAACTATGGGTCGAAGATGGAGTGAAAGCACCAGAGAAAATAACTTTTGGCAAAATGTTGAAACTTACGGGTATTAATAAGATACCTTTAAAGCAGGTGTAAAGATGGTCAATGTAAATGAGGCATTTGAAAAATTATCTAATGGTGATGATGATGTAATTTGCCGGGAATATGAACTACGTCCCCAAGCGATTGCGAGTTTGATTGAAGAAGTAGCTAAAAAAACAAAACATCATGGTTATATTATTATTGGTGTAAGCAAAACGGATGAGGGCTATAACATTAATGGAATTAGTGTGAGGATAGATGTAGAGAACCTTGTAAATATGGCAATGCAGCAAATTATTCCTCAAATTAAAGCTGAATATTTGGTTCAAATTTCTTCAAATAAAAAGATTTGCGTTATATGTGTTGAAAAGTTTATGGGTATTCAAAAGATGTGCATTGATTCTTTATGGGATGTAGATAAAGAAACAGTGTTTAGAGATGTGTTTAATGCTTGTATTAAATTGCAGAAAAATATTACTTTTAGCAATGTATCTGAAGATCAGAGGAACGATTTTATTAGAGATATTTTAGAAACAGCAGGGTATCAGGTGAAAGATCAGACACGGCAAGGAAAGTCGGCATCAGGAAAGGCCTCTGGTGAAATAGATATTTTACTTCATGATAAGGGAAAACCTATATCAGTTGTTGAGGCATTGAATTTAAATGGATTGGAAACAGCATATTTGGATGAACATATTGACAAAGTGTATAAATATGATACATCCGGAAACGCATTTAACTTTTTGGTTTCATATGTTAAAGTAAAAAATTTTGGAGAATTTTGGGAGAAGTATGTAGAACATATAAAAAAGTATAAATATCCTTATGAAATTATAGAAACAAGAGAAAATGATTCAAAAGAATATCAATACACAGACATTA
>CANRVD010000075.1 GCA_947643145.1 uncultured bacterium | reverse complement strand
CTAAAACGCTGTCTCTCTATGGGAATTTGCTGTCGGGGTTCCATCAATTTTGCCATAAATTTCTTACTCATCCAAACTGCCTTCTCTCCTGCGAAACCGCCATATGGCAGATCACATATGCTCTGTCCATCTCTCTGCCCACGCTATAAACCTCCTTTTTGCTTTACTATACCAAATTGCTTCCCATCACTGGGAAATCCTACAATGCAGCATAGGCTTCATCCGTTACCGGCCCGCACCATTCTGTAGATGTATTTTCCCCCGGTACTTCCACGGCAATATGGCTGAACCACGAGTCTTTCTTCGCCCCATGCCAGTGTTTTACATTTGCCGGAATGACAACCACATCCCCCGGTTTCAGCTCCCGTGCCGGTTTGCCTTCCTCCTGATACCATCCAAATCCCGCCACACATATTAAAATCTGCCCTCCGTTTTTATCTGCATGGTGGATATGCCAGTTATTCCGGCATCCCGGCTCAAAAGTTACATTTGCCAGAAATACAGACGATTCTCCCGGTTCCATTAAGGGATTCAGATATGACATTCCGGAAAAATACTCTGCAAACCCTGTATTCTCCTGCCCTTTTTCAAAAATATTCCTCTGTTCAAATTCTTTATATTCCATTTTAATCCTCATTTCTGCGCTGTTTTTTGCGCATAATGCAACTTTGTGTCAAACAGCGCACAAAGCTAATCGTATTAGCTTACACAAAGTTGCCGTGTGAAAAATTTATTTTTCACACTATTTCTCTCCTAAAATTAGTCATGTACCTTCAAAGCTGAAAGACGCGCCGCATTCTCCATATCCTCTGGATCATGCGTTCCAATGCCTTTATCCATTTCCCGTATCTGAGCCATCTCATCATCGGTCAGCATAAAATCAAAAATATCCAGATTTTCCCTGATATGTTCCATGCTTGTTGCCTTTGGAATAGCGACAATCCCCTCCTGCAGATGCCAGCGCAGGATAACCTGTACCACACTCTTTCCATATTTCCCTGCAATTTTAGAAAGACGCACATCCGAGAGAAGCTCTTTATCCGCATGTCCCAGCGGATACCATGCCTCCAAACGGATTCCGTATTGTTCCATATATTTACGCAGTTCTTTTTGCTGGAAGAACGGATTGCATTCCATCTGGTTGACTGCCGGAAGGATTTCCATCTCCGGTATCAGATTTGACAGCAGTTTTACCGTGTGGTTGCTGACTCCGATACTTTTTATCTTTCCCGCACGGACAGCCTCTTCCAACGCTTTCCATGCACCGACGGTATCCCCATACGGCTGATGGAGCAGATATAAATCCATGTAGTCCAGTCCCAGATTTTTCAGGGAAGCATCAATTCCTTTTTTTGCAGCCTCATAACCATAATCCTGCAGCCACAGTTTGGAAGTGACAAAAATCTCCTCACGGGAAATGCCGCTGCTTTTGATTGCTTTTCCCACATCCGTTTCATTAAAATAAGCCGCCGCAGTGTCAATCAGACGGCAGCCTGCCGCCAGCGCTTTTGTAACTGCCTCCTCGCATGGCCCATTGTTTTCCACCATAAAAACACCAAATCCCTGCACAGGTATCTCCTGCCCATTGTTTAATTTCATCGTATCCATTTCTATACCTCCTCGTTTCTACAAAATCTTTTTACTTTCTTTACCCATGCATCAATATCTGTTTCCAGAGTTTCCATGTGATCCCCGCCCGTGGAATCAAATTTTACTTCCATTTCACAGACAAAATCAGCGCCCTTACATTCTTTTTCTATATCCTTAATCACATGCCCCGGCCAACCCCCATTCGTCATAAAGGGAATCACCGTCTTACCATTAAAATCCTGTGCTTTCAAAAACGACAAAACCGCAGGGGCCATCGTATACCACCATGTAGGTGTTCCAACTGCAATAACATCATAATCTGCAACCGAAACCTCCACCGGGGCAAGCTTTGGCTGATATCCACGGTTTACTTCCTCCTGCCCCTGCTTTACCACATCATCATAACTGCCGGAATAAGGAACGGCTGTTTCAATCTTTACCATATCCGCCCCTGTCGCCTGCTGTAATTTCCCGGCAATCCTCTCCGTATTTCCATTAGACCATGAATAATACACAATCAGCATCTTCTTCCTATCATTTTTCTCCTGTTCCACTTGTCCAACCTCCTCTGTTTATTTTTTTTGCCCACAGGCGCCCGCATTACTCCCGTCCCATGCCCACAATATCCATATGGGACAGGGCTTCCTCGATTTCCTGCATCTCATCCGGCGACAGTTCCACATTCACTGCATGAAAGTTTTCCCTTACCCGCTCTTTTTTGGTTGTTCCCGGAATCGGCACCAGATACGGTTTCTTTGTAATCTCCCACGCAAGGGCAATCTGTGCCGGCGTCGCCCGTTTCCTTCCCGCAAATTCCATGATTAAATCCATCAGGTTCCGGTTTGCATCTATCCCTTCTTTCTTAAACAGGTTCATCTCAGCCCGCCAGTCGCCTTCCCGGTACTGCGTTCCGGCAGGATAACAGTTGCTGAGATAGCCTTTTGCAAGAGGGCATGCCGACACATAGGTAATCCCCAGTTCTTCGCAGAGCGGGAAATACGTTTCCTCATCCTGTCTTGCCACAAATGAGTACATATTTTCGATAGCAGATATTTTACATACTGCGTGGGCCCTCCGGATATAATCCTCCGGCGCAAAGGAAACGCCCCATGACCGGATTTTACCGGCCTTTATCAGCTCTTGCATGGTTTTGGCCACTTCCTCCGGCTCTGCCTTCGGGTCAATACGGTGCTGGTAATATAAATCAATATAATCCGTCCCAAGCCTTTTTAAGGATGCGTCCACCTGCTGCAAAATAGAAGTGCGGCTGCTGTTCAGGGCTTCCTCATTCCCCATGAAAAAGGATTCATCCACAATGCCGAACTTTGTGGCAATGACCGTCTCCTTACGAAAAGCTGCAACTGCTTTTCCAAGATACCGCTCGTTTTCTTCCCCATAAATCGGCGCTGTGTCAAAAAAAGTATATCCTTCCTCATGGGCATACCGCATAAGGTCTACCATGGCATTCTCTGTCTCCACTACGCCATAAGCATGGGTCTGCCCCATACATCCATATCCGATTGCTGAAATCTCAATCTCTGTCTGTCCAAGTTTTCTTGTCTTTCCCATTTTTTCTCCTATCTGTCCGCATTGGCGGACTCTCAAAATCTTTTTACGCCATCTTTATGTAAAACGCTCTGTTACGTTGCCCTCCGGCCCACATGGTTCTGCCTCCGGTACAGAACTATGGCAAGGGACGCTCCCAGAAATTCCATGACTGGCCCTACCAGCATCAGTCCGTACATGGGACATAGCAAATTAGCAAGCAGCATCAGCGGCAGGTCAAAAATCCCTTTTCGGAAAAAGGACAGCACAAAAGCCTGCTTCGCCCCGCCAATCCCTTGAAATACGGCGATTAGCATAAACTCTATATTGATAAATGGCAGTGCAATACACCGCAGACGGGTAAAAACTGCCCCATAATTTATCGTAACCGCATCCTTGATGAAAAAACGTACCAGCCACGATGCGGATAATTCCGCCATAACAAACAAAACCACAGAAATGGCGGCTCCTGCTGCCAAAGAAAACCGTACTGCACCGTCCATCCGTTTCCTGTTACCGGAAGCATAATTGTAGGCAATCAGCGGAAGCACACCGGACGATAAACCTTGTACAATCTGAAAGGGAACCATCTCAATCTTCTGTGCAATCCCAAGCCCGGAAATGGCACTCCCCGCATAGCCGTACATCAGCCGTATCATTACGCTGTTGGATACAGACGCCATGACAATCTGCAATGCCGCAGGCATCCCCACCGAAAATACCTCCGCCACATAGGAAAGCCCAATTCTCTGTGGAAACACCGTCATCTGTACGGCGCTTTCCTTCCTGGTACGGATGATATGCCCCAAAAGATACAGCACGGAGACCACATTGGAGATACAGGTTGCAAGCGCTGCTCCCGCCACATTCATATGCAGTCCGAATATAAACAGAGGATCAAGCGCCACATTGAGGATTCCTCCTGCCGACATCCCCCTGCCTGCTGCCCCCGCCCGTCCCTGTGCACGGACAATATTGGCAAGAACCTGGTTAAACACCATCGGAATCCCTCCGACTACAACCGTCCAGAACAAATACTGTTCTGCAAATATAAGAGTTTCCCCTCCGGTTCCCAGTACGGACAGCGCCTGCGTACCAAAACAGAATATGAATAACGAATAAAGCAGTGTGGCTATGCCGGATGCCCATATAATAAAGGTGCCTGTTTTCCCGGCATTTTCTGTCTCTCCCCTTCCAAGCAGCCGGGAGATTAAACTCCCTCCCCCTATGCCAAACAGATTTCCCAGACCGCCCAGCAGCATAAAAAGCGGATATGACACGGTGACAGCCGCTACCTGCCGGGAATCTCCTGTCTGTCCGATAAACCATGTGTCAGCAAGGTTGTAAATGAGTACGATTAACTGGCTGACCACCGTCGGAACTGCCAGTGTGAGAACTGCCTTCCTGACAGGCATATTCTCAAACAGTTCCTTTTCATTCCCTTTCGTGCCTTCCATGGCTTAATCCTGATGAATCTTTACACTGTTAATCATTTTTGCATATTGGGGGTCCTCATTGGAGCCAAACAATGTCACACCCTCATCCAGTGCAGCAATTTTATTCATTTCCTTCTCTGACAAAGAGAAATCAAAAATAGAAATGTTCTGTTCCATCCTCTCCTTATGGACGGATTTCGGGATGGTTACCACACCCCTCTGATAATTCCAGCGGAGTACCACCTGTGCCGCACTCTTTCCGTATTTCTCCCCAATCTCTGAAAGCGCCTCATGGGTAAACAGGTTTTTCTGGCCTTCCGCAAACGGAGCCCATGCTTCCGGCTGAATCTGATATTCCCGCATAAATTCCAACGCTGCCTTCTGCTGAAAAAACGGATGACACTCTATCTGGTTGACAGCGGGAACCACTTTATTGTTTAGTACCAAATCCACCAGGCGGTCACTGCCAAAATTAGATAATCCGATGGCACGTATTTTCCCTGCCTCATACAATTCTTCCATAGCCCTCCATGCCCCATAGTAATCCCCAAAAGGCCGATGGATCAGATACAAATCCAAATATTCGAGCTGCAGGTTGGAAAGTGATGTTTCAAATGCCTTTTTCGTTTTTTCATAGCCCGCATCCTGCACCCAAAGCTTCGTGGTAATGAACAGTTCCTCCCTCGGTATCCCGCTGCGTTTCACGGCACGCCCCACAGCTTCCTCATTCCCATATACGGCTGCCGTATCAATCAGACGGTAGCCGGACATCAGGGCATCGTATACAGCCTCTTCGCAGATAGCAGAATCTGCAATCTGAAAGACACCAAACCCAAGCGCAGGCATCTTTACACCATTGTTTAAACTTACATATTCCATTGTCCATATCCTCCAATTCTATTATATTTTTTGACAGTTCCTCAGCGGCTGAACCCCCTGTGCCCATATACCCTGCATTGGTTCAGCCGTTCCTCTAATGACTGGAATTCCTCCTCCGTCAGCTCCACCTCAGACGCATCCAGATTTTCAATGATACGCCCTTTATTTTTGGAACCCGGAATAGGAACAACATTTGAGTATTTGTGCAGCATCCACGCCAAAGAAATCTGGGCGCTGGTGGCATGTTTCTTATCCGCAAATTCTTTTAACAAATCAATAATCGGCTGGTTTCCCACTATGTTTGCCCTGCTTAACTGCGGAACCCAGTTTCTCACATCATCATAGCGTTCAAACTTTGTTTTTGTCGTAATTTTCCCGGATAACAGACCGCTTGCAATCGGTGAAAAAGGAACAACCCCGATATGATGTTCCAGACAGTAAGGGATTACCTCCGCCTCCATGTCACGCTCCACCATGGAATAAATATTCTGTATCGCAGTAAGAGGCGTAATTTGCTGTGCCCGGTCAATCACATCCACGTCTACCTGCGATAAGCCCCAGCCACGTATCAGCCCGTCTTCCATCAGCAGCCCCATTGCCTCTGCCACTTCTTCTATAGGAACACCGCCCATCCGGTGGAGATAATATAAGTCCACCATATCTGTCTGAAGACGTTCCATCGATGCTTCCAAATGCTGCCGGACGGCATAGTATACACTGTCCCCATTCCTAATCTGCGGACGTTCTAAAAACAGCTTGGTTGCCAGCACCACATGTTCCCTCACGTCATGCAGGGCTTTCCCGACAATCCGTTCATTATGCCCGGTTCCCGACAGGCCCGGACTGTATATTTCTGCCGTATCAAAAAATGTACAGCCATGCCCATAAGCATTTCTGATAGCCTCTATGCTGTAGCCCTCATTCGGTATCTTTCCGTAGCCGTGGGAAAATGCCATACAGCCCATACCGACCTCCGATACTGTCAGTTCCCCTATTTTCCTTGTTTTCATTCTGCCACCACATTCCTTTCTTCCTTTTACACCCAGCCTTCCACTTTTGCCCTGGCATGGTCAACACTGCTCCCTGAAATTGCCAGTCCTTTTGTAAAGACAGCACCCCTGCACACCTTTTCTAAATCATCCATGCTTTTTCCGAAACCGCTTCCTTCATGTGTGACAAAAGGATGTATGGTCTTTCCTGACCAGTCAAACTGCTCCAAAAAGGTAAAGACTGCCATCGGCATTGTTCCCCAGTAATTTGGAAAACCAATATAAATTTCATCATACCCGTCTATACTTTCCAATGTACTGACAAGTTCCGGACGTATATTCTCCTTTAAATCTTTCTTTGCCTCTTCAATGCAGGTGTTATAATCAGCGGCATACGGCACCTTCTGTTCAATCTGAAACAAATCAGCTCCCCTGATTTCCGCAACCATTTTGGCTATCTTTTCCGTATTTCCCGTGGATAGATAACGCAGTTCCCCTCCAAAATAATTTTCATCTGCCCTGGAATAAAATACTACTAACTGTTTCATGTCAATCCTCCTCGCTTATCTATAAAACAAAACTCCAAACTATTTACCAGTCTTTAATAATCCGCAAACCTCTCATCCTTATCCAGATTACCCATCTGTTTCATCTCATCCTTCGTCAGCTCAAAATCAAAGATTTCAAAGTTTTCCTTTATATGATCCTCATTACTGGAACCCGGTATTGCGATATTCCCTGCCTGCAAGTGCCAGCGTAAAATTACCTGTGCGGAAGTCTTGTTATGAGCCTTTGCTATTTTTTTAATCGTCTTGTCATTAAATAATTTCTGGGTATTCCCACGCCCTCCAAGCGGAAACCACGACTCCATCACAGTGCCATACTGCTTTAAGTGCTCTTTCATCTTGCTGCTCTGGTGGTATGGATGGGTTTCATTCTGCAAAAGTGCCGGGACAACCGTTACCGCATTTACCAGACGGTCAAAATCTTTTGGTGTATAGTAATTAGACAAACCAATGGATTTCAATTTCCCCTGTTTTACTGCCTTTCCATTGCCTTATATGCCTTCACGTCATTTTCCGGCTGGGAATGGTGCAAAATCATCAGGTCAATATAGTCAAGCCCCAATCTTTTTAAGGAACCATTGATTGCACTGGCGCCATTGTCGTAATCATCCGTCCACATCTTTGTTGTGACAAAAATATCTTTCCTTTTTACGATTCCTTCATCAATGGCTCTTTGTATGCCCCGGCCAACACCAGTCTCATTGCCATAAATCCTTGCCGTATCAATCAGGCGGTAGCCGTCACGAAGAGCCCAGTAAACCGAGTTTTCCGCCTCTTTATTAGAAAGTGTAAATGTTCCAATCCCCAAAACCGGCATCTGCTTTCCATTGTTCAGTCTGACTGTCCCTTTCTTTAAGTCAAAGGCATGGGAACGGTCCTCTGCTTTTACTATCTTAATCTTTACCCATGTGGAAACTGCCTTGCCTTTTTTCTTTTTTATGGTAATATTCACTTTGGCTGTCCCGGTCTTTTTTGCTGTTACTTTTCCTTTTTTGGAAACTGTCACATATTTTTTGTCCATGGAACGATAGGTGACTGATTTCACTTTTTTGTCCTTTGCCGGGAAAAAAGAAACCTCACTTCCCTTTGCCACACGGATTGTCTTTTTTGCAATATTCTTTTTTCCGGACAAAATTTTTACCTTATTCGCCCCGGAAAGTTTTATCACAAGTTTTCCTGACGTATGATTACCGCCTGCTGCCTGTACCTCCGTTCTTCCTATGTTTATACCGGAAAGCAAAAGTATCATTGACAACAACAATGCCGCCGTCTTCTTTAACCGTTTCATAGTAACCCTCCATTCTGAGAATGTTCTTCTCATAAACTACTTAATTGCTATTTCTTCTCCTTCATCCACAAGCAGCCTGTTTGGTGCGTCAAATTTTTCTGCACGTTTTCTGTCATAGGTTGGTCCCGATGTATTTGCTGATGTATGATATGGGATATTATGCTTTGCACCTACCAGCTTTGCACATTTGGCAGCTTCTTTCAGTCCCATATTGAACACACCGTCACAGCAGTAAAACGCATAATCAATTTTCATTTGTGCCATGCGTGACATCTGCTTTGTTGTCGAAGTATCCCCGGTAACATAGACCGATTTCCCATTCGTGAACGTCAGCACATACCCAACACATTCCCTTACATCATGCCACTCATTATATCCTGCCTCTACTGCCTCCACTTTGACATAGCTCAAATCAAAGACCTGATGTTTTCCGTCCTTTAACGCCTCCTTATGGGTAATAATCCGGCAGTCTTTCCGCCGCTTTTTTACCTTATCCACGTCACTGTGGTCGTAATGCCCATGCGTTACAAGAATCAAATCAGCGGATAAATGATAAGTATCTCCCGCATAAGGGTCAATGTAAATCACTTTGCCTTCCGGCGTCACAATGCGTATGCTCGCCTGCCCTTGATACAATAATTTGGGGGCATCACCATCCTCTTTTGTATCTTTTTCTTTCGCACTTTTTTCTTTTATTACTTTTATTTTTATCCATGATGAAACTGTTTTACCCTTTTTCATCTTAACTGCAATTTTTATCTTAGCCGTCCCTGTGTTTTTTGCCGTTATTTTTCCTTTTGGGGAAACCGTGACACATTTTTCATTCATGGAACGATAGGTAACAGATTTTATTTTTTTGTTCTTTGATTTTGAACAAGAAACCTTACTTCCCTTTTCGATGCGGATTGTCTTTTTGGCAATATTCTTTTTGCCTGACAAAATCTTTACCTTATTCGTTCCTGACAGTTTTATCACAAGTTTTCCTGTCGTATTGGAACTGTCTGCCGCCTGAACTCCCACCACACTGCTGTTAAGCCCGGAGAATAGAATAGCAACCGACAATAGCAGTGTGGCCATCTTATAAAACCGTTTCATTCCCATACCTTGCCTTTCTTCGCCATCCACTAATAAGAGGCGAAACGCTCATTCTTGTTTATGGCGGTCATCCGCTCCATTTCCACATCCGACAATGAAAAATCGAATATTTCATAGTTTTCCTGTATATGCGCCTCATTACTGGAACCCGGTATGGCAATATTTCCCGCCTGCAGATGCCAGCGTAATATAATCTGTGCAGAAGTTTTACCATGTGCCTTTGCAATATCGGAAATCGTTTCATCTTCGAATAACCTTTGTGTATTGCCCCTGCCGCCTAACGGAAACCACGACTCCATTACCGTACCATACTGTTTCAAATGTTCTTTCATCATCGTACTCTGGTGGTATGGGTGTGTTTCATTCTGCAGCAGTGCCGGGACTATGCTTGTGGCATTCACCAAACGGTCAAAATCCTCCGCTGTATAGTAGTTTGATAAACCGATGGATTTCAGTTTTCCATCACTGACCGCCTGTTCCATTGCCTGATATGCCTGCACATCATTGGATGGCTGAGAATGATGGAGAATCATTAAATCTATATACTCCAGTCCCAGCCTGCTTAATGCTGCATCAATGGCGGCCGTTCCATTGTTATAGTCGGCAGTCCACATTTTGGTTGTGACAAAGATTTCCTCCCTTGTCACAAATCCCTCGCCAATGGCTCTTTTTATTCCGCGCCCCACGCCAGCCTCATTTCCGTAAATTCTTGCCGTATCAATCAGACGGTAGCCGTCACGCAATGCCCAATACACTGAATTTTCTGCCTGCGCATCAGATAAGCGGTAAGTACCAATGCCCAAAATCGGCATCTCAATTCCATTATTCAATACAACTGTTCCCTTTTCCAAATTAAATCCGCTTTCATCCTCCTGTGGCTTTACTTCTGCCAGCCATGCGGACAGACTGCTTTTTGTGCTTTCTGCACTGCTTTGTACTGTTGTCCCGGCAATGGCAAAGCCTTCTGTCACTGTTGCCTCCGGACACTTTGAGCGGATCGTTGCCACTGTCCCTGCCAGTCCGCTGCCGGCATGGATACAGAATGGCAGGACTGTCTTGCCTGACAAATCATTGTTTTCTAAAAATGTATACAATGCCATCGGCATATCTGCGTGCCAGATTGGATAGCCAAGATAGATATTTTTATATTCTGCAAGATTTTGTGGCACCGCTTTTAATTCCGGTCTGGCACTTGCATTCTTTTCCTCTCTTGTTACCGTAACACACTCCATATAATCCTCCGGATAGGCATTGACGGTTTCTAATTTGAACAAATCCGCCCCTGTTTCTTCCGCAATCATTTCTGCCACAAGCTGGGTGCTTCCTTTTTCCACCACGCCCACGTTATAGTTTTCCCCTGCCCTTGAGAAATACAGGACTAAGGATTTCGCATTGTTCAATGGTTTATCTGTTGGCGGTGTCGTAGGAACATCCGGGGCATCAGTTGGCGTATCTGTCGGTGGTACCGTAGGAACATCCGGGGTATCGGACGGGGTGTCTGTCGATGGTACTGTAGGAACATCCGGGGTATCAGAAGGCTGCTCCGTTGGCGTATTAGAAGGTTTGTCACTGTCCGGTGCCGGTGATGGATTCTGTGTATTATCTTCCGGTTTTGTATGTCCCTTTACTTTAATCTTCACCCATGTGGAAAGCGCTTTTCCCTTGTTCCGTTTTACGGTGATTTTTATTCTAGCCGTTCTTGCTTTCTTTGCTGCCTCCTTTCCCTTTTTCGTAATGGTCACATACTTTTTATTCATAGACTTGTATACGACAGATTTTATTTTCTTATTTTTTGTATGGGAGAAATATATCTTATCTCCCTTTTTGACCGTAACCGTCTTTTTCTTAACATTCCTTTTTCCTGATTTCACACGCACTGTTTTTGTGCCGGATAAACTGACTTTCACTTTATGCGTCTTACTTGCTGCCTGTGTTTCCGCTCCGTTCAAAGCAATTCCCGACAATAGCAGTGCCAGAGATAGTGCAAAAACAAATAATTTTCTTAATTTTTTCATACCGGACCTCACTTTCCATCAATCAATAAGACGCAAACCGTTCATTCTTATCCAACGCTGTCATTCGCTCCATTTCCTCATTCGTCAGCTCAAAGTCAAAAATTTCATAATTCTCCTGAATATGATCTTCATTGCTGGAACCCGGTATTGCGATATTCCCTGCCTGCAAATGCCAGCGTAAAATAATCTGTGCAGAAGTCTTACCATGTGCCTTTGCAATTTCTGAAATGGTCTCATCCTCAAATAACCGCTGTGTATTGCCCCTGCCGCCAAGCGGAAACCATGACTCCATCACTGTGCCATACTGTTTCAGATGTTCTTTCATTTTCATGCTCTGATGGTATGGATGGGTTTCATTCTGCAATAATGCCGGCGTAATCTCCGTCGCTTTTACCAGCCGGTCAAAATCATCCGGCTCATAATAGTTGGACAGCCCAATGGATTTCAGCTTTCCTTCTTTTACTGCCTTCTCCATCGCCTTGTATGCGTCAACATCATTTTCCGGCTGGGAATGGTGCAGTATCATAAGGTCAATGTAATCCAGATTCAGTTTCCGCAGGGATGCCTCAATGGCTTCGGTGCCATCGTCATAATCATCCGTCCACATTTTAGTTGTGACAAAGATTTCCTCCCGCTTTACCAGCCCTTCATCAATGGCCCGTTTAATTCCTTTGCCAACTCCCTCCTCATTTCCATAAATCTTTGCCGTATCAATCAGGCGGTAGCCGTCACGCAGTGCCCAGTATACGGAATTTTCTGCCTCACTCTGGGACAGCCGGAACATGCCGATACCCAAAATCGGCATCTCATATCCGCTGTTTAACATAACCGTTCCTGCCTCAAGGTCAAAAGAAGAACCATCCTTCACGCCTGCCGTATCCGCAGCAGAATCATCCGTTACAGAATTCTCTGCCGTATCTCCACTACGGACTTCCGCCTCCGTACCAGTCCGTCTCTTATCACTGCTGCCACAGGCAGCCAGTGAAATACACATCATACAGCTTAATACGATTGCGGCTATTTTCTTCATAATGATACCTGCCTTTCCTGCCATACGGGATTCTTTACGCATGTTCCAATGCCCCTGCCACATCCTCCAGATACTTACGGATGGGAAGGTGCTGCGGGCAGCGGTTTTCACATTTCCCACATCGCAAACATTCCGATGCCTTCCCATGCGTCTGCGTCAGATTTCCATAGTAGGTTCCTGCCACCAGCCCCTGTTCCGCCCCAAATCGTTTCAGGTTATTGTAAATAGCAAAACAATCTGGGATGGCAATATTTTTCGGACAGTCATCCACGCAATAACGGCATGCCGTACATGGTATGGCGATGGAATCCTGAATGATTTTTGTTGCCTGTTCCACCAGTTTCTGTTCCTCATCATTCAGCGGCTCAAACTCCTTCATATAGCTGATATTGTCCTCCATCTGTGCCTCATCGCTCATGCCGGATAACACCATCATGACATTTTTCGGGGTTGCGGCAAAACGGATGGCCCAGGAAGCAAGGGAATATTCCGAATGATAATCCTGATACAGCTTTGCCGCTTCCTCCGGGATATTCACAAGGCTTCCTCCCTTTACCGGCTCCATGACAATCACCGGCTTTCTGTGCTTTGTTGCCACCTCGTAGCATTTCCTTGATTCCACGGTGGCATCCTCCCAGTCGAGATAATTTAACTGAATCTGCACATACTCCATCTCCGGGTGTTTCGTCAGTATCTCATCCAATAATTCTGCCTTGTCATGGAAGGATAATCCGATATGTTTTACCTTCCCTTCCTTTTTCTTCTCTTGTACAAATTCAAAAGCGTGCATTGCCTCTGCCTGCCGGTATGTCGGCTCTCCCAGCCCATGCAGCCAGTAGTAGTCAATATAATCCACGCCAAGCCGTTCCAGCTGCCCCTCAAAAAATCCGGGGATTTCCTTTTCATCACGAATCATGAACAGGGATAATTTATCCGTAATCGTATAGGAAGAACGGGGGTAACGCTTTACCACCGCCTCACGGAAAGCAACCTCACTGTTGCCCTGATGATAGGGGGCTGCCGTATCAAAGTAAGTAAACCCATGTTCCATAAACAAATCTGCCATTTTCTTTACTCTTTCCACATCCACACTTCCGTAATGATCCGCATCAAGCTGTGGAAGACGCATCAAACCAAAACCTAACTTTTTCATCATAGACCTCCCTT
>CANRVD010000074.1 GCA_947643145.1 uncultured bacterium | reverse complement strand
GAAATTGAGTTTAACATTGTTACAGATAAATATGTAATGACAAAATGTAAATGCAGGGCATATTGTGAATATCAGAATAGCAGTGGGGTAATTATTTGGAAAAGCAAAGAACCAATGGTATTCTTCTATGGGCATGAATTAAGGGATAGGAGTCAAATAAAAGTGTTAGGTGAGGTGTAAGGAGAAATGGCGTATTATTTATGTTTTAATAAAATGTTATTGAATGAGGCAGGGAAACTGGCAGAAATCAAGGGAAAAATAAGTGATGCAAAGGCGGCAGACGATTTATATGTATTGAAGGAGGTTATGGCGGGGAAAGCTGCCTGTATTGATATTTATGCATTAGACGAGAGGCTTAGAAAAGAATATGATACCATCGAACAGTTAGAAAGCAAAGAGTCAATATATGCCTTTGGAGATAAAATTGTTTCAGGTAGTTCGGAAACAGAGAAGATGATATTGCGTCTACAGTCTGACAGGCGTGGAATATTGGCAGATGTCCTGATAAAACATGGACATATGAAATGTGCGGAGGAATTGTACAAAAAGATAGAAAAATAAGATTACTAAATTATGTTGGTTTTTTCTGTACTTTGGATATTCTTATATTCTCAGGATTTGCTACAAGCCGCCCAATTGGCTTAGTAAAGCAAAACGAGAATGATGGTGTTACCCAAACATCAGAAAGAACCTTACTTTTGATTTAGGCTTAAAATGCTGCATTATTGATAGATGAAGATAATGTAGCATTTTTTTATGTAGGATTATAGAATTTGGTGCGGTAGGAAATTGTTTTTACAAGAAGTTTTTAGAACGATATAGGATTGATATATCACTCGTCCATTTCGATATAGCATTGCTGTAGAAATCGGAAAAATGATATAGGTATGATATAGTGCCTGCAACTATGGAAATTTTCAGTGATATAGAAATGATATAAGAATCGAAAAAACGATATAGGTATGATGTAGGAACGGTGTAGAAATGATATAGTTTTTAGGTTTTCGCATAAAACACCAAACAGAGTGTCCGTGAATTGGATTTGCACCAAATATTCTGTCCGCTGGTAGTAAATCTTATGTCCGCATCTATGGGTACATTATATGCCGGAATGATATAGCAATGGTGTAGATTTCTCCGATTTTGATGTAGGAATGGTGTAGAAATCAGAAATAATGGTGCAGAAACGGTGTAGGCTTTTTCTAGGGGGATTTTTCGCTGGTGTAGAAATGATGTAGATTCCCCCGATTTTGATGTAGGAATGATATAGAAAATGCCCAAAATGATGTAGGAATGATGTAGATTTCATATTTTACGCTATTTATCGGTATATTATCAGGGTTTTAGGGAGTATGTCCCTAACCAGTAGCGTTTTGTGACACAAAATGCGTATCTGGCGAAACCTTTGGGAGTGAAAAGGAGGCAAAGGTTTCGGGGCAGGGGAAGATTTGCAGCAGCAAAACAGACAGGCAAAAAACAGGTGCAGAGAACGAAAAACTTTTTCAAACAACAGGCTGACTTCCGAAATAGAGCGCGGTATAATCGGAATTAATAAAGATATGCATGCGATTTTTATTGTTTCAGTAAACCGACTATTTACAAGGAGGAATATGCTTATGAAGAGAAAAAACAGAATGCTACTTCTCTTTGCTGTGGCACACATGTTTTTGTTGCCCAACATATCAGCAGAGGCGAAGACAAAGCCAACACTGGAAGCAAGAAAGCAGACTACAGCAGTAGGTCAGAAATGCCAGTTAAAATTAAATGGGGTGTCCGGCAGGGCAGGGGTAAAATGGAAAACCAGCAATAAACGGCTGGTTTCCATCGCCAAGAGAAAAGGAAATACGGTTACATTCAAGACGGTAAAAAAGGGGAAAGCGGTGGTTACCGCCACTTATAAGAAAAAGAAATACCAGTGCCGGGTTACGGTTAAGGCAGGAAAAAAGAAAAAGCCGGCGGCAGACCATCCGGTGTTAAACAGCAGTGATGTGACATTATATTATCTTTCTGAGGAATATAAAGATTACATAACCTATGACAGCAGCCACCTCCGGGAATACCGTTTCTGGGTGTCCGGCACAAGGAAAGAAGTGAGGGACTGGAAAATATCCGGGGATGGGGCAGATTATTTTGATATTACGGATTATGGGCTGCTTCGGATGGACTGGGGACCGGCTTATGTTGAACCGTGTGTGACGGCAACGGTAACGGCTGTTCTGGAGGATGGGAGAAAGCTGGCAGCGGCAGTGAGGGCGTATTCCGAAGTGAATATCTATATCGATAAGCTGTTTGCGGATTTTGAGAAAAGGTATATTACCCCGTCCATGACAACGAAAGAGAAAGCAGAAAAAGCGGCATGGTATATCAGCACAACTTCAGACTATGAACTGTATAATTATAATTGGATTGATATTTTTCTGAAAGGAAGAGGCGACTGTTATGCAAGCCGCTATGCCCTGCAGTACCTGTGCAACTACATGGGGATTAAGGCGGTGGCATGCCGGAATCTTGATGACCACGGAAAAACACTGCTCTATGCAGATGGCGGGTTTTATGTCATCGTTACCGGATTTAATGAGCCGAAGCCAAGACCGTATGGAATTTATGAAGTCAGCGGTACGGCTTTGGAGGATTTGGCGGAAAAGAATAAATTTGACCTGGATTATTTCCGCAGATAAAAGGGGGCATGGGTTGTGTATGTTATATCAGAAGAATTTATTTTTGCCCGCACGGGGGAGCCGTTGGAAACAAGATTAAAGAACAGCGACAGTTTCCAACGGCAGATGAAGTCACTGCATGAGGCCGCAAAAGAGTTTACAAGGGATTCCGTCAAATCGGATGAATGCTGGAAAGCGTTTGACAGGCTGGAGGATGAATGGAGTAAATACAACATCCGGTATGGGGAGGAATCTTACCGTCTGGGGTTTGAGGATGGGGTGCAGCTTGCCTCTGAGAGGGAAATCCGTGCGAAAGGCTCTGTTCTGGATGGCAAGGATATGGCACATCTGGTTTCCATATATGATGCCGTAAAGAAACTGAATAAACTCCTGCTGGGGGAGTGGGAAATACATGGCAGGGATGGCGGTGTGCTGGAGGAACTTGACCGGGTGTGTGATGTGATCGAGCATGGCATCTGTGCGGAAATCCGTCTCCGTGGGGAGGATGAAATGTATGAGAGTCTGGCAGATATACTGGATGATGCAGGAAAAGCACCGGAAGAACGGGCAAAGCTTCTGGCAGGGCAGGATAAAGAATAAAACTATAATACCATCAGACAGGAATGAGGATGGGAAAAGTTAGATAATAATTTGCATAGGAAGGAGGATTTTACGGTGGAAAAAAGAGATATGGCATTACTGATAGAGGCGGAGGATGAACTGCATAACATGGATATGGCGCTGGAACAGCTTGCCGGACACGCAAGTGGGGAGTTTATCAGGCTGGATTATGTGTTTGACGTGATACAGCATAATGCCCATCCGTATTTTTCCAGTGAGTCGGAGGAAACAATGCAGGCGTTTTTTGACATTATGCAGGACAGGGATAAGACGCCGGAGGAACGGGCGGAAATTCTGATGAACGGGACATTTCAAATATAGAGGTGTAGCAGTCAGTAAATGGAAAACATTTAAATAATGTTTAAGTTTCGTTGTAAAAAATATATAGTTTTATGAAGCAGATGCAGAGGACAATATTTTTTCAAATTCCGAACAGATTTTCTCTGCTGAAACGGTATCTGAATTTGTCAGCCAGTACCGCAGCAACTGAATAATACCTCCTGCCAGAAAGGCAGAAAGAACATGGGCGTCTGCTGGCTGACAGATTTTATTTTCACTTTCGTCTGTCAGATGAAGTAATATATTCCGTTGGATTTCCAAAGATAAAATATCCAACAGGGTAGAAAATACGGAGCTGTGTAAGATATTGTTGACTAATTGGATATGGCCTGATAGAAAGCGGATTGCCCCATGAAAAACAAATAGGTAATATTCCGAAGAAGAACCTGGAGAATTTGCTTGTGTGCCTGAATATTGTTTGATGATGGATTCCTGTATCTGCTGTACAAAAAAAGCAAAAAATTCATATTTATCTGCGAAATGCTTATAGAAAGTGGCACGCCGGATCATGGCATGGTCACATAATTCATTGACGGTAATCTCTTCAAATTTTTTCTTTTCAATTAAGGCAGCAAAGGATTCGCAAAGAGCCTTATGTGTTTTAATAATTCTTAAATCTGTTTTCACACTAATCCTCCATTTTAGGAAACATTTCATGGATTCTGTCAATTATCATACAGAATCATTTGGTTTGTACGTTGCATATTACAATTAATTTGTATATGATTTCTTATAGCAGAAAAAGAGACAAATGTCAAATAAATGTTTTTTGTCCAATAAAGACAGCCGATAGAAAAATTGTAGGCGGAAAGGATGAATGGAATGGAACGCTTTTTTACGGGTGTGATACAGAACCGAAAAAAGATTCTGGCTGCTTTTGTTATTGTATTTATAGTATGCGTGCTATGCAGGCCATTGATTGCAGTAAATTATGACATGAATGCATATCTGCCGGAAGATGTCCCCTCATCTGTTGCATTGGATGTGATGGAAGAAGAATTTGACGGAGGCATTCCTAATGTCCGGGTCATGATCCGGGGTGTAAGCATTCCGGAAGCGTTAGAGTACAAAGAAAAACTTTTACGAATTGACGGAGTGACAGAAATTACCTGGCTGGATGATGCCGTAGATGTCAGGATTCCTTTGGAAATGGCAGATGCAGATACATCAGATAATTATTATGTGGATGACACAGCCTTGTATTCTGTAACTTTACAGGAAGAAAAAATAATTTCAGCAGTGGCAGACATCCGGGAACTGATTGGGGACGAAAATGCCATGACAGGTTCTGCAGTCAGTACGGCGCTGGCAACAAACAGTACTGTTAGCGAGGTCAGAAAGATTGCTGTTTTTGCCGTTTTTCTTGTATTTGTTATTCTGGTTCTTACCACCAACTCCTGGCTGGAACCGATAGTTGTATTAATCGGGCTGGGGGTGGCGGTGCTAATCAATGCAGGTTCCAATCTGATATTTGGGGAAATCTCATTTGTGACAAATGCGGCAGGGAATATTCTGCAGCTGGCGGTTTCCTTAGATTATTCCGTGTTTCTGATTCATCGTTTTGAGGAATGCCGTAAGGAGGAGAAAATCCCGGAGACCGCCATGAGAAATGCATTGGTAAAATCAGTTTCTTCCATTATGTCCAGTGGCTTAACGACAGTAATTGGTTTTCTGGCACTGGCGTTTATGCGTTTTCAGATTGGTCCTGATCTTGGATATGCACTGGCGAAGGGAATTGCCATCAGTCTGATTGTTGTTTTTATCTTTATGCCCGGACTGATTCTTATGACTGCCCCTTACATGGATAAAACAAAGCATAAGCCGTTTGTGCCGGATTTTCACGGCTTTGGAAAAGTGGTAAGAAAGATGATGCTGCCACTTACAATCCTGTTTACTGTGATGATTGTCCCATCTTATCTTGCCAGCATCCACAATTCTTATTATTATGGTGCTTCCCATATTTTTGCGGAAGGAACACAGATGGGAGATGATACCAAAGCCATTGAGGAAGTGTTTGGAAAGAGTGACACTTATGTCCTGATGGTGCCAAAGGGGGACACAGCAACGGAAACAAAAATGTTAGCCGATATCAAAAGATTGCCGGAGGTTTCTGGTGCTATTGCCTTTGTAGAACAGGCAGGGGCAGAAATTCCTTATGAATACCTTGATGAAGAAATGCTTGGCAAACTGGAATCGGAACACTACAGCAGGATGGTTTTATCAGTTGACGCAGATTATGAGGGTGATAAGACATTCCGGCTGATAGAAAATATCCGGGAGATTGCACAGGCCTATTATCCAGACGGGTATCATCTGGCGGGACAGGGCATCAGTACCTATGATTTGATGGATACGGTTACGGCAGATATGATGAAGGTAAATCTGGTGGCAATCGCAGCCGTCTTTCTGGTGCTGCTGATTACCATGAAATCAGTTGCGCTGCCTGTCATACTGGTGCTTACCATTGAAACAGCCATATGGATGAATCTTTCCTTCCCCTATTATGCTGATTCCCCGCTTTTTTATATTGCCTATCTGATTATCAGTTCGATTCAGCTGGGTGCTACGGTAGATTATGCGATTCTGCTTACAGAGCGTTATAAGGAAAATCGGTGTCTGTATGGAAAAAGAGACAGCATTGTAGAGACGCTGTCAAATGTGTCGGTTTCTATATTAACGTCTGGTATTGTTCTTACTATTGTCGGTTTTCTGCTGGGGGAAATCTCAACACATGGCCTGTTATCCCAGTTAGGATTTTTATTGGGCAGGGGCACGATATGCTCCCTTTGTGCCGTTTTATTGGTGCTGCCAGGCTTTTTATATCTGTTTGACCGATTTTTTATCAAAAAAAAATCAGGAGGTTTTTATCATGAATAAAAGAAGAATGAAAACGACAGTAGCTGTCTGCTTATCTGTCATGTTGGTAATTAGCCAGAGTGTCTCTGAAGTGGAGGCGGCAGAGGCAGAAAATGCCATAAATACGACAGAGAGCAGCAGTGCTGCATTGTCTGGCACAGAAAAGGAGGAAGTAGTTTATGCTATGCTGTCTGGCAATGGGACACTGGAAGGCGCTTATGTGGTAAACAGCTTTACTGCTCAGGACATTACAGATTATGGAAATTATACGAAGGTAAAGAATCTGACCACAACAGATGAAATTCATTATGAGGATGGTCAAATCCGTATTCAGACGGATGCGGATAAATTGTATTATCAGGGGGATTTAGATATAGAGAAAACGGAACTTCCATGGGATATTGATATCCGGTACTTTATGGATGGAAAAGAATATTCTGCTGCTGAAATTGCCGGCATGTCTGGTTCTCTGAAAATGATTCTTTCCATTACGCAGAATATGTCCTGTGAAAGTTCTTTTTGGGAAGGCTATGCCCTGCAGGCAACGATGTTAATGGATTCTTCCCTTTGCCGTAATATTCGGGCAGATGGAGCGACTATTGCCAATGTGGGTTCAGATAAACAGTTATCCTATATTATCCTGCCGAGGAAGGGCGACATTTTGGAAATTACAGCAGATGTAGAGGATTTTGAGATGGGGGAGATTTCCATCAACGGCACAAGCCTGAATCTAAATATCAAACTGGATACTACAGAATTAACGGATAAACTGCTGGAGATAAGGGAGGCCGCAGAAGAATTAGATGATGGCACAGGGCAATTAGAAGATGGAACAAAGAAACTGGAAGATGGTGCAGATGGACTGGAAGATGGAGCAAAGAAATTAAAAAAGGGGGCAGATACTTTAAATGATGGAATACAGGATGTAAAAAAAGCGCTGGGTAAACTGGATAATAAATCGGGAAATCTGACAGATGGCTCTGCGGCTGTGCTGAAAAGCCTGAATAAAATTAAGAAATCTCTGGATAAGGTCAACATGGACGCAGAAAGTTTGAACAAGCTGAGTACAGCGTCAACCCAGATTCAAACAGGTATTGGCTCTCTTGTTGCAGGGCTTCAGACAGTAGATGGAAGTATTGGCAGTTATTACCAGGCACTGTCACAGGCAGGGCTTAATGATGTGGAATCCTTTGTCAGCCAGCATAATCAGGCAATCGCCGCTCTGGAAATTACCGATGCCGGAAGGGCATTGTATCAGGCATATACAGATAGTGGGAATGCCGGTGTATTGCAAAAACTTGGGGAACTGGTAAAACAGGAGGATGCAGACGCTATGAAGCTGTATCAGGAATATCAGGCATCCGGTAACAGTTCCGTACTGTCTTCCTATGTGGCACAGATGGGAAAACGGATTCAGATAGAAAGCCTGTTGAAAGCAGATGTCAACTATATTCAGGGAAGTAATGCCCTGATTTCCGGAATGGATGCACAGTTAGATAAGGAAACTGGAAATTTAATGAAAGGGGCGTTATCACTTCAGGGCAGTTACGAGGAATTTGATAAGAATATACAAGGCTTAACTTCCACATTACAGACATTGGTAACAAATATGGCCGCTCTGCAAACGGGAATCAATAAGCTGGTAAAAGAATATAAGAAACTGGATACTGGTATCAGTGAATATACAGATGGGGTAAATAAAATCGTAAAAGGGTATCAAAAATTATCTAAGGGTTCCGGTGATTTAGTAAAGGGAACCTCCGAATTATATGATGGTACCAATGAGATGTTAGCAGGTATCTTAGAGCTGCGTGATGGCACAGGGAAAATGCAGGAAGGAACAGGGGAGTTTCGTGAGAAAACAAAGGATATTGATTCGGAAATGAAAAATAAGGTGGATGATAAAGTCGAAGAAATGACAGGTTCTGAAATCGAAACGGGTTCTTTTACTTCCGAGAAAAATGCAAAAGTAGATTCCGTATTGTTTGTCATGAAAACTCCGGCAATAGAGATACCGGAGGATGAAGAGGCGGAAGATCATCAGGAAGAGGTAAAAGAAATTTCCGTCATCCAAAAGATATTGAACTTATTTGGATTTGGGAAATAGTAGTGTGAAAAATACATCTAAGACGGCAAAAAACGCTGTCTAAGATATATTAAGTTTCACACAGGAAAAATGCAAAAACAGCATTTTTCATCCCTATTTGAGCCGCCAAAGGCGGCAGGGGGATTTTTGGAATAATGCGGTTATTAAACATGATTTATTCATATCTTTATGTTATTCTTGTCAAAAATAGTATGAAAGGAAGGAAACAAAAATGAGATGTAATATAATGCGGGTTGGTATGGTAATGGCAGCAATCATGCTGCTATCTGGCTGCAGTCCGCAGACTGCAAAGCACGATGAAGCAACAGGAAAGCCGCAAAAAACGTCTGGGACAGAGGAGGAAATTATGACAGGGTTGGAAAAAATCAACATGGAAATATGGAAGTATAATACAGAGGAGGATGTTTATTGGCAGACAGGGATTTCTTACTGTGAAACTCCGGCAGCAGAGGAATATGAAACACTGGGAATCTTTGTGCCGGGAAAGTATCTGGATGCATCCGATAATGGGGATGGCACCTTTCGCTGTAAAGTCAATGCTTCAGCAGAGGTGGGTGGCTACACGGCAGAAACAGCGCCGGTTGTCCTTCCGGTAGATACACCGGGATATTCTGCGATGGCGGCGCCAACAGATTATGTCAGCAGTGCGAAAGCGTACACAGATGCCGGCTTTATTTATGTAAGAGCCGGCTGCCGCGGACGGGAGGAAGGGGCGCCTGCCGGAGTAACGGATTTAAAGGCAGCTATCCGGTATATCCGCTATAATGAGGGTCGCGTGCCCGGAAACATGGAACGGATCTTCTCTTTCGGAATGAGTGGTGGAGGTGCACAGAGCGCCCTGCTTGGCGCAACCGGAAATAGCAGCCTCTATACTCCTTATCTGGATGCAGTTGGTGCGGTACAGGGTGTCAGTGACGCAGTCAATGGCTCAATGTGCTGGTGTCCCATTACCAATCTTGACTATGCAGACGCGGCGTATGAGTGGAATCTTGGCATGACACGTTCCGGGCTGGATCAGGAGATGCAGCAGCTTTCTGATGATATGGCAGAATCCTTTGCGTCATATATTAATGCCATAGGGCTTAAGGATTCAGAAGGAAATTTGCTGTCACTGGAAAAATCAAAGAAGGGGATTTATCAGGCAGGAAGCTATTATGACTATATCAAGGCACAAATTGAGCGTTCTCTTAATAACTTTCTGAAAGATACTACGTTTCCTTATACTTCCGGAGGTGCTGGCGGTTTTGGCGGACGCCCGGAGGGGGGATTGCCAGACAAAGAACTCCCAGATGGAGAATTACCGGACGGGGCAATCCCAGACAGGGGTAAGGAAAAACGACAGATGGATGGAGACAATAAACGGACAGATGGATATATGGACCGGAATGGGAATTTTCAAGAGGATGGCATCAATCGGAGAAATCATGGACAGGGACAGACCGAGAGCAAAACTTACAACACAGCAGAGGATTATATTGATAGCCTGAATGCTGATGGCAAATGGATAACTTATGATGCCGAAAAAAATACGGCTGCGGTTAGCAGCGTTGCTGAGTTTGTAAAGCATTGCAAGGCGGCAAGCAAGGATGTGGGGGCTTTTGATGATTTGAACAGGACACAGGGTGAAAATGTTTTATTTGGGTTCGGTGACGGTTCTGGTGCTCATTTTGATGCAGTGATGGCAGATATACTGAAGGGTAATGAAAGGTATGGGGATGCCTATGCAGCAGATTTGAAAAAAAGTGATGCGCTTGGCAGTTCTATGGAAAAACGTATGAACATGTATAACCCGATGTATTATCTTATGGATTATTATGATGGCCATAAAAGTGCAGATGTGGCAGAACACTGGCGCATCCGTACCGGCATAGAGCAAGGGGACACCGCACTTTGTACTGAGGTCAATCTCGCCCTTGCCCTGACAGGGTATGGAGCAGATGTGGATTTTGAAACAGTCTGGGGGGCAGGTCATGTTGAGGCGGAACGTACAGGCAATGCAGATGAAAATTTTATTGCATGGGTAAAGGATTGTCTAAAGCAGGGAACTTATACAAGATAAAATTGACAGCAGAGATGGTATTCTCTGCTGTCGGTTTTTTGCTTTATAGGAAATTCCGATGTTTGCTGTGTATAAAATAAGCAGAAATCCATCGAACATACGTTAGATAAATTTCTGCCAGTGCATAACAATAAGACGATATGGGATTTAGAAGATATAAAAGCCTTCTCCGCCAAAATCGTCATTAAACGGGTCATCTTCATTTAAGAAATAATCCATATCGAGAAGGTCATCCTCGCTCATGCGGCGAATGTCCTCAGATGTCATTCCTTCCGGTGGATTATCCATATACTTGATGCGTAGCATCAATCTCTCCAAAGAAAATCTCCACCGTATTGATGCAGTCGTTACCCCTCTGATCCGGCAGGGTCATTCTCCTTACCAGATTGTTGTGGAGCATCCGGAATAAGAGCTCTCTGTCCGCTCCATCTACCAGTACATAGAATTACGGATTTTGAAAAACAGTATATTACTCCTTCCATGACACAAAAGGAAAAAGCAGAAAAAGCGGCATGGTATATTGGGGCAGTTTCAGATTATGAATATTATAATGATAACTGGTATGATATTTTTCTTCGGGGAAAAGGCGATTGTATGGCAAGCCGCTATGCTTTGCAGTATATGTGTAACCATATGGGGATTAAGGCGGTTGCTTTCAGCAGCCTGGATGAACACGGGAAAACGCTGATTTACGCAGATGGGAAGTTTTATGTAGTCATCACAGGTTTTAATGAACCAAGACCACGCCAGTATATGATTTATGAAATAAGTGGTGAGGCATTGGAACAGCTTGCCGGACATGGACACGCAAGTGGGGAGTTTATTAAGCTGGATAATGTGTTTGATGTGATTTACCGTAATTCCCATACGGTTTATTCGGGGAATCCGGAAGAAGGACAGGAGTTGTTTTTTCAGATTTTAATGAGCCGGAATCTGACACCGGAGCAACGGGCGGATATTCTGATAAACGGAACGGTCCGTAAATAAACATAAGTTGTAAGTAAATATTGAAACTGCAAGATGTTATAGGAAAAAGCTATAACATCTTGCAGTTTTTTTTAATTAGACAAATCAGGACAAAGAGGCTACTATAAACACATCAACATAGTAGGCAAATACATAAAAGCATCTGATGCCGTGGCCGATGGAATGGCATAGGCTTGCAAAGCCGAAGTTGTGGGTTCGAGTCCCATCGGTATCGTTTAAAGAATTGAGAAATGAGGTAATCCTTATGTGTGAATTGTTTGGAGTGAATACTCCCGGAAAAATACAACTGAATCACTTGCTGGATGTGTTTTTTTCGCATGGAGACAAACATCCGCATGGATGGGGAATGGCATTTTTTGAAAATGGTACAGTACAGATGGAAAAGCAGGCGATAACAGCCACGAAAAGTGCCAGACTGCGTGAATATAGAAACCAGCGGATTATGTCGGATCGCATGATTGCCCATATCCGGCTGGCAACAAAGGGAAATATGGAGTATGAAAACTGTCATCCTTTTATCAGAAAGGATGAGATGGGACGGACATGGACGCTGGCACACAACGGAACCATATTTGAGGGGGAAATGATGGATTCCTATTTTTATGTGCAGGATGGACAGACGGACAGCGAAAGGATTTTATATCTGCTTGCAGACCGGATGAATGACAAATACAGGGAAACCGGATACCCATTGGATGCATCGGAGCGTTTTCGGTTAGTGGATGATTTAATCTGTGAAATTGCCGATGGGAATAAACTGAATCTTTTACTTTTTGATGGAGAATATCTTTATGTCCATACAAACTGCAGGAACAGTCTTTATCTGTCAAAGCGGTATGGGGGATATGTGTTTAGTACGGTTCCGTTAGATAAACAGGTGTGGAAACCTCTGCCGCTAAATACGTTACTGGCATTTCAGAATGGAAAACTAATGCAGACAGGGACAGATCATGGGTATGAGTATGTGGAAGATCCGGAGAAAATGAGGCTGCTCTTTCTTGATTATTCGACTTTATGAGGAGGATTTATATGCTACATATAGAAGATTCATATATCAGAAAACATATTATGGATGGCATGTTTGGCTTGGAGAAAGAAAGTTTACGGGTGCTGGAAGATGGGACATTTTCCCATACAAGGCAGCCGTTTGAGGACAGTGATTTTATTGTCAGGGATTTTTGTGAGAACCAGACGGAAATCAATACAAAGGTTCATACGACAGCAGAGGCGGCATTGAGGGAACTGCAGGAACATTATATAAATATACAGAAAGCAATATCTGGTTTGAATGCCAGGGAATACCTATGGCCGTTTTCTAATCCGCCGTATATAAGAAATGAGAATGACATACCGGTTGCAGCTTTCGATGGTGTGGAAAAATTTAAGACGCTTTACCGGGATTATCTGTCAGACAAATATGGAAGATACCGAATGACATTTTCAGGGATTCACGTCAATTTTTCATTTTCAGAAGAATTACTTCGGAGCAGTTTCCGCATGCATGGCAGCGGCAGTTTTCAGGATTATAAAAATAAATTATATTTGAAACTTGCCGGTTCTCTGGCTGTTTATGGCTGGATACTGACGGCGGTTACAGCAGCAAGCCCACTGCTTGACAGCTCTTTTGTGGAGAAGGGAGTATATGGTGGTGATGTGTTTATGGGGCTGGCTTCTGTACGATGCAGCGAGCTGGGGTACTGGAATGACTTTGCACCGGTGCTTGATTATCATTCTGTCAAAGCCTATGCAGACAGTATTGAACAATATGTGCAGCAGGGGCTGTTAAAAGCACCTTCCGAATTATATTATCCGGTCCGTCTGAAATCGGCGGGGGAAAATAATCTGGAGAGTTTGAGGAAAAATGGTGTGAATCATATCGAACTGAGGATGTTTGACTTGAATCCGTTATGTGTGGAAGGGCTGGAAGAGAAAGATGTCCTGTTTGCACAGTTATTGATGGTCTGGCTGATTTGCAGACCGAAGGAAGAACTGTCTGTCAGGCATCAGGTGCATGCTGTACAGAATTATAAGAATGCAGCGCATTATGATTTGAAAACCGTTAAAATTGCGCTGCCGGACGGCAGGATTTGTTCTGTGGCACAGGCAGCCATGAACATTATAGACGAGATGAAAAATTTTTTTGCAGAGATACAGGTCGATGTGCAGGATATTCTCAATTTTCAATACCAGAAATTTGAGGATGCGGATAACCGTTACGCATGGAAAATCCGTAAACAGTTTCAGGGTGGATTTGTAAAGAAGGGAATGAAACTGGCGGAAAAAAGGCAGGAAGAATGCCTTGGCATGTAGCGGTGGATACGGCAGATTTCTTAATAGAAATCATGCATAGTAAATATGATATTACAAATTTTAAGGAGATGTATGGAATGGCAAGAGAGATAGAAACAAGATG
>CANRVD010000073.1 GCA_947643145.1 uncultured bacterium | reverse complement strand
TTTCTTTGATTTTTCATCCTTACTGTCATCCTGAAAATGATAATATGCCAAAAGCAGATTCAGATGTGCCGCATATTCCGTCACTTCATTTTCCAAAGAAAGATGTTTTCTTCCGGGATGTACCATACAGCGCTCTGTCCGCTTCTTCATAGGTATATCATACACTGATGACAGTAGTAAAATCAAGAAGGTCATGTCATATGTCAGAGTAACCTGCCCAAGAAAGCCATATTTTCTTTTCAGCACACCGCACAATCCGCAGTATACGCCATGATAAAGCTCATAATCCTTTATCTTAAGCTCCGATTTCCGAATCCTAACATAACCAAACAACCATAATCCTCCCAAACAATTCCCTGACAAATCATACTATTTGCAACTGGTATCACTCATTGAAACAACATGCATAAAACAGACATCTATACCGTTTACATTTCGCCAAATACATATCCGTGGTCAAGAGGCCCACTTCCCCTGCCCATGTCAAGCATGGCAGCAAGCGCATCTGTCAGGTATTCTTTTGCCTTTCTTACCGCATTCTCCAAAGTTTCACCTCTTGCCAGCCAGGAAGCTATGGCACTCGAGAGCGTACATCCCGTTCCATGCGTATTCCTGCTTTCAATTCTCTCTGCCTGGAACCACTGTATATGCGAAGGCTGCCATAAAAAGTCATTGGCATCCTGCACTGAATGGCCGCCCTTTAGCAATACATTACAATGGAATACAGAGCCAATATATTCTGCTGCCTGCTCCATCTCCTTAGCAGATGTAATCTTTCTTTCAGAAAGAATTTCTGCCTCTGGAATATTAGGAGTTACGATGGATGCAATCGGCAAAAGCCGTTCTTTTAAAGTCTGGATGGCATCCTCCTTTAAAAGCCTTGAACCGCTTGTCGATACCATAACTGTATCTACAACAATATTCTTTGCATGGTATTTTGTCAAGACTTCTGCAATGATTTCTATTAAAGAAGTGTCGGAAACCATGCCAATTTTTACTGCATCCGGGAAAATATCCTCAAATACACAGGTAAGCTGCTGCTCCAAAAATTCCGGTGTCACCTCATAAATCCCCGCAACCCCCAAGGTATTCTGTGCGGTCAGCGCAGTAACCGCACTCATGGCATAAACGCCATTTGCCATCATTGTTTTAATATCTGCCTGTATCCCGGCACCTCCGCTGGAGTCACTTCCCGCTATTGTTAAAACTGCTTTTCTTTTATTCATAACTCTCCATTTCTATGTTGTTTCCACAGCTGCTTTATAAAATCTTTCAAAATCCTGCAAATCCCCCAGATACATGGTTGCTTCCTGCCGAATCAGGGCAAGGCTTCCTTCGCTGGAAGCATCATAAATCCCAACTGTTTTAAATCCTGCCTGCCCTGCTGTCCTGATTCCATGCAGCACATCCTCAAAGACCCATGTTTCTTCTATCCTGGTTCCCATATATGCCAGTGCATTCAGATAAACCGCCGGGCTTTCCCTCTTTCCGATACCTGCCTCCTCACAGGTAAAAATCCCTTCAATAAAAGGAAGCATTCCCAAACGCTTAAACGCTGCCTCTGCCAAAACCCTGTCACTGGAAGTTGCTACTGCAACTGCAATTCCTTGCTCCTTTAGCTGTTTCAGAAATGCTAACGCTCCTTGTTTCATAGGAATCCTTACTTCATACTGCTCATGAATTGCGTCCACAATCTCTCTGACAATCTCTTCTGTTGTCTTCGGCAGTTCATACTCTGTACGAATATAATCTGCCGCCTCTGTCAGCGACTTTGTAAGCAGTACTTCCGAAAGCCCTGGCCTTGGCGTCTTTCCATGTTCCCTCAGGTACATGATATCAATATTTTCCCATACCGGCATGGAATCCAACAGCACGCCATCCATATCAAAGATTACTCCTGTAACCATAATCCTCCTCATTTCTGCAAAGTACACTTTTTATAAATGTGCCGCCTTCTCTTTCAAATCCCTTGCCGCCTGCTCTATATCATCACTGGCAAAGACAGCGCTTACCACTGCAACTCCGTCAATTCCGCTTCCTTTTATCTCCATCATATTATCTGCCGTAATTCCGCCAATCGCAACAACAGGAATCGATACCTTTTCACAGATTTCCCGTAGCTGCTCTTTGGAAATCCGAATCGCATTCGTCTTTGTCGGGGAAGCAAAGACAGCCCCTACTCCAAGGTAATCTGCCCCCTGCTCCTGCGCCCTGACTGCCTGCTCTATGGTTTTGGCTGTTGCACCGATAATTTTGTCATTACCAAGTTTTTTTCTGGCTTCCAAAATTCCCATATCTTCCTGCCCAAGATGAACCCCGTCTGCATCTGCTTCTATGGCAATTTCAACACTGTCATTAATAACAAAGGGCACCTGGTATTTTTCACAAAGTCCCTTTAGCTGCCTTGCCTCTGCCAAAATACTCTCCTTGTTCCTGTCCTTCTCACGAAGCTGTACAAAAGAAGCACCGCCTTTCAGCGCCTTTTCTACCTGTTCATATAACGTCTCACCCTTTAGCCAGCTCCTGTCTGTAACCACATATAGCTGCATATTCTTTTTATCTAATTTCATATTTACCTCTATTTCTTTTTGCGGTATTCCCGGATAAGCCCCTGAAAACGGCTGTTATACTCTATCACATTCTGCACCCTGCATTCGACTATCTCTGGAATTAAAGGCTTTGTTACAAAGTCATTGACTCCATTTTTCAACATCTCTATCTGTGTAAATGGATTGTCATCTGCCGAAATAATAACTACCGGAATATCTGAATAATCCTTCGATGCATTTTTATTCTTTAAAAATT
Organism: uncultured bacterium; assembly: GCA_947643145.1. Lineage (GTDB taxonomy): Bacteria > Bacillota > Clostridia > Lachnospirales > Lachnospiraceae > Butyribacter. The sequence goes on along the minus strand of CANRVD010000073.1, from coordinate 11,920 downwards.
CTGCTCCGCCCATGACCGGCATATTCATATCCAGCAGAATTACAGAAATCGTTTCATATTCCTTTTGCAGTATCTCCAATGCCTCTTTGCCGTTTTCTGCTTCAATCACTTTAAACTGCTCTTTGAAAAACTCCTTCGCCAAAATTCTGGTCATCTGGTCATCATCCACCAAAAGCATTTTCAGACGGTTCCTATCATTCCTCTGCATCTTCCGCCTGTATTTGCTGATTTCCCGCTCTAACTCCTTCTCCTGGCTGATATCATAAAATAATGCCAGAAAAATTGCCTTTTCGTCCTCCTGCGCTAAATATTGAAGCTTCATTCGATACCATTTATTCTCGCCGTTTTCCTCCATGCGCATGTAATCACAGTGCGCCGTTTTCCGTTTTCTCATGCACTTTGCAAATGCCCCGCGGATTTTTGTAGTATAATCATCCGGAACATACTGGCTGTTATTTTCAAACTGTCTTTCCGCAGACGCACCATAACCAAAGTCCAGATTAAATTCACCATTAACCTGTAATAATGTTATTTCGCTGCCAGTATACTGATAAATTGCTGCCGGCCTCACCAGCGTTCCAAATATCCTCTCCATCTCAGGATTCTCACTCCAGACCCGCTCCAGCAGAGTAAGTTTTTTCGTACTCTCTTCTCTTTCTCTCTGATAAATGCCAGGATGGCGTAGTATATTTTCATATTCCTGCCATGGCATTGGTCTTGCATAATAATACCCCTGGGCATACTCGCAGCCGATGCTCTCCAGAAAATTCCGCTGCTCCTTCGTCTCTACCCCTTCCACAATAACTGTCAAATCAAGCCATGCTGCCATACGCACTACAGATGCCAGAATTCTTTCACTCCTGCCATTCCCAACACCGGTTCCCAGAAATTTCATATCAATCTTTAAGATATCCACCGGAATATCCTTTAGCGTATTCAGGGAAGAATAGCCGCTGCCAAAATCATCCATTAAAACCGTAAAACCAACCTCCTGAAGCTGTTTTACTTTATGAATCATCATTTCCTGGTCATCCATAAAAGAGCTTTCTGTCAGCTCAAGCTGCAGCATCTTTGCCGGAAGCTGATATTTGTTTACCAAATCAGTTAAAGTATCCACCAAATTGGGATTATACATATTGGCACGTGAGACATTTACCGATACCGGTGCCGGCTCCAGCCCCTCATCCATCCAGCGCCTTAAAAGCCTGCACGTATGCTCCCACATATAGTAATCCAGCCTGCCGATAAAGCCATTGCTCTCAAAAACAGGGATGAATTTTCCCGGAGAAACCAGACCTTTATCAGGATGCTTCCATCTGACCAGTGCTTCTGCACCGTACGGCTCTTCTGTATGGATATTTGTCTTTGGCTGGAGATATACCGTAAACTGCTCTTCATCCAGTGCTTTTTGTGCTTCATTCATAAGCTCCTGCTCTACTAACAGCTTATCGGTCATCCCGTCATTATAATATCCGACATTTACCATAAACTTATTTTTGCAGGATTCCCCTGCCAGAGAGGCTCTCGCATACATCTCCTCTATTGTCAGATTTTTATCCTCTATTACATACACACCAATAGAAGGCTCAATATAATATGTATCATTATAGATTTTTAATGCCGCAATCAGTTTATCCCGCAATTCTGAAATGCAGTTTTCATCATAACGACAGCAGATACCAAAAATATCTGATTCCATTCTGCCAACTACAGCGTCTTCAAAAATTCCTGCATATTCTTTGATTTTTTCTGCCAGATAGATTAAAAGATTATCCCCTTCCCCTGTCCCAAAAAAAGTATTGTACAGCCGGAATCTGTCTAGATCAATACGGATAAATGCAAACGGCCTGCCATCCTGCAAAATCCGCTCCTTTACCTGTTCAAAAAATTTCTCTTTACCATATAAACCAGTCAGTCTGTCGTATTCCAAAAATCCTGTTTCTTTGTTCCTGCCCCCATTCATAAGCTGACTCCTCCATAACTTTTGCATTCCATATGCTGCAACTTTACTTTAGGAACTGTTACAGAAGCACTTACAAGTGATTCTGTAACAGTTCTTTACTGTAATACTCCAACCTATTTTTCCATTATACCCTTATCTCTATTCCAAGTCCAGCCCTGCAATGACATCATGCAGTACTTTTGAAGACTCCTGAAGCTTTCCTAACTCTTCCTCGTCCAGTGCAATCGGAACCTGTGTCTCCGCACCGTCTTTCCCCACGACTGTAGGCATACTTAATACTACATCCCGGATTCCATATGCCCCCTCCATCAGCACAGAAACAGGTAGAATTGACTTTTCATCCCTAAGAATCACTTCACAGATACGCTTTACTGCCATAGCGATTCCATAATAAGTAGCCTGTTTCCTTTCAATGATTTCATATGCACAATTCTTAACCTTTGTAGCAATATCCACCATTGCTTTTTTATGCTGGTAAAATCCCCGCAATTCGCAAAATTCATGTACAGGAATTCCCGATACGTTTGCACTGCTGAAAGCAGCAATCTCACTATCCCCGTGTTCCCCAATAATGAAAGCATGGACACTGCGGCTGTCTACCCCCAAATGCTCCCCTAACAGATATTTTAATCTTGAAGTATCTAACACAGTCCCTGAACCGATGACACGGTCTTTTGGAAAGCCACCTACTTTTAAGGTCACATATGTCAATACGTCAACCGGATTGGATACAACCAGCAATATCCCCTGACAGTCTCTTTCTGCAATCTCTGGAATTATCGTTTTAAAAATTTCCGTATTCTTTCGAACCAAATCAAGCCTTGTCTCTCCCGGCTTCTGGTTTGCACCCGCCGTAATGACAATAATGGCAGCATCTACAATATCATCATAGCTGCCACCATATATTTTCATCGGTCTTGCCAACGGAAGACCATGACTGATATCTAACGCTTCTCCCTCTGCCCTGTCGTGGTTCACGTCAACTAAAACCATTTCTGAAAAAAGCCCGCTCTGCATCAAGGCAAAAGCAGATGTCGAACCGACAAATCCACATCCAATAATTGCTACCTTTCTTAAATTCACCTTTGTCCTATCCATAATAATCATCCTCCACTCTGTTTTTTGGTACTTAATCGTTATTATGGATAATATATATTTTTTTATGCGTTAGTTGGAACTTTAAGAATATCCACTGTATGGGCACTTGCACCAATCAAATCCTGTCTCTCGCAGGTTGCCAGATGATATTCGATAAACAAACGGTATGTCTCCTCATCCATGGCATTTAAAACCGGACGCAGATAATTTGCCGGCCCATCCGCTGCTATAATCTGAAGGCGTTCTAAACCTGCCGCCTGATACAGTCGGGTAATGTCCTCCATTCTAACATAATCATATAAATCCTCCTTTGAGGACACACTTTTAAAATCCTTTGTCAGCTTTCCCTGCTTGATACATTCTTTGGCAAAATTCTCTTTAAAGGCATGGGTAATCACACAATACTCATTCATACAATACGCAACCAGAATAATACCGCCCGCTTTTGTTACCCGCTTTGCTTCTTCCAATGCCTTTTTCTTATCCTCAAAACAGTATAAATGATACATCGGACCAAACAGCAGTGTCATATCAAAAGTATTATCCAAAAAACGGGACAGCGTTAATGCGTTTCCCTGATACGCTTTAACGCTGCTTTTTTTCGCCTTTAATATTCCAAGATTATATTTGACTAATTCGACTGCCGTCACATCGTATCCTTCTTCTGCCAGCGCCACACTGTAGCGTCCGGTACCTGCTCCAACATCCAGTATTTTTGCATCTGGCATCCCCTCCAGATATTTGTGGATATACTTCATGGATGTTATAAATTCCACCCTTCCATGACGTCTCCCCAGTCTTTTTTCTTCATTAAACTTATTATAATATTTTTCTAACTCTGTCATATTTTTTATTCTTTCAATCATGCCAGCTTTGCTGCGCAAACAATCAACGAAGAACGCTGGTTTTGCGTTCTTCTTAGAAATGACTTAGATTTTCTTTGGCACGGTTTTTCGTGCGAATTATGCATTCGCACTGCCTTAGGAAATCTTCATTTCTTTCACACTTTATACATTTCCATCTATCATTTGAACTTTCATCATATTAGTATTGCCGGAAACACCAAGAGGAACACCCGCCGTCAGCACCACAAGATTTCCTTTTTCCACCAGCTTCTTCTGTTTTGCCTTGTCAATCGCATGGTCAAACAGCTCAAAAATATCATTCTTTTCATCAATCAGAATTGGTGTAACTCCCCATGACAGGGCAAGCTGGCGGTATACTATTTCTTCTGTCGTACCGCTGATTACCATACAATTTGGACGATATTTGGATATCATTCTTGCAGAACGTCCTGATTTTGTTACCGTAACTATTGCCTTTGCCTTCAAATCATATGCAGTTGTGCAGGTAGCATGGCTGATAGCCGCCGTCACATCATCACCGGACCTCTGTCCAAAATGTTCAAAACGATCTTTATAATCAATATCATTTTCCGTCCGCTCTGCAATCCGTACCATCATTTTTAACGACTCTACCGGATATTTTCCGGCAGCCGTCTCACCAGACAGCATAATGGCACTTGTTCCGTCATATACGGCATTTGCCACATCCGTCACCTCCGCACGCGTCGGCCTTGGATTTTTCATCATAGAATCTAACATCTGTGTCGCTGTTACCACGTGTTTTCCTTTTTCATATACCTTGCGGATAATCACTTTCTGGATAATCGGAACCTCTTCCGCCGGAAGCTCCACACCCATGTCGCCGCGGGCCACCATTATTCCCTCGGAAAACTCAATAATATCATCAATATTACGGACACCCTCCATATTTTCTATTTTGGATATAATAAAAATGCCTTTACCGCCATTCTCATCCAAAAAATTTCTAAGCTCCTGCACATCCTCTTTTGTCCTTACAAAAGAAGCCGCAACAAAATCTACCTTCTGCTCAATTCCAAAAAGAATATCACTCTTATCCTTATCGCTCATATACGGCATATTCAGATGGATATCCGGCACATTAATTCCCTTATGTGCAGAAATATAACCATCATTCTGAATCTGACAGATAATTTCCGTCCCCTTGATTTCCTGCACCTGCATCGAAATCAATCCATCATCAATCAGAATATGTGCTCCCGGCTTTACATCCTTATAAAGCTCTGGAAAGGTAATTGAGACTCCATGTTCATCTCCTACCTTTTCATCCGTATACAAGGTAAACAAATCACCGCCCTTTAAAAAAATCTTATCCTCTTTCAGCAAGCCAGTACGGATTTCAGGCCCTTTCGTATCCAGAAGAACCGCAACCGGCCTTCCTGACTTTTCTGACAATTCCCTCACTTTGCGAATTCTGACAGCATGCTCCTCATGTGAGCCATGCGAAAAATTCATTCTGGCTACATTCATTCCCTCCTGAATCAAAGCTTCCAGTATTTTATCATCATCCGTTGCCGGACCTAACGTACAGATAATCTTTGTTTTTCTCATAATCAGTTTCTACCTCCCTACTTTGACTGCAATCTACCGTTACTATTCACAGCGACTCAATTCCTTGTTTTAACCGTTTACAACCATCTACAAGTCTTTCCTTCGGACACGCAATATTCATACGCAGAAATCCATTCCCACATTCTCCATAGGAGCGGCCGCTTGACAAAACAAGCCCTGTCTCCTCTCTGATGATTCTACATAGTTTATTGGAATTATTCGTAACCTCTTTACAGTCCAGCCACAAAAGATAGGTTGCATCCGACGAAACCAGTCTGACCTGTACCAGCTCCTTTTCTAAAAACTCCTTCACATATCTTCTGTTTTCCTCAATATACTCCCGTAATTCATCTAACCACATGCTTCCTTTCGTAAAAGCAGCTACCGCTGCCGTTACCGCAAAAACATTTGGCTCTGCCACTTCATCTGTGTTGATTCCACGGTTTACCTTATGGCGCACCACCGGGTTGGGAACGAAAACTGCGGCTGTCTGAATTCCCGCAATATTAAACGTCTTGGTAGGCGCAATGCAGGTAATGCTATTATTTTTGCAAGCTTCTGATACCGAAGCAAACGGCGTATATTCCTTTCCTGGCGCCGTCAGATCACAGTGTATTTCATCCGCTACAACCAGTACATGATGCTTTTCACAAAGCTCCCCAATGCGTTTTAACTCTTCCCTGCTCCATATTTTTCCTGCAGGATTCTGCGGATTACAAAGCAGCATAAGCGTTGTCTGTGGATTTGAAAGCTTTTTCTCCAAATCCTCAAAATCCATATGGTATTCTCCATTTTCATAAACCAGTTCATTTTCTAAAATGTTTCTTCCGTTATTGACAATGGAATGAAAGAAAATATTATAAACCGGTGTCTGTACCAGTATATTTTCTCCTGCTGTTGTCATCTTCCGCACAATGCTTGAGATTGCCGGGACAACACCTGTGCAAAACATCATCCATTCCTTTTCGATTACAAAATGATGCCGCTCTCTCCACCAGTCCTGATATGCCTGATACCATTCCTGTGGAACAACCGTATATCCAAAAATGCCATGTGAGGCCCTCTCTTCCATTGCCTGTATAATTTCCGGCGCTGTTTTAAAATCCATATCAGCAACCCACATCGGAAGTTCCTCTTCTTTCAAATCCCACTTGTAGGAATTTGTCCCAAAACGATCCCATACTGTGTCAAAATCATATTTCATGTTGATACCCTGCCTTTCTCCCAACAGCTTCCGCAACCTCCACTCATGCCGCTTTGCCTTCACAAACACTCAAAGAAATATGCTGCCTTTGCATTATTCCAAAATTTGGCTTAGTTTCACTCCGTATGGTTCTTTCATACGTCAATAAAATTTAAACCTCCTAATAATTAATAATCCCAAACTGTGCCAAAGTGTAAAATACTAAAATAATCACCATAAAAACTGGTGCAATATACTTTATCATAACACGGTATATACCAAGACGCGAAAATTTTTCGCCGTTTTTTGTCACTTCATCTTCAATGACTTTTGTTCCGGCAAACCATCCTATCAGAATACAGGTTCCCAGCGCCACAAGCGGCATAATAATGCTGTTGGACAAATAGTCAAAAAAGGTAAGAAAATCCATTCCCAGCAGTAAAATTCCTGACCATATTCCATTTCCCAGTGAGGACGGAATTCCAAGCACTATACTGATCACAAAAATAGTGGCTGCTGCCTTTACACGGGAAATCTTAAGACGGTCAATCAGCATGGAAACCGTTGCTTCCATAACAGAAATTGCACTGGTTAATGCAGCGACCAGTACCAAAATAAAAAAGCAGATTCCGATTAATCCGCCCATAGGCATCGAATCAAAAACCTTTGGCAAAGTGATAAACATAAGTCCTGCACCGCCTGTTGCAAGCCCTTCCTCACCACTGAACATATAAACAGCAGGGACAATCATAAAACCAGCCAGCAGTGCAACCACGGTATCAAAAATTTCGATTTGGTTGACCGCAGTCCCAATATTAACATCATCCTTTACATATGAGCCATATGATACCATGATTCCCATCGCGATACTCATTGAGAAGAAAAGCTGCCCCATTGCTGCACAGACCGTCTTTATCGAAAACTTTGAAAAATCCGGCAGAAGATAGTAACGGATTCCCGCCCCGGAACCAGGTATTGTAATTTCATAGATACAGACACCAAGCGTAATTACCAGCAAAACAGGCATCAAAAACTTGCTGACACGTTCAATTCCCTTCTGCACACCACACAAGATTACCACCATTGTCACCGTTAAAAAGATTAGAAAATAAATCAACGGTGTTGTCGTGCCACTGATAAAACTTCCAAAATAGCTGTCTCCTGCTGCTTCTTTTCCCTGCCCCGTTACAAAAACGGTTGTATACTTTAATACCCATCCTCCTATTACGCAATAGTATGGCAGGATAATGAGCGGTACCAGCCCTGCAAGATATCCCAAAAATCCAAACCGTTCGTGTATCTTCCGATACGCCAGAATAGAGCTGTTTTTTGTTTTTCTTCCAATTGCAATCTCCGTTATCAACAGCGTAAATCCAAACGTCACCGCTAAAATCAGGTAGACTAAAATAAAGATTCCGCCACCATACTGCGCTGCCAGATATGGGAATCTCCAAAGATTACCAAGGCCTACAGCACTTCCTGCCGCTGCCAGCACAAATCCTACACTTCCTGTAAAATTACTTCTTTTTTCCTTCATTTTTTTACTCCATTTCTGCAAAGTAAACTATGTTCACCTTTGCTTCACATTTTCATCATTACCGCCCACAATTCCATGATTTTAATGTGCTGTATCCCTACAACAGTATACTAAAATCATGGAATCTGCCTATCGCTGCCTCTTGGCACTGTTATAGCAGAAATTCTAGCATAAATTGGAAATAAATACAACTTTAATATCCCTGCATCCATGGAAATCAATTATCAAAATCATCTTTACATAACTGTAAAGATGATTTATGTTATATTAGTGTACAATAGAATTCCAAAATAAAAACCAACTATTCCTGTCAGCTCCATACAAAAATATGATAAGAAAACTTTATGAAGATATATTAGTAATTTCAGATTACGTATGATATAATTATACAGAAAAATTGAAATCCTGAAGGTATCTGATGAAAAAAGTATACTATACCTGTCAGGAATAACAGCCGCTTAAAATAGCCGCACGAATAACAGCAATACGATTCAGAACGTCAAGAGGAATATTATATGAATGAAAATGTAAAGGAATATGTTGATAAGTATTCTATGGACTACTTATCTTACCGTTACTATTCACAGCTGTTCTAAACCACAAGCATAAAACCAGCAACTTATATTTTTCTTATGTGGCTTAGAACAGCTTACACGCTACTTTCTGAAATAACAGATTACAGGTTTCGCCAGTAAACCTGTTGTCATGAATCATCTGTGAATCGTAACTTTATCTAACATCTCTTCAAAATCTGCTTCAGGAATCGGCTTACAATAGCGGTAGCCCTGCGCCACATAGGCCCCAATCTCCATCATAAGCTCTGCATCCTTCTCCGTTTCCACACCCTCGCACACCACCTGGGCATCCAAATCCTTTGCAAGATTTACAATATTGCGCATAATCTTTACCTGTCTTTTACGATTCTCATTATTTAGCAGAAAGGAACGGTCAAGCTTAATGACCGAAGCAGGTATCTGCTCAAATACCCCCAGAGAGGAATAGCCAGAGCCGAAATCATCTATAGACAGATGGACTCCGTGCTGTTTCAGAATGTCCACCGTCTCCTTTATCTTCTGCTGCTCCAGTTCTTCCATTACAAGTGTCTCTGTAATTTCCACCTCAATTAACTCTTTTGGCACCTGATATTTAGCCACGATAGCCTCAAACCTCTCCACAAAACCCTCTTTAATAAAGTGCAGTCTGGAAAAATTACAGGATACAGGAACAACCCTCTTTCCCCCATCAATACGCCTTCTTAACATTTTACAGACATCTTCCATCACAAAGAAATCAATCTCTGTAATTTTTCCCGTCTGTTCATAATAAGGTACAAAAAAACCTGGCGCCCTGATTGCCCCGTTGTCCGTAGGGTCCTTAAACCGTACCAAAGCCTCCGCTCCAATCACCTGCTCATTGCGGATATCCACCTTGGCCTGATAGTAAGCCACAAAATCCTTATTGATATCCACAGACTCTAACAGCTTTTCCCTTTCATCATGCTCCTTTAGCTGGCCGCTCAAGTTCTCATCATATATCTGTATATCATTAAAATAACTGCCCTTTAAGGAATCCGCTGCCTGAATGCTATAGGAAAGAGAAAGCTCTATATCACTGCCCTCTTTCGGAATGCAGCACACACCCATCACCACAGCCATATGAATCTGCACTTCATGATATATTCTGCCAGATATTTTATCCGCAATATCCATAAGTCTTATTTCCAAAGTTTCCAAATCATTATACTTTACAAAAAGAACAAAATGGCTGCCATAATTTCTGGCATACAGTTCCTTTTCATCATCAAGTTCCTGTGAAACCACCTCAATGAACAGTTCCAGAATCTTTTTACCAGCCTGTCCGCCATACAGGGCATTGTACCGTTTAAACTGAGTGATATCCGTATATACAACCGCATATTTCCTGTCACCGGCAATCTTTAATGACGCTCTGTACTTGAGATAATTCAGATTCCAGATATCCAACTCCGTATCCTTATACATTAATACCTGTATATGTCTGCTGTTCTTAAGCATCCGGTACATTACCAAAATAACGAAAATAGCTGCTGCACAAAGGATTCCGATAATAATTATGCTGTTTTCCCTGACAAAACTTCCTATACTCATTTTAGAATAGAAATTGTCCTGCAGCATATAGTCACTGACCATCTTATCACTGACTTCCAAAAGCTCTTTATTCAGTATATTAAGTAACGGTGTATTTTCTTCCCTTACCATCATAAAGAGCAAATGAGCATCACTTAATACACTATATATTTCCATATTGTTAAAATGAAAATCCGTTCCCAGCAAATATTCCGCCAGATAGCCGTCGCACATAGCTGCGTCCGCTCTGCCCGACTTCACCTCCCGCAGACAGTTATACTGGGTATCAAGGGTAATCACCTTTGTACCCTCATCTACAAAACTTAGCACCTTATTTTCTGAATCCATGCCTTTCTCTACCGCTATTGTACCTATGGATTCTGTCTTACTGTTCCTTTTCATTACAATTACATACGGCGCCTGGGCATACCTCTTTGTAAGTGCAAGTCCGTTTCCTTTGATGGTTCCCGCCGTTTCCCCAAAGCTGCTTAAGATATCTATATCTCCCTTTTTCAAAAGCTTCTCCGCTTCAGCCATATCATCTACTTTCATATAGGAAAACTTAAAGCCTGTACTTACTGATACCTCCTCTAACACCTGTCTGGCAAGCCCCTTACATTCACCGTCCACCTCATAGACAAAAGGGTAATAATCATCAAAATATCCTACTGTGAGATTTTGATTTTCGCTGATAAACTGCTTCTCTTCACTAGTTAAAAGTATGGTTTGGTCAAGCCTGCTGTCATAATATTTTACTGTCAGCTCATTTTCTAACCCCGGCTGATTCATCTTAATGTCTGCAACCCCCTGATTCAGCTCACGCATCACATCATCATTTCCCTGCCAGGAAATATAGTAAAAGGGCATAGGTGCAAAACGGCCGATTACTCTTTGCCCTTCTCTGATTTCCGTAAGGGAATGTACTAACGCATCAATCTCATTCTTTTGAAGAGCCTCCTGAAGAGCAGCCGTATCTTCATACTCCCTTACCTTTGGACTGCTTATTCCATGATCCGCCAGATAATCATAAAATTCTCCTTTTCTGATATAGGTCTTTACCACACCATATGTAATGTCGCCCATCGCGTCAAAATCCTCATACGCAAGCTTGCTTTCCCCTTTGACCGCGATAGCTCCAAACGTATAGCCGCTGGCAAGATTTGCATATTCATACAATTCTGCTCTTTCTGCAGAATACTGGGCAGAACCAAGCAAATCTACTTCCCTGTCCAAAACCATCTGTAGTGCCTTATCCCAGCTTTCACATTCTACATATTCTATCTTCCAATTCAAATACTCGCACAGGTTTTCCAGATACTCTACATCCATGCCGGCAGGATTTCCGTCCTTGTCATATTCATTGTAGCCATCCATTGGGAAAAAAGCCACTTTTACCGTACGTTTTTCGGCGGCACTGGCCCTTTGCCCTACATCCGCTAAACCTCCCGCTGTCAGTGCCAAAAGCACCGCCAAAGAAAGAAGCATTGTCCCAAAATATGCTGTTTTGTCAGTTCTTCGCTTTTTACTCATAAATCACAATCTCCCATTTCTATAATCCGCCTTTCCGCTTCGCGAAAGCCACCGATGGGGTTATGAAAC
>CANRVD010000072.1 GCA_947643145.1 uncultured bacterium | reverse complement strand
AAATTTAATTTGCCTTTTCCAGATTGAGCCATGTTGCAAATACCTCCTTATCACTTATCTTTTTCTGATAACCCAAAGTAAACATTGGTGAGAATGCATATCCTTCTCTGATATATCCTTCACCGTCTATGGCATCTGTACTTAAAGATACCTTTGTCTCAATAGCCGGAATCACTGCAGAAGCACTCTTTGCACCAGCCATTGCTTCCTCACGGCACTTATACTCATAGGAAAGAGTTTTTGACTCTCCGTCCCTGTCAAGTGCCAAAATAATTCCCGTCATATCCTCTGGATATTCTGTTGTTCCATAACATGCAACCATATATTCATTGATTGTAACATCTGCATCAGGATTGCTCATCTCCAAAATATTTCTTTCTATCTTTATTTTGGAAGACCCCTCCTCAAAATAAATCTTCGTCTGTAATTTTACAGTCAAATCATAAAATTCAATTTCTACCGGGTCAAGTGTCAGTATTCTCGTATTGCCCTCCTGCGAAAAACTAGCGTGGGTACGGCAGAGGCAGAGGTCAACTTCTTCACCGTTATAGCAAACCTTAGCACTGCGGACTGTTCCCTCGCCTGCATAATGGGTAAAGTAACCAGCGCGGTACTTTTCCTGAATAAGGAACGGATAAGAAGCATCCTGTACATGCTTTGTTCCTATACCAACTTCCCATTTTAACTTAGCAGCATATGGTCTGAGGTCAACAATCGCACCTCCCTGGTCCATATTGACACATGCCCTCATATATGGATCAGAATACCAAAATAACTGCTTGTCAGAACCATATAGGATATCCTTCCAAAGTGCACACTCCGGCTCTGTATACGTCTTCTTTTCCCTGTAAAAATCAGCAAACTCAGCCATTGTCATATCTACCAGCTTGCCTTCCTTCTTAAGCTGTCCGTAATAAGCCATACCATCCTCATAGGACTTCTTCAGCAGTTCATATGGTGACTCCCACCGTCCCATCTTGTTCAACCAGCCAGGCCCTACAAACATCATATTATATGCATAGCCATTATTGTACTTTTCCAAATGACGGTACTGGTCAATCAGATTATAAAGATATGGATATTCCCATGTCTCACTGTCATAAATCATACCACGGAGCACATTCTGCGGATGTGTACCAAAGTTTGAACCATTACCGTCATAGCATGCCAGCAAGTCACGCGATAAATGGGGAATCGCTACAATACCGCTGTCCTCTGCCTCATTTGCAGCAGGTGCATGTGTATTCTGCTTAGATGGAATCCATGGGTTCCATGGGCCTCCATCAAATAAGGTATACCACGAATTATTGCAGGTATGGTATGCCTTTGGGCCCTCTTCCCAGCATGTGGCAATCGCACATTTTACCATTGGATATTTTTCCTTGATATAATTCGTCAAATCTGCATCCATATAATAAGAGCCAGTAGACTCAGGATAGAAACCAAACCTGTCATAAAACTTTCCAAATACATCATCTACGATACTCTTCTTGTCTTCCATTGAGAACATCCAAATGCAAAAATCCTTTGTCTTATACTTCTCCCGAAATTCTTTACAAGGAAGCCCAAGCAGCGAAAGCGCAATCTCATCACCATATTTTTCATGATGCTCCTTCGCAATCTGAACAGCCTCATCATTAAACAGGCTGGCATATGTCATATGAATTGTTACCTTCAACCCATTCTTATGTGCCGTCTCCTGCTGAAATTTAAAAATATCCAACGACTCCGTAAGGAGTGCCTTTCTTCCAATATCCTCTGTCTTGCCCTGTCCTGTTACCTTCTCGGCGTATTCCGGAACCATCTCCGGCCGGTGAATAATATTTACAACAAATGTATCCTCCATCTCTGTATACTCCTTTTATATTTTATTATTAATACCAAATGAAATTCTTTTTGCGCAAGCGGTTGTCCGTATGTTCAGTATCAAGTTTTTCTCCCCTCTTCTACTATCCATAATGTTATACTCTTACCAGTATTCCCAAAATGAAAAGATGTAATGGGTAAAAAGCATAATAAACATATTTTGGTATAATATCCTTGCGTTCCTCGTTATAAAACCATACCGCATAAAATGCCAGCGGCCCGGTTACATACAACAGGCTGATTACACCACCCAAAACTGTTTTCAATATATTTCGGGTATAAAAGATGTAAAAAACTGCTACCAGCAGAACCATACATAATCCATATTCTGCTCTGCAAATCGTTACCCAGATAATGGCACACAGAACAATCAGCCACTGTGCCAGACTATGCGCAATACTGCCTTTTTTTGCAAGCATTCTGAGAAAATAAAGCATCAGCAGGCAGATACACATTGTCACTAGTGCATTCTGACTCGACCAATCCACAATTTTACTGCGATTTGCCAGGTCATAAGGCAGTTCGCTCAACAGCGCAAAAACAATCATAGTCAGCAAATATCTCTGGTAACTCGACGTATGCCGGAAGCCCTCCACCAAAAGGAAAGCAAAAACAGGAACAGCAAGCCCGCCAATTAACTGCAGAACTGAGCCAAGACCGGCCAAAAACATCAGATTCGAATCATCCGCCAGTGCCTGGGATAGTTCAGCCTGTGTGTATCTGTCGAGATGAATCATTCCCTTCTCTATCACGATAATACCGATACTCTGAATCAGCATAACAATCCCTGCAAAAATCTTTAACCCATCAGCAGTGATATTCGGCGTCCTAAGTCCGAAGCCACGTCTGTTTGTCGTCTGCATCCTGCCTACCTCCATTTACATCTTCTGCTGCCACCACCATAATTTCTTATAGCATGCCTGTTGACAACCAATACCATTACCGCAGCTACAATGGTTTCCCTAGTACACAAGAAAGGCTTTACACCCTGAAAACAGCATTTCCCAAGCCGCAAAGCCTTTCTTCATAAGTCAGTACTGTTATTACTCTCCCCGGCTGCACTGTCTATGGAACTATTTCTCTGTTATCCCTTGACAGCTCCGCCGGTAATACCCTTGACATAGAATTTCTGCATAATCACAAACAGAATCGATATCGGAATAGAAACTAACACACCACCTGCGCAAAACTGCGTGAAGTAATTATTAATCAACTGCTTATCTAACATCTTATATAATCCAATAGCAACCGTATACTTAGAGGATATTCCTGCATTGAGAATCATCTTTGCATAGACGAAATCCATCCAAGGCACAAGAAAGCTGCTGATTACTGTATAAACGACAATCGGGCGGCTCAGCGGAATTACCATCTGAAAAAATATCCTTGCCTCACTGCACCCATCAATACGCGCCGATTCACAAAGCGCCCTCGGTACCGTATCAAAAAATCCTTTCGCAATCAGATATCCTAAACCGGATGATGCGGAATATACCATAATCAGTCCTGCATAACTATTCGTCAGGTTAAAGGTCTTTAATACGAAATATACGGCAATCATTGCTAACATACCTGGAAACAGATTCAGTATAACTGCTATATTCATTAACGGTTTCCTCATAGGGAAACGCATAACGGACGTCGCATAAGCTACCATCAGCACAAACAGGGTAGATATTATACAGGTTACCACTGCAACAACAAAGGTATTCATAAACCACTGCGGAAACTGTGCGACTGTATCTGGATGGAACAGCTTGATATAATGCGAAATACTCCATTTCTCTGGAAAAAACGTATTTGTATTTATGCCTGACTCTGCACTAAAAGAAGTAAAAAACAGCCAGACAATAGGAATCAGCCAGATAAATGCCAAAATCCCAAGAATTACATTGTGGATTATAATCGAGGATGTCCGGTTTTCTTTCATTTTCCTGATTTTCATTATTGATACGTCCCCTCCTTATCACCTTTAATCATAAAGTTAAATGCTATCAAGGTAAATACCGCACAGATAATAAAGACGATAATACCAATTGCCGATGCCATCTTGTAATTATAATAATCCTGTGTCAAACGGAACAGCCATGTTACAAGCAAGTCAACCTCCGTTGCCTGCGAATTTGCCAGTGCCTGATTTGTCGTTGTATAAACATCCTGCGTCAGAAGATAGATAACATTAAAATTATTTATATTCTTAACAAAATCAGTTACCAAAGCAGGACCTGTGACAAACAGCATATATGGCATGGTAATTTTCACAAAAATCTGGAATGGCTTTGCACCATCCACTTTTGCACTCTCCAGCTGGTCAGACGGAATATTCATCAAAACACCTGTAGCAATCAGCATCTGATAAGGCACACCAATCCATATATTAATCAGAATAATCATCACATGTGCCCATCCCGGAGCTGACAAAAATGGAATAAGATTATTCGTAGAAACCAGCCCGATATCATGCAGAAAGCCAGTCAACCCAATTTCCTTGCAAATGGTATTGACAATACCACTGTCAGCAAAGAAATTCCTTACCAGAAGAAGCGACACGAACTGCGGCACAGCAATCGTTACAACAAACAAAGTACGCCAGCATTTTGGCAGCCTTGTCTTTGGACTGTTCAGCATGATTGATAATAAAATACCGCCGATATACGTGGTAAAGGTAGCAAAAAGCGCCCACACTAACGTCCATCCCAAAACACGTACAAAAGAGTAACCAAACGTTGCTGTCAGCCCACCGCCACCAAACAATGTGATAAAGTTGGTAAAACCTACCCATGTAAAAAGCTCGGAAGGCGGCATATGTTGTTGGTCATAATTCGTAAATGCAACAAAAATCAACAGGAGAATCGGTACCAGCGTAAATACAACAACACCCAGTACAGGAAGCGTCAACAGGGTAATGTGGAATTTTTCGCCGATGTATGTTACCAAATCCTCCTTAAACGTATTGATATGTTCGCCGCTTTCATCCATAAGCTGGAGCTTATATACATTCATTGTATTCTTCATCAAGACAATGATTGCCGCAAACCATACCACAAAACTAAACAGTGAGAACAACAAAATCATAAAAGAATGGTCATAATCGTTGAACTCGGACTTCATGGTCTGTGGATTAAATACCTTCTCCGCCCTTACCGTTCCAAGACTTCCAAACTTCGGTACATAATCCATTGCAAAAAATATAGTAAATAAAATTACTGCTGCTTCCAAAGCCGTCATAATTACCGCCTTGACATACTGCTTCCGGCGGACATAACCTGCACCCCACCACAGTAACGACAGCTTTACAAAAATATCTCCTTTGGCAACTGCTGTCCCAAAACCAGAGAAAAAACTACCCAAGGCTCTAAAGAAACCTCCTACCATAGCAGCAGCGCCTTTAGTCTGATTTTCCATAGCACTCCTCATTTCTGCGCTGTTTTTTGCATCCCCATCCCTGTGCCCTGCAGCGCACAGGCACAAAGAAACCAAAATTGTATTATAAAAAGCAAAACCGGCTTTTTATAATCGATTTACGGCACAAAAAAGGTGTCTTTTACCGAAAATTGCGTTGCAATTTCCAATAAGTTTTAAAACGGGCACATATAAAATAGATTTCCTACATATGCGCCCGCCTGCTACCAATATAACTTTAGCTGAGAGGTGCAGTTACACCACTTACTAAATTATCCAGTGCCTCCTGAATCTTCTTATCGTCCTTAGCCTTAAGTGTACCTTTTGCGATCATCTCGCCAAAAGTCTTCGCTGGATCCCAGTATTTTCCGCCTACTTCCTGAACAACACCAAATTCAGCTTCTGATAAGATAGCTGTTACAGCAGCATTCTCATTAATAGAAGGATCCTCAAGCGCCTTCTTATTTGTCGGTATCTGAACACCTGACTTAAAGTGCGCTGCCTGTGACTCTTCGTTAGAAATAAATTCTGCTAACAGTGTAGCCCATCCGGCATTCTTAGAATATGCGTTGACAGCCTCAAGCTTATAACCATATGCAGGATGCATCTGTACTTTGTCGTCTCCAACCGTAAAAGTTGGCAGTTTAATTGCTGCGTATCCATCCCCCCATGTCTCCTGGGCAACACCAGCATCCCATGTGCCGGAAATAACTGCACAGTAATCACCTGACTTGATATTGTCAGAAATCTTTCCATCTGGAATCGCCTTAAATGCAGAGTCAGATGTGATTTGCAACATAGACTTCACAACATCTGTCCCCTTATAACCAGATGGACTTGTTCCATTCCAGTCCATTGTGGTAGTACCATCTGCATTCAAACCGGTAGTAAAGCCTGCTCCATAGAAGAACGATGCGTTATACCATCCGGAATTAAGTGTCATTCCAACCTTCTTACCAGACTTATCTGCTGCTGCCAGCAGGGTATCCCAGTTTCCGGCATCTTCCTCTGAAATAACAGAAGAATCATAGAACAAAATGTAGCTGTTTCCCTGAGAAGTTGGAAAAGCATACATCTTTCCATCTACACTGGCAGCATCAATTGCACCTTCCGCATGCTCAGCCTTTACATCATCCAGTGTCTTTCCACTTTTGGAAAGAGCTTCCCCAACCTCATCAATATTGGTCAGCGCTCCTGCTCTTACCAAATCAGCAAGCTGGTCACTTGCAAATGAATATACATCTGCTGCAGCCTCAATATCTTTCAGAACGGTATCCTTTGCACTAGACTCTGATTCCACACCAATCTGGATATCGAACTTCTGGTCTGAATACTTCGCCTCAAACTTGCTTACCACATCCTTCAGGAAATTCTGGTCATCTTCTGCTCCCCAAAGCGTAAGCTTAACTGTCTCACTGCTCGCATTGTCCGTCTTCTTGTCAGATGCCCCCCCATCGTTATCTCCTGCATCTGAACCACATCCTGTTGCCATTGTTGCTACCATTGTTGCACAGAGCAACATACTTAGAAATTTTTTCTTCATCTACTATTTCCTCCTTTTTTAATATTAAAATATAATCGGTATCGCATAGCCATACCAATTTGACATATTGTACAATTAACAGTATGTCATTCCTGTTTTTTCTAGGCATATTATACCATTGCCCCTTTAAAGAGTGTTTGTATTTTCAATCACATACTATGCATTTTCGACCAAAATGGATATTTTTACCAGCCTTCTTTTGAATGTACCTCAAACCGGAGAACCTGCTGTTCAAAATTTTCAGGACGTTTTCTCCACTCAACTGGAGAACAGCCAGTCACCGAACGAAAATTGCGGTTAAATGTAGAAACCGTTGAAAATCCACATTGAAATGCTATATCTGCTACCTGGGAATCTGTTTTCCGCAACAGCTCACATGCATTGCGAATCCTCACCAAATTGATATATTCCAAGGGTCCCATATTCATGTAAGAAGAAAAAATCCTCCGAAAATGCGTTTCACTGATATGGCAAAATCCCGCCAGTTTTTCAATGCGTATCGACTCCATATAGTGGTCGCTAATGTAATCCAAAGCGTCTGAAATCAAGACCTTCTTATCTTCTTTTACTTCCTGGTTATTACCTTGGTTTTTTCTGGCAAGTGCAACTAAAAATGCTATTGTAATACCCTTGATTTCTTCCAGATAAAATTCCTCCGTCCTTCTCATAACATTCAACATCTGTAGAACCTTATCTGCCATTTCAGGAAAATCCTCTGCGTTACAAAATATCCCCTCAGAATTAATCCGCTGAGCCACCCACGCCTTCTTTTTCCCACTGCTGTCAGAAAGATATAAGTCACTTAGTATTTTATCCACATCAACATACAAAAATTCCCACCGGCTCACGGTTTCCTCATCGCTCACCGTAACATGCGGACAATTCTGAGGAATCACCGAAAACTGGTTTCCTGAAAAACGGTAATCTTTCTCACCGATTGTCAGTATACCCTGCCCTTCATAACAATATCCAATCTCCATATAATTGTGAAAATGCAGGCACTCCACCCCTACTCCATAAGTCTGTATCCACTTCTTCCCAAGCAGGGCCAAAACAGGACTTCCCACAGGCATTTTATAATACCGGAATTCTATTTTGGATTTTCTTTTTCTCTCCATTTTGGACCTCTCCTTATGTCCTTGTGTTACCGGACATCCATAACAAAACCTTTCCTACAATGCTCTAAAAAATTCCTACCCACTTAAATCCTTGTAGAGTCTTTTAAAAATATTTCATATGCAAGCTGCGTTTTCCTGGGAACCTCTTTCCCTGCAATATAATCAAACAGAATTCTTCCTGCAACAGCTCCAAGTTCTTTTGGATCAAAACGCAAGGAAGTAATCTCAGGCCGGTGCTGCTCCAATACCATGCTATGATAAAATGATGCCACCTGGATATCCTTTGGAATATCCAGACCAGCACGATGAATTTCATTCAATACATTGTGGCAAATCTCATCATCCATACATATAATACATTCCACACCATTTTTCAGGCATTTGCCTAACATATCCCCTGCCGCTGTTTCATCCCTGCAGTTCATATAAATCATGTTCGGATTTACCTCTATCCCCTGTTCCTTCAGGCCCATCTCAAATCCTATGCATCTCGCCTGATTCACCACATGGTTTTCATCACTGCCGATTAATCCAAAATGCCTTATTCCCTTTGACGCAAGTAACGAAGTCAACTCTTTACATGCACCTATATGGTCATTATCTATCTGAACCACATCCTCGTCTGGTACACTGCCAATCACAACAAAAGGTATCCCACTTTCTTTCAGAAAACGAATCCTGTCATCTTTCATCAGTGCCTGCCCCAAAATAATTCCGTCTACTTTACGATTCTTCACTGCACGCTTTAATTGTGAAATATCATGTTCAAATACCATCGAAATCAGAATATCATAATCCTCTTCCGCCGTGATTTCACTAATCCCCAGCATACATCTCTGAAAAAAAGGCAGTTCTGAAATACCGGAATCTCCCGGCATCACCCATCCAATATTATATGTCTTGGACTTTGCCAGTCCCTTTGCCATAACATTTGGATAGTATTGCTTTTCACTGATATATTCAAACACTCTCTGTCTGGTCCCCTCACCTATCCTGCCTTTGCCGGAAATCGCACGCGACACCGTTGTTTTAGAAATGCCAAGCGCATTTGCCACATCACCAATTGTAATATTATTCTGTTCTTTTTGAAGTTTTACCATCTGCTTACCAGATACAAAATCCTTTGCATTCATACGCTCTTCCTTTACCTGCATTAGTCCTGTCTCATTCTTCCCATGCTATCTGCTATTATTCCCGTGAAGCAGCGAGCCAGCCGCAAGCTTACAAAGAACTAAAAGTTCCTTTACATTTGACTTTTTCTTTGCTTTCGCAACATATTTCTCTTACAAAGAGATATAAAATATAACGATTGCGCAATCGGTTGTTCTTTAAGAAATTTTAGCAGAATCTAACAAAGATGTCAAGTATTCCCTCTATATATTGTCAACTTTGAACAATGCAAGTGTTACTGTTCACTCAGTGACCAGTAACAGCAGTGCTTGCAGCACTGAATGCACATATTTTGTAAAAATCATGCAAAATGGCGCTGTTAAACTCGGATTTTTGACGAAAAACCTGTCAAAAATCCAAAAAAGCGTTGTGATTCACAACTCTGAATCACAACGCTTAGGATACATTATAATATGATGTTGAGGTCAAAAGGTAAATTTACATATCGACTTCGTCAATTTGCACAATGATACAATAATGCAGAAAGCGGTATAATCATTTTCATTCAGGACACGCTTTCGCTTGGCGAAGCACGTAATGGTGCATAAAACAGCAAACGACGCTGTTTAAGCACCAACGGCTTCGAACAGTCCTGAGATAAAAATGATTATTCTGCTTTCTTAGTTATCTTTTTCTTTTGTGCAAACAATAGATTGCAGGCTTCGCCAGCAAACCTATTGTCATAAATTGACGAAGTATATACAAAAATTTACCTTTTGACCCTAACATTATAATATTAAATAATTGCTCCAGTCTATTTATGTACTACTTCAGATATTGACGAAGTATATCCATAAAAGTATCAATATTCAACGGCTTTGCGATATGGGCATTCATTCCATTCTTGATTGCAGCTTCCTTATCTTCCTCCAGTGCATTGGCTGTCATAGCAATAATCGGTAAATCTTTGACATCCTTTCTCGGTAAATTTCGTATTGTCCTAGTTGCCTCATACCCATCCATCGTTGGCATCTGTACATCCATTAAAATGACATCATAGTAGTTTTCTGAGGAATTATCTACCATTTCTACCGCATCCGTTCCATCTGGCGCCGACTCAACAGTGAAACCAGCCTCTTCTAAGATAATTTCTGCTATCTCACGGTTCAGTTCAATATCTTCTACAAGCAGGACACGTTTCCCGCTAAAATCATCCTTAATCCATGCAGCATCTTCTTCCTTCTTCTCATTCAGGTTATTTGCCGCCAGCAGCGCAGACTTTAGATCTGACATAAAGAGAGGTTTGGCACAAAAGGCAGTAATCCCTGCTTCCTTTGCATCTTGTTCAATATCTGTCCAGTCATATGCGGTCAGGATAATAATAGGTGCCTCCTCTCCCACAGTACTGCGGATTTTTCTTGCTGTTTCCAATCCACTCATTTCTGGCATCTGCCAGTCAATGATATAAGTATGGTAAGAATCCCCCTCTTCATGTGCCATCTTCGCACGGTACACTGCTTCTCTGCCGGAAGTCGTCCACTCAGCACGCATACTAATCTGCTTTAGCATCTTACTTACACTGTCGCAAACATTAAAATCATCATCCACTACCAGTGCCCGTAGACCACTCAGTTCCTTAATCTGTTCCGCATTCTTTTCAATGTCCTGTAATTTCAAGGATATCTCTACCGTAAATGTACTTCCTTTGCCCACTTCACTTTCAACAGAGATTGTGCCATTCATCATTTCCACTATATTCTTTGTAATTGCCATACCCAGTCCCGTTCCCTCAATTCCACTGCGGGTTGTGCTTGCTTCCCGCTCAAAAGGCTCAAAGATATGCTTCAAAAATTCCGGCGTCATGCCAATCCCACTATCTTTAATGGTAAAAATATAATCACCATATCCATGGCGGAAAGTTGTTTTCTGTGTTATCCTAAAAGAAATGCTGCCCTTTGCCGGAGTATATTTTACGGCATTGCTTAATAAATTGATAAATATCTGGTTTAACTTTAGTGGGTCTGCTATTACATCTTCATTTACAACCTCAAAAGTATCAATAAATAATTCTAGCTGCTTTGCTTTTACCTGAGGCTGGATAATATTAACCAAATTATGCATCAGTTCAGAAATATTACAGTCATGCTCTTTAATCTGTACTTTTCCGCTTTCAATCCTGCTCATGTCCAGAATATCATTAATCAGACTGAGCAAATGGTTACTGGAAGAAAGAACCTTCTGCAGGGAATCCTTCACCTGCTCTTTATTGTCAATATGGCTCACCGCAATCGTTGTAAATCCTATAATTGCATTCATCGGTGTACGGATATCATGGGACATATTGGAAAGAAACGTTGTCTTTGCCGCATTGGCATGCTGTGCCTGCAGCAGTGCATCCTGCAAAGCCTGCGTCTGTTCTCTCTGCTTCTGTACACGCTCCGTAATCTCTTTTGACAACACCATAACCATAATATCGTCTGTATCATTATCCCGTGTCATAATAAATGACTGCCTTACACACATCTGTCTGTTAGTGGAACCCCCGCCCCAGTAGTCAATATTTACTTCTGCATTTCCCTGCTCAAAACACTTTCTCAGATACTCTGTGTTGACTATTTTGCAATAATCCTCCATAGATTCCTCTAAGATAAACTGTTTCCATTTTTCAAAGCACTCAGAAGCCTTACATGAAACCTTCAAACCTGCCTTTTCAAGCAGAGAAACTTGCTTCCCATCTATCTCGGCTACTATATCATGTTCGACTAAATCTTTAGTTAAATTAAATTCATAGGTGCAAAAAGCGTTAGAAGTAACCGCGATTCGATACTGCCTTTCCTTGCGGTCTGCAAGAGCCATTTCTGCCTGAATCCGTAACTCTTTTTCCTTGATTTCTGTAATATTCTGTCTGGTAAACAGAACCCTGCTTGCCCTGCCATCCTTTCTTGCCAGACAGGCAATGTTAATATGTTCCCATTGTTCTTTTCCGTTTCGCAGTACGTGACACTCAAAGAGCAGGTCATTTTGCTCTTTCATGGCTTCTATAATTGCATTCTTATCAATTTGTTTCGCAAAATCCTGTCGATCACTGTCCTCTGTCAGCATATTGCATAGATGGCCCACGAAGTCCTGATAGCTTCCATCCGTTGAAAAGTCACTGGATTCCGGTCTCGCTCCTGCAAGATAGTGATAAGTATCTGTCTCAAAATCAACCATGACAAAACGTGAAAACAACGTTTTGACACCCTTGATAATATATCCCATCTCACGGTTTTCCTGCTCCAGAAGCTTCTTTTCCTTTCCTGCATGGAAAAGCAGTGCAATAATATAGATAATAAACGCTCCAATCAGCATGGCTTCCAACTGAATTCCTACAAGATTTTCAACCTTAATCATACTCTCTGTAACATTCTTAGGGAACGTTTGCACAAGAACAAATCTATTTTCTGAAAGATACCTTACACAAATATTATCCGTTTTGCTGTCATTACCACAAATAAACGCACCTTCCCCGCCATTTTTGAATATAGAATCTGCCTGCTCTGCGGTATTTTCATCAATCATTTTCATCTGCAGCAGCATATCAATCATTTTCCCATTATGCGCTCTTGAATCTGAACATGCCAAAATTCTCTCATCCGGCATACACAAATGTACCGATGCTGACTCACCAAAATAAGTAGTTGTAAGCATATCCTTTAAATATTTTTCGGCCAGATACGCCCCCCTTAACACACCTATAACCTCTCCCTTATATTGAACAGGAGCATAAAAGCACAACATTGTTTCATCATAAAAAGCAGAATCAAATACCACAGATATGCCGCTCTCTCCTTTTATACCATGAATATAATAATCCTTGTCCCCTGCATTGGAAGTCCGTCCGTCAAAAACATAATTCTTGCCTTGCATATCCGTAAAAACCAAAGTGTCAAACATTGAATTCTCTTCCATTTTTGCAAGCATCTGTACGGTAACCCTTGGTTCCGTCAGGCTCTCTCCCAAAAAATATGTATAAGTGTTGATTAAATCCAACGCATTCTCTAATTCCTTATCTATCTTATCCGCTGTCTGGCGTGCTGAATCTGCAGCATAACTCTTATTCCGTTCCTCCATACGATTTCTGTTTTGTACCGTATACCAGTGAAATAAGATAATAATAGCTATCAAAAGTAACACAACATATATAACTTTCTGCAAGTATTTTTTCTTTCTCATATTAATCCTCCATCCTTACTCAACCCTGAAATCCCAGCAAAAACACAATATTTAAATCAGCTCCCTCTTTTTAAAATCCCAAATCACCCAGCCATGACTTAATATCATCTTCTGCTTTCGGGACATCCTGTTCACTTATCGCAAACCCCTTTTTAATCACCGTTGCATCCGGCTCCAAATCCTGAATTGTCTCAACGATTTCAGAAAACTGGCTGCTGTTATTGGAATTAAATGGGATAATCGTTTTGCCGGAAAAATCATACTTATCAAAAAAGTTATACATAATCTGCGGCAAATCATACCACCATGTGGGAAACCCCACAAAAATCACATCATACTCCTCCAAATTACCAATATGGGATATCAAATCCGGCCTCTCGCCCTTTTCCCGCTCCTTCCGCACATACTCCACCAGCTTCCCAATATCTCCCGGATATTTTACAGAAGTTTTAATAGAAAAAAGATCTCCTCCCGTATTTTCCTGTATCATTTCTGCCAAAGCGGTCATACGGCCTTTTGCCTTTCCAGATACCTCAGACATACTGGCAGAAGATACCACATCCACATCACTGTTTTCTGCAACAGTAAAATATGCAATCAGCGGCTTCCCATTTTTCGGTATTGTCTGCTCTGAATTGCTGCTTTGTTTCACAGCATCTGGATTACCAGACGAACGTGCTTCATTTTTCCTACTACCACTATCGCTGCCACATGCTGTCAGCACTGATGCCAGCGCAAGCGTCAAAAATATTGCTCCCCATTTCTTTTTCATTGCTACGACCTCACTTTCCTTTGCAGGAATTTTTGTACATAATAAGAAATAAAAAACCATCAAGCCCATAATTGCTACATAATCTAAAAAGAAATATAGTTTCGGTTCATTAAAGTCATAAAAGCGAATAAAACTTTCTGTGGATTCCCATTAACAAAAATCCCGCATAGGATGCTGTCATATACATTCCTCTTGCCCATGCCATTGTGTCCCGACATAATGATATGCCATAAGTATAAAAAGCAGAATGGTCATAAAAATATCAACGGCCAGCTTTATTCTCTGCGTTATCTTCATTTTATCAACTCCATTTCCATTCCCTTTATCAGTATAGCATATCTATTTTTCCATTCCAAGTTCCTATACCCATAATTTTGCATCTTTATCTCAGAAAGCGGTTGTAAAGGAGGGAAATACCAATAAACAGGATTGAAGTAAAAAGATTGAACGGCCAGACGGCTCAGAAGGCGGAGAAGAACTTGGTCTTTGCGGCCAGGCTTACCCAGCGTGGGCACCGGGGAATAGCAATGGAAAGCAGAAGCAGTAAAGCGGCACACCGTTTCCGGGAGGCACCGCTTCTGCAATCAGAACTGTTTTAAAATGTCGTGACAGCCCACGTCCACCAGAATAATCATTTGGTCGCCCTCATAGTACCAGATAATGCGGATGTCCATGTTGACGCTGCACTCAAATAAATCTGTGGTTCCCTGAATCCGCTTGGTGCGCAGGGATGGGTGGGAGTGGTTCTGCGTCAGGAGTTCCAGTTTGTTTTTTAACTGTTTCTTTTCCTGGGCGGTCAGCCCCTTAAAATGTTTTTGGAACCGTGGCGTAAAAGTAAATTCGTATGCCATCAGTCTGCCTCCAATTTATCAAACAGGGCGTCCACGCTGTCAAAAACAGGCTGCTCCCCGGAGGCCAGTTTCGCTTTTACGCTGCTAATTTCCTCTTTTAACTCATTCAGATATTTTTTAGGATAGACAGCAACCGGCATAAGGCAGATGGCGCCGTCCTTTTCAAAGATGTCCAGTTTGTCGCCTTCTGACAGGCCGAGCTTTACAATGATTTCCTTTGGGATTGTGATCTGTGCCTTCTGGCGAAGTTCAGCAAGCATAATATCATCTCCTTGAAGTTTTGAAGTGGGAATTTCCAACTTTCTTACTCATAGTATATCCGTTTTGCCAGGAATATGCAAGAGGGGAGAAATATTTACAAATAAAATACGGTTGGAATTGAGGATTTGGAAGTATCGGGGAATGAGAACACTGTCAGGGACAATTCTTGGTTTTTCGCCGGTATAAGGAAAGGGCATATCAGGGAGATTACCGGATAGAACAAGATATTTTTAGAGACCATTATGAAGAAATGATTTATACACTACATCCACGT
>CANRVD010000071.1 GCA_947643145.1 uncultured bacterium | reverse complement strand
TTGTGCAAATTGACGAAGTCGATATGTAAATTTACCTTTTGACCTCAACATCATTCAATCTGATTATATCATGGCATAAAGGATATGCTACAAAAAGGATATTATTATACTTTGCTTTTCGAAGTTGTCCCCCTGATTTTCAAAATCCGTTTGACGTTCTTGTCAGAAAATGGACGTTTCTGCCAAAAGTCTTATTTATTATTGGAGTTCTGTTATCATGAGGCTCAATGGGCAGAGATACCAGATGATAATCTTCAAAAAACATGTTGTCATTTACCAGGTTATTCATGTAAGGATATTTTGGGCATTTTAAGGAGATTGACCAGACAGAACAAAGAGGCATATGAGGTGCTGGCAAATCAAGTTATAGATGAGTATGTGGTTTTTCATATATAAAAAAGTACAATCTATTCCCTAAAAATTGCCTTTTATTCCAAATGGGTTGCTGTCCTCTGACTATTTGATATAATTTTTTCAAATTGTGTTTCGCAGTCATTCAGACGGATTTGCTGGTCTTGTTTACGAGGGCAGATGGTTGTGAATCGAAATGATTGAAAAACCAAAGCAAGATAGTTTTTGATCTTGCCTTTGACAGTTTAGAGAGGATAAAAAATGAATGCTATTTTTTCACATGAAGAGACAAATACCCAAAGACAGAGGGAGTTTGATTACCTTAAAGGGATTTTTATGCTGTTTATTTACCTAATCCATGCCTTTCAGGCAACCATGTCCACGGAAGATTCCGTTACCCAGTGGATTTTTATGTTTGCAACGATGTCTGGCGCTGCTATTTTTATTTTCGTTATGGGAATTGGAACTGTTTACAGCAGGAATGCAACGCCAGTGGGAATGGCAAAGAGCGGTGTCCGCATGGTGGTTTATCAGTATCTGAACAACCTTGCCTTTGTAATCGCTATACTAATTCCCTACCCCTTCGTTTCTGGAAATCTGACGGGAATCGGGAGGGATAATTTCAAATATTTGACAGAGGTATACATACAATACATCAATATCTTTTTTATAACCGGAATTATTTATTTTGTATTGGCGTTGTTAAAGAAGCTGAATATGAATATTGCAGGGTACGTGTTCATCGGTGCGGCCGTGAGTATCATTGCGCCATTTCTTTATGGAAAACCTGTAGATGTGCCGGTGCTTGGGTATATTATGAAACTATTGATTGGAGAGGCAGAGTTTGTTTCCTTTACGCCGCTCTATTTTCTGTCTTATGCGATGTTTGGAGTTGCCTTTGGCAAAATCCTGCGGCATGTGAAGGATAAAATCAAATTTTACGGCATGCTGGCTGTTCCCAGCATCGTGGTCATTATTATATGGTGGGTACTGATATTCAGAAAATATGGTTCGGACATATCCCAAATGTATATTGCGTTACTTGATGCGTATTCACAGCCGAACCTTTGGCACGTGGTGGCAAGCATGGCGCACATATTTATTTTTGCCATAGTATTTTTCTTTATTGAAAAAATCTGCAGAAAGGATGGCAAACTGCGTGAGCCAAAGAATCCTGTTGCAAGGCAGATTCTATATTATAGCGAACATATATCGAAATATTATGCACTGCATATAATTGTATATTTTGTTGCTCTCGGAATCAATGGTTATGAGAGCTTTCAAAGTTATCAATGCTGGCTTCTTGCATTGCTTTCAATCTTGGTGACAGAGATTATAGTAAGAGGATACAATATGCTGCAGGCAAAGGTCGCAGTATGACAAATATATTTGTGCAAGCAAAAGTATGGTAGGAGGATATTGGGATGGAGCAGATGCATCAGAGAAATGAAAGGCTTATAGAGAATAAAATTTGGAAGTATCTTTTACCGGGAATTATGATGTCGCTGGCTTTGCAGTTGGGGAACATCGTTGATACAATATTTGTGGGAAACTTTTTGGGGACAGAGGCAATGTCAGCCATAACTCTTGTTCTTCCTATGGAAACTTTAATACAGGTAACGGGCTATTGTCTTGGTATGGGAGGATCTATTGCAGCAGGTATTTTACTTGGCAAGCGAAATAAAGAGGGAGCATCACAAATATTTTCGCTCACACTATTGATAACTGTTGTTGTGGGACTGATCATTGCCGTAGCGGCGCCTTTTTTTGCAATGCCCATTGCAGATGCCTTAGCGAAGGGTGGAAATCTTAGCATTCCTGCAGGCCATTATCTTTTTGTAGGGATGCTTAGCGCTCCGGTGATTGGTGTTGGGCTTCTTATGTCCAGCTTTTTGGGTGTGGAAAACCATCCTGAGCTTGCGTCTGCTTACCTGATTATTTCAAATGTTATTAATCTGATTCTTGATTACATATTATTAAAATTCACTAATATTGGGATTGCGGGCGCTGCCCTGTCTACGGTGGCTGGATTTTTACTGGGAATGGTTATTTTTATCTTTTATATCCGTTCTCCGAAACGCATGATAAGCCTTGTCAGGATTCAGTCATTTGCTCCTCTGAAAGAGGCGGTCATATCAGGGGCGCCGATTTTTGTATTTATGGTTATGACTATAATAAAATCCTTTGGGCTGAATGAAATTATTATCCGTTTTATTGGAGAGGGCGGGATGGCAGTTTATACGGTATGTGACAATGTCCTTATGATTGTGGAAATGGTTACGGCCGGAATTATAGGCGTAATACCAAATATAGCGGGAATTCTTTATGGGGAAAAGGATTATTTCGGTATCCGTGCGCTGTGCAAAAGGGTGCTTGTATTAAGCGCGGCTGCAACGGTGTGTATTTTTGTGCTTGTTATGGCGCTTGCAAAGTCGATTACCGTTATGTTTGGCGTGGATAATCCAGCTCTTTCTTCCATGATGGTGACAGCACTCAGGATTTTTATTCTGTGCCTGCCGCCATATGTATGGAATAAATTTCTTGTCGGTTATTATGAATCGATAGAGGAGTCAAAACAGGCGAGCATTATTACATTTTTTCAAAATGGGATTTATGTGCTGCCCGCTGCAGCTTTTGGGATTATTCTGGAAGTAAAAATGGGCGGCAGCGGTATGAATGGTCTGGCGCTTAGTTTTGTATGCTCGGAAATCCTGACCGTTCTTACGGCATATATTTATCGCAAAATCAAGTATAAGGGTACGGATTTCTATCTGCTTCCTGAGGAAACGGGAACATGCTTTGATTTTACCGTGAAGGCAGATATGGAGGAAACTGCGCTGGTGCCCATAGAGGTAAAAAAGTTCTGCCTTGATCATGGCATAAGCGCTAGCAGGGCAAATATGGTGGCGGTAGCTGCGGAGGAAATGATTGTAAACTGTATTAAATATGGCGGCAGGCTGTCTCATTGGATTGATGTCAGCCTGGTGATAGAAAAGCAAAAGCTGCTTTTGCGATTCAGGGACAATGGAGTGCCTTTTAATCCCACGGAGTATGAATTTGACAGTGGGAAATTTGATATACATGGGATTGAGCTTGTGAAAACAATCTCATCTGACATCAGTTATATGCGCACAATGGATTTGAATAATACCGTGTTAGAATTTGACATGGAACAGGAGGAAGAAAAATGAGTAAAATTAATGACACAATTTATGAAATTGATTTTGAACCGGTAGTGAGTATGTTTGAGAGACAGGTAGAAATGCATCCGGACAAAACGGCAGTCATTGCAGGCGGTGAGAGGAAAACGTATAGTGAGCTGAATGCTGATGCAAATAGGGTGGCAGATGTTCTGATTAAAAATGGGGTAGAGGCGGAAACGATTGTAGCTGTCCTGTTAGAGCGCGGCATAAAAGTTTATACTGCGACACAGGGAATCTTAAAGGCAGGCGGGGCATTTACCTGTATTTCTGCCGAATATCCGAAGGAGCGTGTGCGTTATATAATAGAGGATAGCGGCGCAAAGTGGGTTATTACAGATGAAAAGACGAAGAATCGGTTCAGGGATTTGTGGGAGACATTAGAGTGTACTCCTCTTATCATCGATGAGATTTTGAAAGGTAACAATACGCTAAATCCCAATCGGGAAATTCATGAAAAAGACTTATGCTATGTTATTTATACGTCAGGTTCTACAGGAAAGCCTAAGGGCGTTATGATTGAACAGGGGAATCTTTCAAATTTCGTAAATGCAAACCCAAAGAACTATGAAACGCTTGGATATACAGAAAAATCGTCGGTTGTTCTTGCACTTGCGGCAATGACTTTTGACGTTTCTATTATGGAAGAGTTTATTCCCCTCACAAATGGTATGACAGTTGTCATTGCAATGGAGGAGGAAATACATAATCTGGATTTGCTTGCGGATACCATTCTGCAGCATGGCGTTGATAATATAACAACAACACCATCGTTTCTTTCTGTTATGCTGGAAATTCCGAAAATGCGGGAGGCATTAAAGCAGGTTCGTTCCTACGATCTAGGCGCTGAAGCATTCCAGGGAGGACTGTATGACAAAGTATGTGAAATCAATCCGGAAGCATATATCATGAACGGATATGGCCCTACAGAAACAACGATTAGCTGTACTATGAAGGTAATTACGAGTGGTGAGAACATCACCATTGGCATACCGAATGCCAATGTGTTTGTATATATTATTGATGAGAATAATAAAGAAGTGCCGGATGGGCAGGTTGGAGAGCTTCTCATCTGTGGAAAGGGTGTGGGGCGTGGATACCGGAACCTTCCTGAAAAGACGGCCGAGGTATTTATTGAGTATCATGGTATGCGTGGCTACAAGTCAGGAGACCTTGCCCTGATTAACGCGGAGGGGGAGATTGAATTTCATGGAAGAAAGGATAATCAGGTAAAACTCAGAGGCTTTCGAATTGAGCTGGGTGAGATTGAGGAAGTGATTGCAAGCCATGCAGATGTTTTGAATGCAGTAGCGGTAGTTACTGATGAGCAGCTTTGTGTGTACTATACTGCCACAAAAGAAATCGAGCCGCAGGAGCTTTCTGATTTTGCGGCAGGAAGCCTTGCTTACTATATGGTGCCGGATTTCCTGCTTCAGCTTGAGGAAATGCCGCTGACGGCAAATCAGAAAATAGACAAAAAATCCCTGCCAAAGCCGGTATTGAAACAGGGCGATCATGAGGTGCCTAAAAATCAGATGCAGAAAAAGATTTTCGATATCGCAGCATCTGTTACCAATAACAGCAACTTTGGTATAAACACACCATTTTACCGTGCAGGGCTTACTTCTTTGGGAGCAATGAAATTAAATGTTTTGCTGGCAGAGGAATTTGGCATAGCGATAAAAACCAGCGATATCAGCCAGTATAATACGGTGGTACTTATGGAGGAATTTATCAGGAATGCAGAAGCGCCTGATAGAAAGGAAATCCGTTCCGTTTATCCTTTAACCGGTTCCCAGAAAGGGATTTTTGCGGAGTGTGCGAAGAATCCGGAAACAACGATTTATAATATACCGTTTTTGTTTACGCTTGACAATAATATTGATGAAGAGAGCCTTGCCGGCGCAGTTACCAGAACCATTCATGCGCATTCTTATATGATGGCACGTTTTGGTATCAGCGAAGACGGGGAAATGGTTCAAAAACCGTTTTTAGAAAATTTTGTGCCTGAGATTATCAGGACAACAGACAGTGCGTTTAAGAAGGACAGTCTTGTAAAGCCATTTCAATTAGAAGGGGGCAGGTTGTTTCGGATTACAATTTACCTGACCGAGACGAAGAAATATCTGTTTGTAGATTTTCACCATATCATGGCAGATGGAAATTCCTATGATATCTTTTTTGAGGACTTGAACCGTGCCTATATGGGTGTAGTATTGGAAAAGGAAGCTTATACCGGTTTTGATGCGGCTGTATCAGAGGAACACGCAGTAGAGCGGGGTAACTATAAAAAGGCTGCTCTTTACTATGACAGTATTTTTCAGGGGCTTGAAATCGAATCGCTTCCGATTTTTGATAAAAAAGAAGATACTCCGAAGAAAGGTCTGGCAGAGTATAAAATGACGGTTTCAAAAGAATCGGCTCTGGAGCTTTGTGAAAGATTGGGAGTCACACCAAATACGCTTTTTACCGGAGTTTTTGGAATCCTGATGTCACGCTGGTCAAATGCAAAGGAATCGTTGTTTGCGACCATCTATAATGGCAGGAACGATTCGAGGCTTGAGAATACGGTATGCATGCTTGTAAAAACGCTTCCTGTATATTGCAAATTTGATGATAAGACTACGGTGGTATCCTATATGGTTTCTTTGCAGGAACAGTTAATGAATTCCATGGCAAATGATATTTTCCCGTTTTCCGATATTGCTGCAAAATATGGGATTACCTCTGATTTGATTTTTGCATACCAGGCAGAGCTTACAGACGATTACCCGATTGGAAATACGGTTGCTATTGGTGAGGATTTGTCCCTTGACCTGCCAAAAGAGCCACTGCTACTCCAGGTTCGCCTCCATGACGGGGAGTATTATCTGACAGCCGAGTACCGCAGTGATTTGTATCAGGAGGAAACGGTTCAGAATATTATGGATTCCTATAATGCCGCTTTTAAATCCATATTCGGCTGCCGCAATGTATCTGATGTGACAATCCTTTCAGAGCAGCAGGAAAAAATACTTGATAGTTTTAATGAAACAGAAGCGCCATATGATGACAGCAAAACAGTTGTGGATATGTTTGAGGAGGCAGCTGCTAAATATCCCGGGCAGACAGCCGTTGTATATCAAGATGTCAAATATACATACAGTGCGTTTGAAAAAATAACGCGCAATCTTGCGGGCACTCTGATCCATCAAGGATTAAAAACAGGTGACGTAGCTGCTGTATTGATACCACGCTGTGAATATATGGCAATCTGCTCCATTGGCATTGCCCGCAGCGGCTGTGCCTGCCAGCCACTTGACCACACGTATCCTCAGGACAGACTGCATTTTATGCTGGAGGACAGTGGTGCGAAGCTTCTGATCACCACACAGAAGATGCGTGAACTGGTGCCTGACTATACCGGACAGATATTGTATCTTGATGAAATACCGGATTTGCCGGAATATACAGAAGGGATGCCGTTTCCAAAGCCGGAGGATTTGTTTACGCTTCTTTACACATCAGGCTCGACAGGGGTGCCGAAGGGCTGTATGCTTGAGTATGGAAATATCACTGCATTCTGCAGATGGTATCACAGACAGTATCAGTTTGACAGTTCCGCCCATCTGGCTGCCTATGCGTCCTATGGTTTTGACGCATCGATGATGGATATTTTTACGTCCCTGACTGCAGGCGCGCAGTTACATATCATTGCAGAGGAGATACGCCTTGACCTTCTTGCGCTTAGTGATTATTTTGAAGAGAACCAGATTACCCATTCCTTTATGACGACACAGGTGGGACGCCAGTTTGCAATGGAAATAAAGAGCAAGGCATTAAAACATCTCAGTACGGGCGGAGAAAAGCTGGTTCCTTTAAATCCGCCGGAGGGGATCAAGTTTTACAATGTCTATGGGCCTACGGAATGTACGGTTTATACAACGATCTTTGAGATAGATCGGTATTATGACGATATTCCCATCGGGAAGCCGCTGGATAATCTGAAGCTCTATATTGTCGATGACAAAGGACACCGTCTGCCTGCAGGGGCGTCCGGTGAGCTGCTTGTCTCAGGAAAGCAGGTGTCGCGTGGCTACCTGAACCGTCCGGAAAAAACAAGTGAGGTATATGCTAAAAATCCTTATACCGATCAGGAGGGATACGAGCGGATGTACCATACAGGCGATGTGGTGCGCTGCTTAAATGATGGAAATATTTCTTTTGTGGGCAGACGGGATGCCCAGGTAAAAATAAGAGGATTTCGGATTGAGCTCACGGAAGTGGAGGAAGTGATCCGGCGTTTTCCGGGAATTAAGGATGCTACAGTTGCCGCATTTGATGAGGAGAGCGGCGGGAAATATATTGCTGCGTATGTTGTGTCAGATGAGCAGATTGATATTAATAAGCTGAACGCTTTTATTATGGAAACAAAGCCGCCGTATATGGTGCCGGCTGTAACGATGCAGATTGACAGGATTCCATTAAATCAGAACCAGAAGGTTAACAAGCGCGCCCTGCCAAAGCCGCAAAAGGCAGTGGAGGAAATGATTCCGCCGAAAAATGAAATGCAGCAGCGTATTTGTGACTGCATTGCGGAAGCAATCGGGCACAGGGAGTTTGGTATAACGACGGATATTCAGTTTGCGGGACTGACTTCTATCAGTGCGATAAAACTTAATGTACTTCTGGCAAAGAAATTTGATGTGGCAATCAAGACAAATGATATCAGGGAAAATCCAACTGTTGTCCAGTTAGAAAGATTTCTTCTGGGGGCGGAAAAATCCGAGATACATGAAGTACGGGAGGTGTATCCTCTTACCAACGCACAGGCAGGTATCTTTGTAGACTGTACGGCGAATATGGGAACAACGGTTTATAATATTCCATATTTGTTCCGGCTAAGTCCTGGGATAGATTTAATCCGGCTAAAAGAAGCAGTAGAGCAGACAGTGGAAGTGCACCCATATCTGAAAGTACAGCTTTTTATGGATGAGGATGGTGAAATACGCCAGCGCAGAAATGATCATTTGGAATACACTACTGAAATTATTGACGGCATGGACAGGGAAAAACTGGTAAGACCATTTCCGCTGTTTCACGAGCCGCTGTTCCGTTTTGAGATACATAGGACACATGAGGGAAGTTATCTGTTCCTTGATGTGCATCATCTGATTGCAGACGGCACCTCTCTTTCTGTTATTTTGTCGGATATCGACAGGGCATATCAAGGCGAAAAGCTTACGGCAGAGGCATATACTGCCTATGATGCAGCGCTTGACAACGAAAAGGCAGTACAGGGAGAAAAGTATAAAAAAGCGGAGGAATTTTATGCTTCTGTATTGAAAGACTGCAGCTCGGATACCAGTCTTTATCCTGATAAAAATGAAGAGGCACCAAGCGTTGGGAATTTGTGCAGAAAGAGTGATGTCATCAGCAAGGAAGCTGTGCAGGCGATCTGTGAGAAATATGGCATCACAGAGAATGTATTTTTCACAGGTATATTTGGTGCAGCACTGGCAAGATACCATTTTGCCTCCAAAAGTGTATTTACAACCATCTATCATGGTAGAAATGACTCACGTCTTTCTGATACAATCGGTATGTTTGTCAAAACATTGCCTGTGGTTTGTGATACAACGAAAAATACGGAAGATTATTTTGTGACAATTAAAAACCAGCTTATGGGAATGATGGATCACGATATTTATCCGTTTCAGGAAATCAGCCGCAATTTCCATATTAAGCCTGATACGATGTTTGTGTATCAGGGCGGGAATTTTGAATTTACTAAAATCTGTGGAGAAGATGCAGAAGAAATTCCTCTTGGCTTAAATGCGGCAAAGGAGCCGATATCGCTTATGATGAGCATTGAAAACGGCGAATACATCTATGAGCTGGAATACAGAAGTGATTTGTTTGAAAAGGAGACGGCAGAGTATCTGATAGAAAACCTTGAAATCACCACAAGGGCTTTCCTTGATGGAAAGGAACCATCAGAAATACGCCTTCTGTTCGATGAACAGGATAAGATGGTAAATACGCCGCAGTATATGGGGAAGACTTTTATCGACCTGTTCCGGGAAGCTGTGTCAAAATATCCGGACAATACTGCCGTAAAAGATGAGAACGGTACAATAACATATGCAGAGCTTGATGCAGTGTCGGAGCATATAGCTGATAAACTGAAGAATAATGGTTTTGGACGGGAAAAGGTTGCCGGAATTTTATGCGGCAGGACAAGGGAATTTGTGGAGGCGTTTGTAGGAATTATGAAAGCGGGAGGCGCATATGTTCCCCTTGATCCAGAATATCCGCAGGAGAGAATTGAGTATATGCTCTCTGACAGCGGCAGTGAAAATCTTCTCCTTATGAGGAAATATCAACCACTGACAGAGGGGTATGACAAGAATGTAATTTATCTTGACGAGATAGAAAAAGACGGACTTGGCTTTACAGGAAAGGCGGATTTGACGCCGCCGCTTCCGGAGAATCTGGCATATATGATTTACACCTCCGGCTCGACAGGAAAACCAAAGGGTGTTATGCTGGAACAACGCAACCTTATGACATTAATTGAGCATACAGTGACCTTTCACAAGACGGTTCCAGAGGATATGTATGGTGAATTTTCTTCCTTTTGCTTTGATGCTTCGGTACATGACCTGTTTGTGCCTTTGACGGTGGGAGCTTCCCTTTATATTTTCCCGGAAAGTGTCAGGAAGGATGCTGTCGCTGTCTGCCGTACCTTTGAAAATGAGCCGATTACGGTAGCGACCATGCCGACGCAGATGGGTGAGCTTGTGGCGGAAACCCTGACAGGGGATTGCGCTTTAAGGATTCTCACTCTGGGAGGCGAAAAGTTTAAGCGCTATTATGACAGGAAGTACATGATGATAAATGGCTATGGCCCTACGGAAAATACCGTTTCGTCCACAGAGTTTGTGGTTGACAAGGAATATAAAACAATTCCGATCGGCAAATCACAGCTTAATGTAAGGAGTTACATCGTAGATGAGAACTTAAAGCGTGTACCTGTGGGAGCGTCAGGGGAGCTGTGCGTGGCAGGGCGGCAGGTGGCAAGAGGCTACCATAACTTACCGGAAAAAACAGCGTCCGTATTTGTGCCAAATCCTTTTGCCACATGCAGGGATGAGGAAAGGCTGTATCATACAGGCGATATGGTACGGATGAAAGGTGACGGAAATATTGAATATATTGGGCGGATTGACTCACAGATTAAGATTAATGGATTCCGCGTGGAGCTTGGCGAAATTGAGGGGGCAGTTCTGAAACGTGACGGCGTTTGTGAGGTGGCGGCAATCCCTGTAGATCAGAGCGGTGTAACATATATTGCAGCTTATTATACGGGTGCAGAATATAAAGAGGAGGACTGGAAGGAATTTTTAAGTCCATTGCTTCCGGAATATATGGTGCCTGCGTTCTATACCCATCTGGATAAAATGCCTGTTACGCCTGGCGGAAAGCTTGATAAGCGTGCTTTGCCAAAGCCTGCCATGACAGAAGAACGCACCAATTATACCGCACCTCAGACAGGAGCGCAGATACAACTGTGTAAGCTGTTTGAAAAGGCATTAGGGCGGGAA
This sequence comes from uncultured bacterium, assembly GCA_947643145.1. Lineage (GTDB taxonomy): Bacteria > Bacillota > Clostridia > Lachnospirales > Lachnospiraceae > Butyribacter. The sequence goes on along the minus strand of CANRVD010000071.1, from coordinate 4,405 downwards.
AAGGTAGGAATCGATGATGATTTCTTTGCAATTGGCGGTACTTCCCTTGCTGCCTCCAAGGTTGCAGTAATGTGCCTGAATGAGAAGATTCCTCTTGTGTATGCGGATATTTTCAAATATCCTACGGTACGTGCGCTTGCCGGGGCGTTATATGGAGAAGAGGAGCAAAAGGAAAATACAGATGAATTTTCAAACTATTCCTACAATGCAATTGATACGCTGATTGCTGCAAATAACAGACGGAATGCTGACCGGGTGAAGAAAGAGGAGTTAGGTGATATTCTCATTACGGGTGCAACAGGCTTTTTGGGGATTCACGTGTTAAAGGAATTTCTTGACCGTTACGACGGTAAGGCTTATTGTATGGTGCGCAAAGGCAGATATGAGTCAAGCGAGCGGCGTCTGATGAATATGCTGATGTATTATTTTGACTTACCATATACGGAGCTGTTTGGTGACAGGATTATCTGCATTGACAGCGATATAACGGACAGGGAAGCGGTAGACGGATTAAAAGACATCCCTTTTACCACATTAATAAACTGTGCTGCCTGCGTCAAACATTTTGCGGCGGGTGAGATGTTAGAAAAAATTAATGTAACCGGTGTCAAACATCTGATAGACCTCTGCTCATCGGCAAAAAGAAGGCTTGTACAGATTTCAACCGTATCAGTAGGCGGCGAGGGTATAGACGGCAGGCCGCCGATGGATCAAAAGATTGCTGAAAATGATCTGTATTGTGGACAGAGGATTGCCAATGAGTATATACGCACGAAGTTCCTTGCAGAACGTGCCGTGCTGGAAGCGGCAGCAAAAGGTCTTGATGCGAAAGTGGTTCGTGTCGGTAACCTTATGAGCCGCCAAAGAGATGGGGAGTTCCAGATAAACTTTATCACGAATGGTTTTCTAAGGAGTCTGCGCGGATACGCTGCAGTTGGCGCATTTCCAATGGATAGTATGAATGAAAGCGCTGAATTTTCCCCAATCGATGAAACAGCGGCAGCAGTGCTTTGTCTTGCGGGAACAGATAGCAGGTTTACGGTATTCCATGCCTGCAACAACCACAGGATTTTTATGAGTGATGTGATATATGAAATGCGTGAGAGGGGCTTTGACATTAAAATCATGCCTGGAGATCAATTCATTGAGACAGTCAATGCGTATGCGGCAGAACATGAAACAAGTGATGCGGTATCGGGGCTGATTGCCTATACTTCCCATGATGAGGAGGAACTCTACACGATTGATTATGACAATGCCTTTACAACCGAAGTGCTTTACCGTCTGGGATTCAAATGGAATATAACGGATAACAGATACCTTGCAAATGCAATCAAAGCTCTGGAGGGGCTGAACTTTTTTGAGGATGAAATATAAATATTATGAAAGAGCCGGAAGACTGCTTTATCAGGCAGAGCGAAAAATACGGCTATCTGACGTCAAGCATTATGGTGGTCAAGGACAAAAATGACAATATCACTGCACTGCTCTTTGTAGATATTTATTATGGAAGTTTAAAAATAGTTTATGAGATTGAGGGGAGAACATGAGACAAATGCAGATTTTTATTTGTCAAGAGGGACTTACCTCTGTCTGCAGGAGCAATATTTTGAATATTACTGTGGGAAAGAATAAAGTATAGTTAATATGATAAGGAGGAAGAACATTATGGTTATTACTAAGACAAAGGATGGGACATCACTGACGCTTGTGCTGGAGGGAAGGCTGGATACAACGACGGCACCTCAGCTGGAGTCGGAGTTAAGAAGTAGTATTGACGGTATAGATAAGCTGTTTTTAGACTTTGCATCACTGGAATATTTATCATCGGCAGGATTAAGGATACTGCTTTCAGCGCAGAAAACAATGAATAAGCAGGGCAGCATGGTGATAAGAAATGTAAATGAAGATGTGATGGATATATTTACTATTACTGGATTTTCTGATATTTTAACAATCGAGTGATAATTATTAAAAACATTGTAAGTACCTCACATAGAATACCCATGCTTATTGCCTGTACTGTAAAATGGAATATTGTGTCTGCGATGCAGTTGTGAACCAGTATTGCTTATATCATTTATCAAGAAATGATATAAGCAATACATTCGCAGGGGTAGGAAGATTATAATAAAATAGCAGAGTAATTGATGAAAGTATCTAGGCCTTACATTGATATGCCCTTGTCAGGTAGATAGGTGGAATATCTAAAATTGAGTGTAGATGATGCCTGCATTCCACTTTGGAGTGCAGGCATTTTTCTATGCACACCATCTCTTTTTATATTGGTTTATTCGTTTGCTTTCAGAGCCTGTTCTTTTTCTTCTGGCGTAAACCTTATTTTTCTGCACATGAAAAATAGTTCCAAAGTAACAGATTTTTATATCTCATCTGTCTACTTTAAAGGTATCGTATCACTGGCAGGGTGTCTGATTAAAGTAGAGGCACCATTCATGTAAAATATTTCAGTTCATCCGGTAACAGGGATTTCAATCTGTACAATGTAATCCTCGATCCGGTCAATGACATTTTCGTTGATACCCATTTCATAGGAAAAGCCATGGAGGATCAGCTTATGTTCTCTGGCATAACCAAGGATTTCCTGGTACCGCTTCGGAATGCCGTCCCATTCTCCTTTATAGAAGGCTCTTAGATATTTACCTTTTGGCATGATATGCAGCCCGGCGTGGTATGGTAGAAAAGGGATTTCAATGAAAAGTTTGGTGTAATTGTCAAAGTTGCTGTTTTGCAGGTCAGTAACGGAAATCATGGAGCCGTAGGAGGCTTTATGGAGACGTCCAAGCTGATATTTTTCGGTCTCGGCAGTGATAAGTTCCACTTCCTGTTCAAAGGAGGTATTCCGGTCTATGTCTACAGTAACCAGAAAGTGCTCAGCCTTTTCAACGATGCTGATCTCGGATAAGTCCATGGTTAGCAGGGTGTCCATATTCTGGTGATGTGTACATAAAGTTGTCCGGACTGCCTGTAGATGGGTGATCTGCCTGTCAAGGCAGGCTATTTTTTCTTCCAGGAGGCATTTTAAGCTGCTGGCGGATCGGTTTTTCATGAAATCCTGTATTTCATTGATGGAAACATCCAGTTCTCGTAAAAGGAGGATGGTTTCGAGAATAGGGCTTTGATGGTAATTATAGCAGCGGTATCCGTTTTCGGGATTAATCGCAGCCGGTTTGAACAGCCCAATCTCATCATACCACATAAGGGTTTTCTTATTAATGCCGTGCATGGCTGCAAACTGGCCAATTGTGAGAAACGTGTCTTTCTTATTCATAAGCACCTCAAAATTAAAAAATAGTGTATTGACTGAACAGTTACTGTACGGTTTATAATGCCATATACAAGAAACAAATACAAGGTAAAGGAGAAAAATTCATGGAAAACTCAAATGTATACGAAAAACCTGTAATGCTGAAAAATATCTTGAAATTTGCGGTGCCAACAATTGCGATGACGGTATTCATGTCTTTTTACACAATGGTTGACGGGCTGTTTGTATCGAATCTGATCGGTACCAACGCGCTTTCTGCAATCAACCTGACAGCGCCCCTCATCCAGCTTGTCACTGCCATCTCCACCATGCTTGCCACTGGGGGCAGTGCGGTTATTATGAAAAAGATGGGGGAACAGAAAGAGGATGAGGCAAAGCAGGATTTCACATTCCTGATCTTAGTGAATGTGGTAGTAGGGATTGTCATGTGTGCAGTTGGATATCTGGCAATGGATCATATTTTTGCCAGCATGAACCTTTCGGCAGATGTGGAAAGGTACTGTGTGGAATATTTAAGCCGGTATCTGGTATTTACTGTACCGATTCTTTTAATGAACAATTTCACGCTTTATATGATTGCCAGTGAAAAGGCAAATCTCTCTCTGATTTGTTCCGTGACAGGGGGGGCCTTGAATATGGTGCTTGATTATGTGTTTATTGCCGTGTTTGGCATGGGAATCAGTGGCGCTGCAATCGCAACGGGTCTTGGCTATTCTGTGACAGCAGTTGTGGGGTTATTTGTTTTTAGCCGTAAAAAAAGTCTGCTGCATTTCAGGAAACCAGTGTTCCGTTTTAAGGTTCTTGCAAATGCAGCTACTAACGGATGCTCGGAGATGGCGACTGCGCTTGTTACCGGGATTATCACGATGATGTTTAACTGGACGATGCTGCATTATGTCGGTGAGGATGGAGTTGCGGCAGTTACAATTATTATGTATGTGCTGATGTTTGCAAGTTCCTTATATACAGGATATTCTTACGGCGTAGCGCCTATGCTCAGTTACTATTATGGGGAGAAGAGCCAGGAAAAGCTGAAAAAGCTGGTTGCGGTCAGCCTGAGGGTGATTGCAGGGATTTCCCTTGTAACAGTTGCAGCATCTTTTCTGATGACAAGACCCC